>QHVV01000084.1:49677-66594 GCA_003222385.1 Acidobacteriota bacterium
ATCCGGGCTTCCGCGATCCGGGCGTTTCGGTCGAGCTCGGTCAGGATCGGCTTTGCTGCAGAGCCGCAGCCCAGTCCTTCCGCGGCGCCGCACTCGAGGGGCACTTCGAAGAAGCTGACGCGTTCGGCAGGGAGGCTCTTCACGGCGTTCGGAGGCGCATCGATCGGAGCTCGCGGCGAACCGGCCGCGCCGCCGCCGTTCCTGAGCGTCGCTTTGTAGCCGAGCTTCGCGATGGCCTCGACCATCCTGTCGGTCGTGACCTTCGAGTCGTCGTACGTGACGCGCGCTTCGTTCTTTTCGGGATCCGTCTTCACATCCTGGACGCCGTCGAGCTTCTTCAGCGCAATCCGCGTCGCGACGGCGCAGGAGCCGCAGGTCCAGCCGCTCACTTCGAAAGCCGCCGTCCTCGTTGCGGCCAGGAGAGGCCACGCAACGACCACCGCAACGAGCGCGATCGAGAGCTTCTTCATGATGGACCTCCTGAGATTCGTTAGAAAAGCCACCTGAAAAAGTAAGGAAACGCTGCCGCCAGCACGACGACGCTATGCTCTGGCTTCTCCGGCTCGATGGGCGAGTGCACGCGGAGCCGGGCGCGCACTCCTCCCGGGCACCATCGCGATAACTCAAATAGAAGGCCGCTCCGAGGAACAGCGCGGCTGTCGCGAGCGCGTACGGCCGGAAAGGCTCGAGCTTGACGAGCAGCGCCCCGCCGCCCACGCCCAGCGCCGCGAGGACGAGGGGGCCGAAACAGCAGATCGAGGCCGCGATTGCCGAGGTGACCGCGCCCGCGCTCAGGAACTTCGCATTGACGGCACCGTCCATGTCCTCAAGACCTCTTGAGGACCGTCTCGAGGGCCTGCCGAAACCGACCGATTGCTTCATCGCTCCTGCCGGTTCGGGCGCAAGGGACGACGCAGGACTCGAGGTGCGCCTCCATCAACCCAACGAGAACGCCGTTCAAAGCAGACCGAACAGCGGATGCCTGAACGAGCAGAGAGTCGCAGTCGTCGCCAGCGGAGAGCATCCGACGGATTGCGGAGACATGTCCCTCGATACGGGCAAGCCGGGAATCGAGGTCCGAGCGGACGTTCTTTGGCAGGTTTGCAACACTCGACTCCGGACGACCGAGCGCGGGTTTCCGCCTGAGAGTCTGTTTCGTCGGGCGCCTCCTTCCCTATCCCCGGGAGGGGGATACTAACAGGTCCGGACCGGAAGTCAAGGAATTACGGTCGGGACCGCGGCCGGCGCGCCGACACCGCGGCGACGAAGAATGCGTCGTAGTGCTTTGCCAGGTTCTCGACGTCCGGGAGGATTTCGGGCTTCTCGAAGCCGGCCGCGGCGAGCGACCGGCGCCAGTTTTCGGGGGTCAGGAAACCGTGGTTCGGGCGCGTCGCCGGGTCCGTGGCGACGCCCGTGAAGTTCTCGAGGAAGTTGAAGACGAACTCGACGTAGATCGGCTGACCTTCGAACGGCCGGACGCATTCCGAAAAAACGGCGACGCCCCCGGGCCGGAGGGTTTCCCGGATCCGTGCGAGCGCGGCGGCGAGATCTCGGGCGATGTGGACCGTGTTGACGGCATACACGACGTCGGCGGACGCCGGCTCGACTCCCTGCGCCGCGAAATTACGATCCATGTCGAGCTTCCGGAACTCGGCCGCGAGCGCCGGCCAGCGCGACCGGATCGTCCGCTCGGCCCGGCGCAGGAACGTCGGAACGATCTCCGTGAAAACGTACCGGCGGATGCGCGAAAGAGCGCCGTCGCGCGCGAGACGCTCGGCGACCGCGAGCGCGGCGGAGCCGGACCCTCCGCCGATCTCGACCACGTCGGCCGGCCGTCCGATCGGGAGAGCGCGCGCGACCGCCTCCGCTCCCAGCCGGTTGTTGATCTGGTACAGGAGGTTGTCGTTGGAAAAGTAGTCGAACCAGAGCGGAAGCTTCCCGGGCTGGAAGAGCACCTCCTCTCCCGAGAGCTCGCCGCGCAGGAACGCGGGCACGTGCTCGACCATCGCGCGCACCACGGCGAAGGGAGGCGCCGATCGCGGGTCGAGCGCGAGCGAGCGCGCTTCCGACCGATCCGGCTCGCCCGCGGGGAGCGTTCCGCGGGATCGGTAGACGGCGTCCGCGCCCGAGCCCTCCAAGGCGAGCTCTCCTTCGGCTGCGAGCTTCCGGAAGAACCAGGTCACGGGGATCGCGGCCCGCGGCGTCCAGCCGCGGTCGGCGAGGACCTCTCCCACCGTCGTCCCGCGGGAGAGAACGTCGGTCAACCCGAGATCGGAGACGAGCTTCAGAAGCATGTCCACCGTGAAGCGGTCGAATTCCTCGGAACAGAGGATGAACTCCGGAGTGAAGAGGGAACGGATGGCGGGATCGGGAATCCGCGCGAGGAGCGTCGAGAGGTCTTCGGTTCGGGTGGCCACGGAAGTCAAGCTATCAGGCCTTCAATCACCCGGGCTCTCCCCGTACACTGAACGCGTGCATCTGATCGCGGTCGCGTTGACGGCGGGAGCTCTCGCAGCCGCGCCTCCATCGCGCGTGGTCGTTCTCGCCTTCGACGGCGTCGATGCGGGGATCGTCCAGTCGATGATGACGGCCGGCCGCCTTCCCAATCTTTCGGCGCTCGCCGCCCGGGGAGGTTTCTCTCCGCTCACTCCGCCGGTCCCGCCGCAGACTCCGGTCTCGTGGACGTCCTTTTCGACGGGTCTCGATCCGGGCGGGCACCAGATCTTCGACTTCCTGAAGCGCAATCCGAGCGACATGACCCCGACGTTCGCGGTCGCCCAGGACCGCGAGGTGCCGTTCCTGCTGGGGAGAAAGACCCCGGCGGCGGCGGCCGCGGCCGTGGCAGCCATCCTCCTCGTTCCGGGAGCGGTTTTCGCGGGAAGGCGCCGGAGGATCGCGGCGGCCGCGTTTTTCCTCATCGCGGCGGGAGCGGCCGCGGCCGCCTTCGCCGCCGCGTCGGCGTGGCTGCCGGCGACGCGGCCGTCGATCGAGAGCAACCGGCGGGGGACGACGTTCTGGTCGGAATCCACGGCGCGGCCGGCGACGGTCATGCGCATGCCGGTCACGTTTCCTCCCGAGTCTTTCCGGGGAGGGAGACTCCTCTCCGGCCTCGGCGTTCCGGACCTCTCCGGCCGGATCGGCAAGCCGGCCTATTACACCTCCGACCCCTTCTTTTCGCCGCGCGAGGGCAACGACTTCTCGATCGAGATCGTCCGGCTCGAGTCGAACGTGGGCCGCCAGAGGACCCGGATCGTCGGTCCTCCGGGCCAGGCCTTCGGGCGCAAGGGCGCGATCGAGCTCCCGATGTCGCTCTCCGTCTCGTCTTCCCGCGACCGGCTCTCGATCGAGGCGGGCGACTCCCGCTTGACGCTCTCCGCCGGGCAGTGGAGCGACTGGACGAGCCTCGCGTTCCGCGTGAATCCTCTCATCACCGTGCACGGCTACGCGCGGTTTCTCGTCGAGACGATCGCGCCCGAAATCGCCCTCTACGTCTCTCCGATCCAGTTCGATCCGGAGCGCCTGCCTCCCGGCTTCGACATCTCGGCGCCATCTCACTACGCGAAGGATCTCCTGCGGCGGTTCGGCCGCTACAAGACGATGGGCTGGGCGATCGACACCTGGTCGATCCAGTCCGGCACGCTGTCGGAGCCCGCTTTCCTGCAGGACGTCGCGCAGACGGTGACCCAGGATCGCCGCATGCTCGCTTCGCTCGTCGCCGAGAAGCGGCGGCTCCTCGTGTACTACTTCGAGTTCCCCGACCGGATCGCGCACGTCTTCTGGCGTTTCCGGGATCCGGAGCATCCAGCCTACGACGCGGCGCTCGCCGCGCGATACGGCGACGCGGTCGAGAAATCGTACGAGACGATGGACGCGATCGTCGGCGAGACCGCGCGCGCCCTGCCTTCCGACGCGGCGCTGCTCGTGCTCTCGGACCACGGCTTCGCGACGTGGCGGCGCTCGGTCAACTACGACTCCTGGCTCGTCGACCAGGGCTACCTCGTGCTCAAGGGCAATGCCCGGCGGCAGAACCTCGAAGCTCTCTTTTCCCGGGGAGCGTTCTGGGAGGCGGTCGACTGGTCGAAGTCCCGCGCCTACGCGATGGGGCTGGGAGACGTTTACGTCAACCTGCGCGGACGCGAGAGAGACGGGATCGTCTCTCCCGGCGCCGACTACGAGCGGCTCCGGAAGGACCTGACGCGCGGCTTGCTCGAGCTGACCGATCCGAAGACGGGGGAGCGCGCGGTTTCCCGCGTCTTCAAGAGGGAGGACGTCTACCAGCGCTACGATCCCCGCCTCATTCCGGACTTGATCGTCGCGAACCGTCCGGGCTATCGCGTGTCCTGGCAGGCGTCGCTCGGGGTTCCGACCGGGTCGGTCTTCGAGGACAACCGCGACGTCTGGAGCGGCGACCATTGCTCGCTCGACCCCGACCTCGTTCGGGGAGTCTTCTTCGCCTCGCGGCCGTTCTCGACGTCGCGCGTGCCCGGCATCACCGACGCGACCGCGGCTCTGCGCGCGCTCCTCTCGGGGACCGCTTCGCCCGGCCCGATCCTCTGGAAATGAGAGCGGCCGCCGGCTTCGCGACCGCGCTCCTTTTCCTGCTGCCGGCCCGCGCATCGCCTCCGGCCGCAAAGCCGGAGAGGCCGGCGTCCACCGCGGAGTCGGAGCGCCAGGCGGATCTGGCGCGCCTGCGATCCCGGATCGCGTCGCTCGAAGCGCACCTCGCCGAGAGCCGCCGCCGGCAGGCGACTCTGTCCGAGGAGCTTTCCCGGCTCGACCTGCAGCTCGCGATCGCGGCGGGCGAGAAGGAGCTCCTCGCGCGACTGCGCGAAGACTACGCGGCGCGGCTCGCCGAGATCGGGGTCGAGCGAAAGTCGGCGGAGGAAGCCGGAAAGAAGAGCCGCCGGAATCTTCTCGCCCGCGCCCGCGTCCTCCATAGGTTCGGACGATTCGGGTATCTCCGGATCCTTCTCGAAGCGAAGGACGTCCCGGCGTTCGTCGAGAGCGTTTCCCGGTTGGATTCCCTGGCACGGCGCGACGCCCGCCTCCTGACGGAACACCGGGGGTCGCAGACGCGCCTCGAGGCGAGTCTTTCGCGCGAGAGAGTGTTGAAAGCGGAGACCGATCGGCTCTACGCGAAGAGCGGCGCCGAAGAGCGCCGCATCGCCTCGCTCCGAACGGAGCGCGAGAACCTGCTCGCGCGTCAACGGACGCTCTCGGACACGCAGCGGCGCGAGGTGGCGACCCTCTCCGACAAGGCGACCCGCCTCGAGGGACTGCTCGAGCGTCTCTCCCAGCGTCCCGAGGAGCCGGTCGGTCCGGCAGGGGGCATCCGTCCGTGGAAAGGCGTTCTCGACTGGCCGGCGCGGGGCACGCTCTCGGAGACCTTCGGTCGCCACCGCCATCCGAAGTTCGACGCGTGGACGCAGTCGAACGGGATCTCCCTGGCCCTGCCGGCCGCGACGCCGGTCCGCGCGGTCTTCGCCGGGAAGGCGGTCTACGCCCAATGGCTGGCGGAGTACGGCAACCTCGTCATCGTCGACCACGGCGACGGCGTTTTCACCCTCTATGCGTGGCTGCAGGCGATCACCGTCCGCTCTGGAGCGTACGTCCCGGCGGGATCGACGATCGGCCTCGTCGGGACGGGACCCGGAAAGGACGAGCCCGGTCTTTATTTCGAGGTGCGCGATCGACAGAAGGCGACCGATCCCGTGGCGTGGCTGAGGTAGCAAAACCCGCGCGGAACTCCGGAAGATCCGACCGAATCCGGGTGTTACCATCCCCACGATGAAATCCAACCGCTCCCGGTTGCTGTTTCTGGTCATCTCGATCGCCGCTCTCGCGTCTCTGCGGGCCGTCGATTCCGGACCGGGAAGAGACCCCGCGACGAAGGCCCTTTCGGTCTTCTCGGAGGTCTTTTCGCTGACGCGCGGAAACTACGTCGATCCGACGGATTCAAAGACGCTGCTCGAGGGCGCCTACGACGGGATGACGGATGCGCTCGATCCGTTCTCCTATTACGTCCCGGCCGCGTCCATGAGCGCGTTCCGCGCTCAGCAGGCGTCAGGCTCGGTCGGTCCGGGAATCATCGTCGCCCGCCGGGGCGGTTTCCCCTACGTCGTCGCGCCGCTGCCGGGCTCTCCCGCGGAAAAGCAGCAGGTTCAGCCGGGAGACCTGATTCACGCGGTGGACGGAAAGAACCTCCGCAACGCGCCGCTCTGGAAGATCACGTCGGCCCTGGAAGGACCCGAGGGGACGACCGTCGAGGTCGGTCTCTTCCGTGTCGTCGAAGACAAGAAGGTGACGGTGCGGCTGCGCCGCGAGCGGTTCGCTCCGCCTCCGGTCGAGACGAAGTGGGAAAAGGACCTCGCCGTCGTGAAAGTCCCGGCGTTCACTTCGGCGACCGCCGACGCGCTCCGAAAAGCGATCGACGAAGCGGGGCATCGCTCGATCGACAAGCTCGTGCTCGACCTGAGAGGCTCGATCGGCGGCGAAGTCGCGGACGTCACTCCTTCCGCCACGCTCTTCGTCGGAAAGGGACCGATCGCCCGCGTCGTCAGCCGCAAGGTCCCGTTGAAGCCGCTCGAAGCCACGGGTGACCGTCTGTGGAAAGGACGGACCGTCCTCCTGATGGACGAAGCGACCGGAGGGCCGGCGGAAGTCTTCATCGCGGCCCTGAAGGATCGCGCGAGCGCGACGACCGTGGGCTCCGCGACGGCGGGGATGGCGATCGTGCAACGGCTCGTGCCGACCGGTTCGGGAGGGAGCGTCTATATGACGGTCGGGCGATACCAGTCTCCGTCCGGGACGATCCTCGGCGGAAAGGGGCTTTCTCCGGACGAACGCGTGATCACGTTCCCCGGCGAGACCGAGACGCACGACCCGGTCCTCGAGCGTGGTCTCGAGGTGGCCCGCCGGGGCGCCGCCCGCCGCGCGGCGTAGCGGACCCGGGCGTTTGTCGCAAGCTCCGCATCGGATCTCTCCCGCGACCGTATTCTTCGCGCTTCTCGCGCTCGCGCTTGGGATCGCGCTCTACGTCAAGACCCGTCCTCCCCGGCCCTCGCCCGCGGCGCCGCGGCCGGTCGCCAGCCATGCGGTCCGCCGGCCGCGAGCTCTTCCTCCGACGGAACCGACGCGCGCGCCGGAGCTCCTGCCGACTCCGGCCGCGCCGGCGCGGATCGCGATCGTCATCGACGATCTCGGCAACGACCCGGACGCCGTCGAACGAATCGCGCGCTGGCCGTTCCGGGTGGCGGGCGCCGTCCTGCCGGGCCTGCCCGCGAGCGCGGAGTCCGCGCGGCGGCTTTCCGCGTCCGGCAAGGAAGTCCTGCTCCACCTGCCGATGGAGCCGGACGGTTACCCCCGGATCCGTCCCGGGCCGGGCGTCGTGCTGCGCGCCGACAGCGACGAGAAGATCGAGAAAACCGTGGCCGAGGACTTGGAGACCGTGCCCGGGGCGGTCGGCGTGAACAACCACATGGGCTCCGCCGCGACCGCCGATCCACGCGTGATGCGGGCGGTTGTCCGGGTGCTCACCGCGCGGCGGCTGTTCCTGCTGGACAGCCGGACGACCGAGGCGACCGTCGCCCGCCGGATCGCCGACGAAGAATCCCTACCCGCCGTCTCGCGAAAGGTCTTCTTGGACGCGGTCGAAAGCGAGGCCGCAATCGCGAAATCTTTCGGCGACCTCGTCCGAAGAGCGAAGAAGGACGGGAGCGCGCTCGCGATCGGGCATCCTCATCCCGCGACGCTGGCGCTCCTCGAGCGGGAGCTGCCTTCACTCGACTCCCGCGGCGTGCAGCTGGTCACCGTCAGCGCGCTCGCTTCGCGGAGCACGAAGTCCGCGGCGCGGAGTCCGAAGTCCGCGAGCCTGGAGCGTTAGAGGAGGGGTTACTCCTCCGCTTTCGCCTCCTCCCAGAACCGATCCAGCGCTGCGGCGTCGAAGTCGCCGATCTCGCGCCCCGACTCCCGCGCCTTCGAAGCGACTCTTGCAAACCTCGAGCGGAAACGTGACTGCGCCCGGCGCAGCGCGCCCTCCGGATCGACGTCCCGCCGCCGCGCGAGGTTGACGATCGAGAAGAGGAGGTCTCCGATCTCCTTCTCCTCGGACTCCCGGTCACCGGCCCGCTCGGCCTCGCGCCATTCCGCCAGCTCCTCTTCGATCTTTTCCGCGACGTCGGCGTCTCTTTCCCAGTCGAAGCCGAGGTCCGCCGCGCGTGAAGTCATCCGATAGGCGGCGGCGAGCGCCGGAAGAGATACGGGGACGCTCCCGAGCGGGTCCGCGGACGCGGAGCCGCGCTGTTTGCGCCGCTCCCATCCCCGGCGGACCTCTTCCGAGTCGGCGGCCGACCCTCCTGCGAAGACGTGCGGGTGCCGCTCCGTCATCTTTCGGACGATCCGGTCCGCGACGGCGTCGATGTCGAACCAACCGCGTTCCGAGGCGATCCGGGAGAGAAACAGCACCTGGAAGAGCAGGTCCCCGAGCTCGTCGGCGAGCGCGTCCGGGCTCCCGGAGTCGATCGCGTCTAAGACCTCGTAGCACTCTTCGAGGACGTACGTCCGGAGCGTTTCGGGCGTCTGCTCCCGGTCCCAGGGACACTCGCGCCGGAGTGTCTCGACGAGAGCGACGAGTCGCGAAAGAGCGTCCGACACGCGCGAATCATAGCGAGCGAACGCGGCCGATCGAGGTCAATTGCCTTAAAATCGGACCCAAACAATGACCGAAGGTGAGGGCAAGCCCATTCGCGTCGTCGATCGGCGCATGTTCACGCCCGAAGGAGAGCTGCGTCCCGGGTTCGAGCCCGAGGACAGCGCGCCCGAGCCGGCGCGCCCCGTGCCGGTTTCTCCTCCTCCGGCGGCGCCCGCTGCCGCCGCGCCGGCGCCGCCGGCCGAAGACGCCGCCGCTTCGACGCCCGCGGCCGACGCCGAGGCAGCCGGCCTTCCGCACGGCGAGTTCGCCCGCATCGTCAGCTCGCTCGCGACGACGGCGTACTCGGCGCTCGGTCTTCTCTCCGACCCGGCGGCCGGACCGAGACACCGCGATCTCGCGATCGCGCGGCAGATGATCGACTGGCTGGCGGTGCTCGAACAAAAGACGCGCGGAAACCTCTCCTTCGAGGAGTCGGATCTGCTCTCCCGCGTCCTGTACGAGCTCCGCCTTGCGTATGTGGAGGTCGGTCGCGCCCCGAAGTAGACGGGCCGGGCTCGTCGCCGTCAGTCTCGTCGTCGCCAGCGCGATTCGGGCCGAACCGGCGCCGGACAAGCGCCTTTCGCCTCTTCCGCCGCCGGTGACGCGCGCCGTCTACCGGTCGCACTGGTTCGACCTGCAGTCGGCGCTCCACGAGGACGACGTCCGCGCCGCGGAGACCGCGCTCGAGGCGATGATCCGATCGGCGCGCGCAGCGGGCGTGCGGCACCTGACGGCATACTCACGGACCGCGCTGCAGTCGGCCCGGAAAGCGGAGGAAGCGCGGGCGGCGCACGCCGGGTTCGGCTATGACGCGGCGGTCCGGCTGGACGAAGCGAGCTTCGATGCCGCGTCCTCGCGGATCGGCTTCGGATTCCGCACCGGCCAGTTCCGCGAAGCTTTGTCCCGGCTTCCAGCCGCGTTCGGAACGCTCTTCGCGAGCGCGGAGTCGCGTCTTTCGGTGTTTTCCTCGCTCATGATCGCGGTCGCGATCGCCATCGCGGCCGGAGCGGTGGCGGCCATCCTGGGCCTCTTCCTGACCTATTTCCGCCGGCTCTGGCACGACCTGGACGAGCTCGCGAGCCGCCCCTTCGGCCGCCGGGCTTCGACGCCACTTGCGCTTCTTCTCCTGATGCTGCCGGTGTTTTTCACGTTCGGACCAGCCTGGCTTCTCTTCTACTGGGCCGTGCTCGTCTATCCCTATTCGCTGCGAGGGGAGCGGCTCGTTCTGGCCGGCGCGCTCCTCGCCCTCGGTCTCCTTCCGCTCTTCGTCGACACGGTCGCCCGCGAGAACCTGATCCGACGATCCCCGCTCTACCTCGCGGCAGTCGACCTCGAGGAGCGCCGCGAGGATTCGAGCGTCGAAGACGCGCTGTCCTCGATCGCCGCCGGAACACCCGACCAGTCCGACGTCTGGTTCCTCCTCGCGATGTACGCGGAGCGCTCCGGAGACTATCCGCGCGCGCAGGCGTCCTACACGCGGGCGATCCAGGCCGATCCGAAGGACTACCGCGCGTTCGTCAACCGCGGCAACGTCCGTTTCGTCGAGGGCGACTATGCCGGCGCGATCGAGGACTACGAGGAAGCCGCCCGCAACGAGCCGCAGGCGGCCGAAGCGTTCTACAACCTATCGATCGCGAGGTCCGAGGTCTACGACTTCAAGGGTCAGGAGAGGGCCCGGGCCCAGGCGCTTCAGATCTCCCGGCGCGATGTCGACGCCTGGTCCTCCCGGCCTTCGATATCGCGCGTGGTGCCGGCGTCGTATGGCCTCTCGACCGCGCGCGAACGGGTCATTGCGCGCGGCGGCCCGAGGAGCCCGGCGCCTCCGAAGTCCGGAAAAGCGGGTTTGCCCGCGGAGGAGATTCTTCTTTCGCCTCTGTCTCTCGCGCCGTGGGGCACGCTTCTCGTCGCGCTCGCGTTCGCGGCCGTCCGGTCGCGGCGCGGCGTCGCGAACGAGTGCTCGCGCTGCGGCCGAGGTTTCTGCCGCGCCTGCAAGCGATACGGCGGGCCCGCGCTCTATTGCGGCCGGTGCGTCCGCCTCTCGCTGCGCCGGGACGATGTATCCAGGGACGCGAGCGAGGAGGAGGCACGCGAGACGCGGAGGCGGTCCGGGCGCCGGCGCGGACTCGTCCGTCTCGTCTCTCTCGCCGCGCCCGGCATGCACCGATTCTTCGCGCACCAGCCGTTCGCTGCATTCTTCACGCTCGTCCTCTTCTTCCTGGCGCTCTCCCTGGCTCTCCCCGGGCCCTGGCTCTTCGACCTTCGACCGCTCGCTTCCGCGAGAGAGATGCTTCCCGGAAAGATCGCGGCGGCGCTCGTCGCGGTCGCGCTCTGGATCGGCGCGAACGCGGGCGCCTGGAGACAGACCCGTGAGTCTTGACGGAAACCTTCGCGTCTTTTCGCTGACCGACATCTTCCAGATGCTCGGAATGCAGCGTAAGAGCGGAATCCTGACGGTCGAAGGACCGAAGGACACGGTCGCCGTCGGCTTCCTGACCGGCCGCGTGGTGTCGGTCGAATCGCGCACGCATCCCCTGGAGAACCGACTCGGGTCCCTGCTGGTCAAGGCGGGCCTTCTCTCGGACGCGCAGCTCGCGATCGTGCTGGAGACGCAGAAGAAGCGGCAGGAGCGGCTCGGGCGGCTGCTCGTCGAGGAGCGGCTCGTACGCCCCGAGGACCTGCGCGAAGCCTTCCGCATCCAGGTCCAGCGGATCGTGTTCGGCGCCTTCGGCTGGACGGATGGACGATTCCGTTTCCTGCCCCACTCCACCGTCGATCACGACGAGGAGTTCTTCACGCCGATCTCCACCGAAGCGATCCTCCTCGATGCGGCGCGGACGTTCGACGAGCTGCCGGCCGCGGAGCAGAAGATCTCGTCGAACGACCTCGTTTTCCGGCGCGCGGGAGGCGCCTACGCGTTGCGGCTCGTCACGTCCGGGTCGCCGTCGGCAGACGACACCTTGGTCGTCTCGAGGAGAGAAGCCGAGATCTGGAAATGGATCGACGGCGTCCGAACGGTCCGGGAGATCCGGGAGCGCGCCTTCCTCCCGGACCTAGACGTGCTGAAGGGAATCTCGGATCTGCTCGACCGCGGCTTGATCGAAGAAGGGCACGTCCGGGAAACTCCGGCCGCGGTCGCGCCCGTCTCGAAGGTCCGGTTTCCCACGGGCGCCGTCGTCCTCTGGCTGCTCGTCGCGGCGATCGCCGCGTTTTCGCTCTACCTCGTTCCGAGAAACCCCTCCAACCTGTTCCTTCGGCCGGTCTCGGAGATTCCTCCGATCCGGGACCTCTTTCGAGCGAGCTCGCAGGCGCGGCTGCTCGCCGTCGGGCGCGGGATCCGCGTCTACTACGGCACCACCGGCCGGTACCCGAGGACTCTGATCGACCTCGTCGCGGCGGGAGTCATGGCCGAGAGCTCGCTCAAGGACCCCTACGGCCGCTTCTACCGTTACATCCTGCGCCCGCAGGACGGCAAGTTCGCGATCTACGGGCGGACTTCGACCGGGCAGATCGACCTCGACCTGGCCCACGAGGGGCAGCTTTCGCCGGTTTCCGAGCCCCACCCCGCCGGGATGGCGCCGCTCTCGAGCGCCCAAAGACCCGCGGGCGTTCAGATCATCCGCTGAGGGCGGCCCGGCCGGGCCCGGACTCGCCGGCCGTCTTCGAGAACTTGAGCATCCTCGGCTTAGAAATCTCAAATTAAAACTTGACAGTCTTCGGCTAAGATCCTAGAATCGCCATCGCACGGATCGCAGTTTTAGGAGAGGAAACTCAATGAGCAAGATCATCGGTATCGACCTCGGCACCACCAACTCGTGCGTGGCCGTGATGGAAGGCGGGTCATCCCCAACGCCGAGGGGAACCGGACGACGCCCTCCGTGGTCGCGTTTTCGAAGAGCGGCGAGCGGCTCGTCGGGCAGGTCGCGAAGCGGCAGGCGATCACGAACCCGGCCAACACCGTGTTCTCGATCAAGCGGTTCATGGGACGCAAATTCTCCGAGGTGAACGAGGAGATGAAGATGGTTCCCTTCACCGTCGTCGCCGCCGCGAACGGGGACGTCCGCGTGAAAGCGGGCGCGAAGGAGTACTCGCCTCCCGAGATCTCCGCGATGATCCTCGGCAAGCTGAAGGAAGCGGCCGAGGCCTATCTCGGACAGAAGGTCACGCGCGCGGTCATCACCGTGCCCGCGTACTTCAATGACTCGCAGCGCCAGGCGACGAAGGACGCCGGCCAGATCGCGGGGTTGACGGTCGAACGGCTGGTCAACGAACCGACCGCCGCGGCGCTCGCTTACGGGCTCGACAAGAAGAAGGACGAAACGATCGCGGTGTACGACTTCGGCGGAGGCACGTTCGACATCTCGATCCTCGAAGTCGGGGAGGGAGTGGTCGAGGTCAAGTCGACCAATGGCGACACCCACCTCGGCGGCGACAACATCGACCAGCGCGTCATCGATTGGATCCTGGCGGAGTTCAAGAAGGACCAGGGCATCGATCTCTCGAAGGATCCGATGGCGATGCAGCGTCTCAAGGAAGCCGCGGAGAAGGCCAAGATCGAGCTTTCGAACGTGGTGGAGACCGAGGTGAATCTGCCCTTCATCACGGCGGACGCCTCGGGCCCCAAGCACCTCCAGCTGAAGCTGACGCGCTCCAAACTCGAGCAGCTCGTCGAGGAGATCGTGAACCGGTCGATCGCTCCGTGCCGTCAGGCGTTGAAGGACGCCGGGCTCGAGCCGAAGGACATCGACGAGGTCGTTCTCGTGGGCGGCCAGACCCGCATGCCGAGAATCCAGCAGCTCGTGAAGGAGCTGTTCGGCAAAGAGCCCCACCAGGGCGTGAACCCGGACGAGGTGGTAGCGGTCGGCGCCGCGATCCAGGGAGGGGTCCTCGCCGGAGACGTCAAAGACCTCCTGCTGCTCGACGTCACGCCTCTCTCGCTCGGCATCGAGACGCTCGGAGGCGTCATGACGAAGTTGATCGAGCGCAACACGACCATTCCGACGAAGAAGACCGAAGTCTTCTCGACCGCGGCAGACAACCAGACGTCGGTCGAGATCAAGGTTCTCCAGGGCGAGCGCGAGATGGCGCGCGACAACAAGCTCCTCGGCGTGTTCCATCTGATCGGACTTCCGCCGGCTCCGCGCGGGATGCCCCAGATCGAGGTGACGTTCGACATCGACGCCAACGGCATCCTGAACGTCTCCGCGAAGGATCTCGGCACCGCGAAGGAGCAGAAGATCACGATCACGGCGTCGTCCGGCTTGAACAAGGACGAGATCGACCGCATGGTCTCCGACGCCCAGTCGCACGCCGAGGAGGATCGCAAGCGCCGCGAGGAGATCGAGGCGCGCAACCGGCTCGACAGCCTCGTCTATTCGACCGAAAAGACGTTCACCGAGAACCGGGAGAAGCTGGACCCGGCCGAGGCGTCGAGCTTCGAGTCCGCGATCGCCGACGCGAAGAGAGCACTCGAGTCGAACGATGCGGAGACGATGAACCAGGCGGGGCAGCGGCTGCAGCAATCCTCCCATCGCCTGGCCGAAGCGATCTACAAGGGCGCGTCCACGGGGGCGAGCGCCGGCGCCGGGCCGGAGCCCGGGGAGGCGTCCGCTCCGAAAGAAGACGACGTCATCGACACCGAGTACGTGGATACCGAGAAGAAGTAAGAGAGGGCGGTGAACCGGGCCTCCGAGCGAAGCGAGGAGACGAGATGACGGGTGGCTTTCGATGGAGCTCGCTGCAGGATCTTTTCGCGATCCAGGAAAAGATGAACCGCCTCTTCGAGGAGACGATTCATCGCACCGAATTTCCCGATGAAGGCCTGGACGCGGCGCTCTGGTCGCCGGCCTCCGACGTCTACGAAACCGCGGAGGAGGTCGTCCTCTCGGTCGAGCTCCCGGGAGTTCAGCTCGAGGACGTCCACTTAGAATCGCTCGACGGCAAGCTTCGCGTGTCGGGCATCCGCCGCGTCGATGAGGGAGTGCCGCCGCGCCAATTCGTCCGGATGGAGCGGATTTACGGCACCTTCTCCCGCGACTTCTCGATTCCCGCCTCGATCGACTCCTCCCGGATCAAGGCGACGTTGAAGTCCGGGATCCTGCGCGTCGTCGCGCCGAAAGCGGACCGCGCGCAACCGATCTTAGTCGAGGCGAAGAAGGCTCGGTGAAGAAGTCGTCTGCCGCCGGTTTTCGCATCGGCGTGATCTCCGAGAGGTACGGGATCCATCCGCAGACTCTGCGGATGTACGAGCGGGAAGGACTGCTGCGGCCCACGCGGACGGAGGGAAACACCCGCGTCTACGATCCCGACACCGTCGAGCGGCTCGAGATCATCCTTTCGCTGACGAGGCATCTCGGGGTCAATCTGGCGGGAGTCGAGGTCATCCTCCACATGAAGGAAAGGATGGAGAGGATGCAGGGCGAGGTCCGCCAGGTCATCGCCGCTCTCAAAGAAGATGCGGACGCGCGATCGGCCGGGCAGCGATCGCTCGCTCTCACCCGATTCCAGCCGGCTTCCCTCATCCGCAAGTAAGTCGCCGCCTTCCGCCCGGAGCCCCGGACGCTGTCGTCGGAACGTCCTCTTCGTCCTCCGGTTTTCCTCCCCCGTGCCCGCCGGGTACTAGAATCCCGGGTTCATGCGAGGAGGGACCATGAAAAAAGCACTCTTGGCTGCCGCCGGGCTGGCGTTCGCGGCGATCGCGATGGCGCAGCTGTCGAAGTACAAGGATTGGAGCAAGTCCGCGGAGGCGTATTTCCTGACGCCGTCGGAGAAGGACGCCTGGTCGAAAGTTCGCACGGACGACGAGGCAGCGAAGTTCATCGCCGATTACTGGGCGAAGAGGGACCCGAATCCAGCGACGTCGGCCAACGAGTTCCGGGATGAAGTCGGTCGGCGCATCGCGGCCGCCGACGACCAGTTCAAGATGCGCAACAAGCGCGGGTCGGAAACGAACCGCGGGCGTCTTCTCGTCACGCTCGGTCTGCCGACCCGGGTATCGAGCGAGCGGCCCCAGGAAGGTGCGGTGCAGGACTCCGGTGGGCTGACGGCGCCGTCGATCGATACTCGCGCCTCGACTTTCGATTCGGGCACCGCGGTGACGACGACCTGGACTTACGGAAAAGAGAAGTTCGATCCGTCGCTCGGAATCGGTGAGCTGCGGGTCCGGATGAACGTCGATCCCCAGCGCGGCACTGACGACATGATGGGAGCCAGTGCGGCGGAGAGGGCGATCTCGAAGGTTGCCGAGAAGTCGATCGTGAACCCGTCCGGCGCGACGGCCGGCGTCGCCACGGTCGCGCCGGCCGTCCCTGCGGCGGCAACCGGCGCTGCTCCCGCTCCAGCCGCTGCACCGCCTGCCGCGACGGCGCCGGTCGCCGCGACGGCGCCGGTCGCGCCCTCCTCGCCGGCCGCTGCCGCCGGGACCGCGCCGCCTCCGGTTTCCGCTCCGGCCGCGACGCTGCCGGCTGAAGTCCGCTCGCGTCTCGAGGGATTGACTCCGTCGTCGAAGGCGGAAGACGCGTTCTGGGCGGGGAACTTCCGCACGATCACGGGCGAGCCCTTCTACGCGCTCCAGTTCTACGTTCCGAACGAGAAGGCCGCGCAGACTCTGAAGTTCGGCGGCATGGTCTGGAACGAAGCGAACCAGCCGGTCGGCTCGTACTGGGAGGACGCCACGTTGATCGAGGTCAAGAGCGGAAGCCGCAGCGACAAGGCGTTCGACCGCTCGATTGCGCTTCCGCCGGGCAGCTATCGCGGATCGTTCGGGCTCTTCCCGGCTTCCGGCGGTGCCGCGGTGGTGACCGCCTCCTCGAATTTCAAGCTCGAGTCGCACCCGAACGAATTCGGCGTGTCGCCGCTCATCCTCGCCAACACGCTGACGCCCCTGACCAGGCGGCCTGCGGCCACCGATCCGTTCGTCTTCGGAATGGAGAAGCCGATCAAGGTCGAACCGAAGGCGGACCGGAAGTTCGCCAAGGAAGACAGCCTCTGGTATTTCTACGCGGTCTCCAATCCCGCGCCCGCCGCCGGCGCGACCCCGGTGCCTGCTCCGGCGACCACGCCCGGAGCGACAGCCACCGCTCCCGCCGAGCCGAAGCCGCGCATCATGACCCGCATCAGCGTCCAGCGCGACGGGAAGGACGCCTTCCAGCCGTTGACGAGCCCGGCCGAGCTGCAGCCGCTCGCCGCCGGCTACTTCGCGAGCGGCAGCGAGATCCCGTTGTCGAGCTTCG
>QHVV01000127.1 GCA_003222385.1 Acidobacteriota bacterium
ATCTGTTTGGCCTTCACCCGCGCTTCCGGCGCGCACCGATCGCAAGAGAACCAGCCCACGACGGTGCCCTGGCCACGAGATCTCTCCTCAGAAGGTGCGGTCGCCGCCCCGACCAGAACGAATCCGATGACGGCTGCAAACAGAGTGTGTCTCATGTAACCCCTCCAAGCGTGAGACTTGCCCAATCGATCATCGCACGAATATTGCTTTCAGACCCGCGGTCTCCCGAGGGACATCTCGTACGCCTGCCAGGAATCCGTGGGACCGGCAGGATTGGAACTAGCTCGGCGTCTTCTTCGGTGCCCATGCGGGAGAGCGCTTTTCCAGAAACGCGGTCAGGCCTTCCTTCGCCTCGGCGGAGGCGCGGCGCTCGGCGATCGTGCGAACGGTGACAGGCATCGCCTCGTCCGGGTCTTTGCCGGCGACCTCCCCGATCAGGCGCTTCGCGACGGCGACGGCTTCGGGCGCCGAGGTCCGAAGGGACGCGACCCACCGATCCAGCGCGGCGCCGAGGTCCGCCGGCGGGACAACCTCGTTCAGGAGCCCGATGCGCTTCGCTTCCGCCGCCCCGAATCTTTCGCCGGTCAGGAAGTAACGCCGCGCGTGCCGGGGCCCGATCGCGCGCAGGACGTACGGCGAGATCACGGCCGGCAGGATCCCCAGTTTCACTTCGGCCAGCGAAAAAACTGCATCCTCCGCGGCCACCGCCATGTCCGCGGCGGCCACGAGCCCGACGCCTCCGCCGATCGCGGCGCCCTGGACGACCGCGATCACCGGCTTCGGACACCGGTCGATCGCGCGCAGCATCCGCGCCATCTTTTCCGCGTCCGCCTCGTTCTCCGTCCGGGACCAGCCTCCCGCGCGGCGCATCCATTCGATGTCCGCTCCCGCGCAAAAGGTCGGCCCTTCCCCTTCGAGGGAGACGACGCGCGTCTCCCGGTCGTCTCCGAACGAAAGAAACGCCCGCGTCACCGAGTCGATCAGGATCTCGTCGAAAGCGTTCCGGACGTCGGGACGGGCGAGGGTGACCCGGGCGAGTCCCCCCTCCCGGACGACGCGGAGCCGGGAAAACGTCGCCTCCGTCTCGCTCATCGGGACAACGAAAGGCGGCCGGAGAGATCGATCGGCACGGAAACGTCGCCGCGCGGGAGCCGGACCGAGAGCGTGCCCGAGAGCCGGGCTGAGAGCCCGCCTCCCGAGAGGATCCCCTCGCCCGCGGCGCCGAGAAGCTCTCCGTGGTCGACGTCCACGGGCAGCAGGAGCGAGCTCTCCTGCCGGGGCCGCAAGAGCATTCCGCGCGTCCGGCCGGTTCCGATCACCCGACCGCTCGCCGTCAAGCGGTACCGCGTCGACGCAATGGTCAGCGGAAATGCGAACGGGTTGCGGACCGAGACGACCGCGCGGGCGCGGCTTTCGAAAAGAGAGACGTCGGTGACCTCGACCGTCTGGAGGCGCAGGAATCGCCGCGTGGTCTCGCGCTCCCCTTCGACGCCGACGTCGTCCCACCGGGCGCTTCCGGTCCACTCGATCGGGCCGCCCCCCGCGATCCGGCCGCTCAAGCGATAGTCGAACGTCTCGGGTCGAAACCGATTCGCCCAGTCCTGCGGGACGTCGGTGTAGCGCAGCGTCACGGGAAGGCGCAGCCGGTCGCCCACCGACTCGGCGCGCGCCGAGATCGGGATCTCCGCGGCCGAGCCGTTCACCGACACGCGTCCGGAGAACGCGCCGGCGCGGCTTCCCTGCGCCGGCCCGACGAGCGTCGCGGAAAACGTCTCCGCCGGACCGGGCCGGATGTCGATCTCGACCGACCGCGGGAGCGTCGCCAGAAGCAGCGGGACCAGGCAGAGACGCAGCATCTACATCCGGAAGACGCCGAACTCCGTCTCGGGCACCGGCGCGTTGTACGCCGCCGAGATCGCGAGCGCGAGCGCCGTCCGCGTCTCCGCGGGGTCGATCACGCCGTCGTCCCAGAGGCGCGCGGTCGAGTAGTACGGGTTTCCTTCGACCTCGTACTTCTCCCGGGTCGGCCGCTCGAACTCCGCGACCTCTTCGCGGGACATCGCCGGCTTTCCGGCGCGCGCCAGCTGGTCCTGCTTGACGGTGGACAGCACCGACGCTGCCTGCGGTCCGCCCATGACGGAGATCCTCGCGTTCGGCCACATCCACAGAAAACGGGGACCGTAGGCGCGCCCGCACATCCCGTAGTTTCCGGCGCCGAACGAGCCGCCGATGATCACCGTGAACTTCGGAACGGCGGCATTCGCGACCGCGTGGACCATCTTGGCGCCATCTTTGGCGATGCCGCCGCGTTCGTAGTCCTTCCCGACCATGAACCCCGTGATGTTCTGGAGAAACAGGAGCGGAATCTTGCGCCGCGCGCACATCTGGATGAAGTGAGTGGCCTTGAGCGCCGATTCTGAAAAGAGGATTCCGTTGTTCGCGACGATTCCGAGAAGAAAACCGGAGAGCCTCGCGAAGCCGCAGACGAGCGTCGCGCCGTAGCGCGCCTTGAACTCCTGAAAGCGGGAGCCGTCCACGAGACGGGCGATGACCTCGCGGACGTCGTAAGGCTTGCGGACGTCGCGCGGCAGGATCCCGTAGATCTCCCGGCCGTCGTAGAGCGGCTCCTCCGGCTCGGCCCTGTCGGCCGGAAGCGTCTTCGAGCCTCCGAGGGTGCCGACGATCGAGCGTGCGATCTCGAGCGCGTGGGCGTCGTCCTCGGCGAAGTGGTCGGCCACCCCCGAGATCCGGGTGTGGACGTCCGCGCCGCCCAGGTCCTCCGCCGTCACTTCCTCGCCCGTCGCGGCCTGGACCAGCGGCGGCCCCGCCAGAAAGATGGTCCCGGTCCCTTTGACGATCACGGCCTCGTCGGACATGGCCGGGACATACGCTCCTCCGGCCGTGCACATCCCCATCACCACGGCGACCTGCGGGATCCGCGCGGCCGACATCCGCGCCTGGTTGTAGAAGATGCGGCCGAAGTGCTCCCGGTCGGGGAAGACTTCCGCCTGGAGCGGCAGGAACGCGCCGCCGGAGTCCACGAGATAGACGCAGGGCAGGCGGTTCTCGAAAGCGATTTCCTGCGCGCGAAGGTGCTTCTTGACCGTGATCGGGTAGTACGTGCCGCCCTTCACGGTCGCGTCGTTGGCGATCACCATGACCTCGCGGCCGGCGACGCGGCCGATCCCCGTGACCAGGCCGGCCCCCGGAGCCTCGCCGTCGTACATCCCGTGCGCGGCGAGCGGCGAGAGCTCGAGAAACGGCGATTCCGCGTCCAGAAGCGCGTCGACGCGGTCGCGCACGAACATCTTCTTCTGCTCGGCGTGACGCTCGCGCCCGCTCCCTCCCCGCCGAGCTGTCGCGAGCTCCTCGCGGAGGTTCGAGACGAGCGCCTCCATCGCGGAACGCCGCTCGCAGAACTCCTTCGAGGAAGCGTCGATCCGGGTTTCGAGGACCTCGGTCACCCGCCGACCCGCTCCGCGACCTCTCTCTTGATGAAGTCCACCAGCGTCTGCGTGGGCGTGCCGGGCAGGAAGATCTCGCGGATGCCCAGAGCCTTCAGGGGCGCGATGTCCTTGTCGGGGATGATCCCGCCGGCGAGCACGATGATGTCGGCGCCCCCCTTCTCCTTGAGCAGTCCGACGATCTCCGGAAAAAGGACGTTGTGCGCTCCGGAGAGGATCGAGAGACCGACGACGTCGACGTCTTCCTGGATGGCGGCCGCGGCGATCTGCTCGGGCGTCTGGCGCAGCCCCGAGTAAATGACCTCCATTCCGGAGTCGCGCAGGGCCCGCGCGATGACCTTGGCGCCGCGGTCGTGCCCGTCGAGTCCCGGCTTGGCGATGAGCACCCGGATCGGCCGCTCCATGGTCGGCGGCGAGTGTACCCGATCGGAACGCTTCAGGCCCGGCGCCCTAACGCACGATGCCGCCGGCCTCCGCGAGCTGGCGGCCGAGCTTCTCCTCGACGGAAGTCACGTTGCGCGTGAGCTTGTCGTTCTCCCCGGCTTCGTCCTCGATCCGCAGCGTCGTCATCACGTGGGGCGAACCCTGCCGCGCGCGGGCGTGACATTGACGCACGACTTCCATCACCTCGTCCCACTCCCCTTCGAGGCACGTGCCGCACGGGGTGAACTTGTATCGGATCCCGGAGCGGTCCACGACGTCCAAGACCTCCGCGATGGCGGACGCAAGGTGCTCGCCGCGGCCGAGCGGCACGATCGAGAGTTCGGCCAACATGTCATTCCTCCGTTTCTCCCGCTCGAGCGGGGATCAGGAATCAGCGATCCGGCCTATTTTCTCCGCGAGAGCCGCCCAGGCTCGCCCGCGGTGCGAGATCGCGTCTTTCTCGGCGGGCGGCAGCTCCGCGAACGTCCTCTGCGAGCCGGTCGGAACGAAGATCGGATCCCAGCCGAATCCGCCGGCGCCGCGGGGCACCGGCGCGATTTCGCCTTCGGTCACGCCGCGCGCGGTCCACAGGCGCTCGCCGTCGAAGCCCGCGATCGCGCACACCGCCCGGGCGCGTCGGTCGGAGAACGGCTCGAGCATGCGGACGATCGTCTCGAGACCGGCGCTCTTCTCGAGCCATTTGACGAGAGCTCCCGGGAATCCGTTCCAGGCCAGGATTTCCAGGCCCGAATCCTCGACGAGGACCGGCCGGCGCAGCCGCTCCCAGGCGTGGTGCACTTTTTCGAGGGCGACGACCTCCGGATCGAGGGCCTGCGGTTCGGGCAGATCGACGTCGACGCGCTCGATCCGGAATCCGAGCCGCCCGGCCTCCTCCGCCTTCTCGGGACGGCTGGTGACGAAGACGAACCGGAGCTCGTTCAGCGGGCGGACTGCTTTTGCGCGGCGGGCTCGAGCTCCTGCGACTCGGGCGTTCCGAGGAGCTTGTAGAGAGGAATCTGGGTCGAGACGCCTTTCAGAGCGAAGAAGCCGAGCTGCGCGAAGCGGTAGACGTCTTTGATCGCTTCGTACGTCAGAGGCCCGACGACGATGTCGCCCGGCATCGCCACGAACTCCTCCATCCGAGCGGCGACGTTCACGGCATTTCCGACCACCGTGTACTCGACCCGCCGCGCCGATCCGATCTCGCCCACGATCGTCTCCCCGGTGTTCAAGGCGATGCGGACCTCGAGGGGAAAGCTCTGCTCGGCGGCGCGCTCCCGGTTCCAGGCGGCGATCTCTTCGCGGAGCTTCAGCGCCGCTGCCGCCGCCCGCGCCGGATGGTCCGGCTGGTCGATCGGCGCTCCGAAGAACGCCATCACCGCGTCCCCCACGAATTTGTCGATCGTGCCGTCCTGCGAAAAGATCGCATCGGACGCGAGCGTGAAGAAGCGGTTCAACATCCGGGCGAGCTCCGCCGCCTCCATCTTCTCGGACCACGACGTGAAGCCGACGAGATCCGCGAAGAGGATCGTCACGGTCTCCGTGCGAACTTCCTTGAACGAGCCGGTCGCTTTCACGTCGGCGATGATTTCGTCCACGACCTGCGGGGAGTGATACCGCTCGAGCCTGCCCCGAATGCGCTTTTCCTCGGCGACCCGGTCGTGAAGGCGCGCCCGCTCGATCGCCACCGCCGCGAAATTCGCCAGCGCCGTCAGGAGGTCGAGGTCGCGCTCGGTGAACGTACCGACGTGCAGGGGCGAGTCCACGTGGATCACGCCGATGACCGAGTCGCGGTTCCAGAGCGGAGCGCACATCGCCGATCGGATCTGCTGGAGGCGGATGGACTGGCCCGCCTCGAAACGCTCGTCCCGCTGCGCGTCGGAAGTCAGCACGGCGACCTTGTCCCGAACGACCATGTCGACGATCGTCCGGGAGTACGGCAGGGTCCCGTCGGTCGTCATCCGCTGTCCCGACTTGAAGCGGTTGATCCGGAGCCGCAGCTCGCCCTGCTCTTCGAGGAGCAGGAAAGCGCGGTCGATCGGGAGGTACTCGAAGATCAGGTCCATGACGCGGTCGAGCACGGTCTCGAGGTCGTCCAGTGAAATGAGGGTCTTCGCGACCTGGACCAGGATTTCGAAGACCTTGTTCTTGTACGCCAGGTCCAGGACCACCCGCTTTCGACCGGCGGTCGAGTCGCTGGACACCGGAGCCGGCCCCTTCTCCAGGCCGAAGTCCTTGTTGAATTCGGCAATCGGGCGAATGCAGGTCGAGGTCGAATCCACCATCCGCTCGCCCGGCCCTTCCGCCTCGACCGGCTCCTCCTGGAAGCGGAGCGTGAACGTGCCGATGACCGCGCGGTCGCCGCTCCCGACCGGGGCGTTCGGCACGTGGCGGTCGTTGACCCGGATGCCGTTGGTCGAGTGGTTGTCGTAAAGCATCCACTCGCCGTTCTCGTGCTTCAAGTAGGCATGGCGCCGCGAGACCGAGAAATCGTTCAGAACGATGTCGTTGTCGCTGGCCCGC
>QHVV01000145.1 GCA_003222385.1 Acidobacteriota bacterium
CCCATCGGCCCGGCTCCGTACTCCAGGAAGCCGGCGAGCTCCGGTGGGGCGAGCTCCTTCCACCGCTCCCGCCGACCGCTCGCAAGATCGATCCGGTAGAGCGTCAGAGGCCGATCCTCGGCGCCGCGAACGAGGATCGACTTGCCATCGTCACTCCAGGCGACGAGAAAATCTCCGGGCTCCGCCCCGCCGATCGCGCGGGCCCGTCCTTCTCCGTCGGCTCGGTAAATCAGATGCAGTCCTTCGAGAGTCGAGCCGGCGATCTCGCGGCCATCGGGGGAGACGAGCGTGGCCCGCATCCCCTCTTCGGCGAACGGCCGCGGCGGGCCTCCCGAAAGGCCCTGGACGTAGGAGCGAGGCGTTTTTCCTCTTTCCTGCGCCGCGATCAGGATCCGCCGGCCGTCCGGGAAAAACGACGCCCAGTGATATTGAAACGCGGCGCCGCCGCCCGGAAGGTCCCGCGCCTCGCCGACCCCCGTCGGCAGCAACGCGAGGTGAGGAGCTGGGGAGGGCCGAGCCACCAGCGCCCACTTCTCGTCCGGGGAGAGCGCCAGCGCCTTGCCCTCTCCCAGTACCTTTGCGTCCGAGCCGTCAGTCTTTCGCAGAAAAGTCACGAAACTTTCGGGAGCCGCTTGGTTGTAGTCGTAGAAGAGAAGGACGCGCCCGTCTCGCGACAGGTCGACGGCGTGGGACCCTCCGAGCCAGGAGAGGTTGGTCTCCTTCGAAGCGCCCGGAACCAGAGCGAGGATGTCCTCGCGGATGTTTCGGTATCCGATGTCCAGGACCACTCCGTCATTGGAGATGTCCTGCAGACCCGGGATCCAGGCCGCGGTGCGCACGCGGCCAGAGAGGTTGACGCCCCAGGTTCCCCATCCCTCGCCCTTCCGGTTACCCAGGAAGAAGACCTCCTCGCCCTTGGGACTCCACAGTGTGAATACCAGCTGGCGCCACTCTCCCGTCAGATTCTGCTTCCGGCCGGCGCGGTCGACGACACAAATCACTCCACGCTGGTCGTCGCCCTGGGGATGCTCGATGAAGGCAATCCGGTCTCCGTGCGGCGAGATCCGCAGGCCGGTCAGGTAGCCGCCCGACTTGTAGAGCACCTTTCCGATCGGATATTCGATGCGGTCACCCCCCTGGACCGCATGGATCGCGGCCAGCTCCTTGCCGTCCGGTGACCAGTCCGCCGAGGCCACGTCTTCGAGGATCTCGCGAGGAGTGCCGCCCGCGAGCGGGACCCGGGCGAGCGTGCCGAAGCACGGTTCCCACCGGTTCTCGCAGCCGAGCGAGATCGCCATCTCGCCGGCCGAGGAGATCGCGAGGATCCCGGCCGGAAAGATGCCGAGCGGCCGCGAGTCGGAGCTGCCGACCCGGGTCGTGAAGATCTCGCTCGGTTTTCCGTCCCACGCCGCGGAGTAGACGATCGTCTGGCCGTCGGGCGCGAAGCGCGCGCCCGTCAGGAAACCGCGCCGAAAGGTGAGCGTGCGGGTGAGCGGCGGAGGCGTGTCGTGGTCGTGGCGTGCCTGGAGGCTCCGTCCCGCGAAGAACGCCAGCACCGCGGCGCCGATGCCGGCCAATCCTGCGGCGCCGAGAAGGAAACGCGAAGGCCGGAACCGGCGCGGCGCCGGCTGTGCGACGCCGGTCACCGAGATCCCGGAAGCGTGGTCGCGCAGGGCGGCCAGATCCCGCGCGAGATCCCGGGTCGAGGCATACCGGTCCTCGGGGTCCTTGGCCAGGCACCGATCGACGATCCAAACGAGGTTGGCAGGGGTCTTCGGCGCGGCGGCGGAGACGGGCTCGGGATCGTCCTGGATGACCGCGGACAGAGTCTGGACGGCCGTCGGGCGGTCGAACGCCCTTTTGCCGGCGGCCATCTCGTACAGGATGGCTCCCAGGGAGAACTGGTCGGAGCGAAAGTCGACCGGATGGCCGCTCGCCTGCTCCGGGGACATGTAGCCGACCGTGCCCAGGACGGTACCGGGCTC
Source organism: Acidobacteriota bacterium (assembly GCA_003222385.1). GTDB lineage: Bacteria > Acidobacteriota > Thermoanaerobaculia > UBA5066 > Gp7-AA6 > Gp7-AA6. Next base: position 1,986 of record QHVV01000145.1, read on the forward strand.
TGTCCCGCGGGTCACCGTCTTCAGATTCGTCGCGTCGGACGATTCGAACCCGGCGGGGACGAGCTTCGCGAGCCCGAAGTCGAGGACCTTGACGAAGCCGTCCCGGGTGACCATGACGTTCTCGGGCTTCAGGTCCCGATGGACGATTCCAGCCGAATGGGCCTTGGCGAGGCCGTCGGCGATCTGGGCGGAGATCAACAGCAGGCGGCGCAGAGGGATGGGTCCCGATGCGAGCAGCTCGCGAAGGGTCCGGCCTTCGACGAGCTCCATCGCGATGTAGGAGACGGACCCGGCGAGACCGATGTCGTAGATCGTAACGATGCTCGGATGGTTGAGCGAGGAGGCCGCGCGCGCCTCTTTCTCGAAGCGTTCCAGCCGTCCGGCGTCGGCGGAGATCTCGCCCGGGAGAACCTTGAGAGCCACGCTGCGCGCGAGCCTCTCGTCGCGAGCCCGATAGACTTCTCCCATGCCGCCGGCTCCGAGCGGGCCGAGCACTTCGTAGGGCCCGAGGCGGGTCCCCGCTACCAGAGTCACGCCGGCTCCGGCTTTCCGGTCGTGGAAGCCGTCGACCCGGTCTTCCGGAACAGCCGGAAGACCATCCGGGCCGGCCCGATCTTGATCACATCCCGATCCGAGAGCCGCGCCGGTTTTTCGATCCTCTTGCCCCGGACGTACGTTCCGTTCTTGCTTCCGAGGTCTTCGATCGTTGCCCCGTCTTCATCGACCGCGATCCGGGCATGCCGCCGGGAAACGGACGCGTCGTCGATCCAGACGACCGCCCCCGAGTCGCGCCCGATCACGTTCTCGGTCGAATCCAGGGCGATTTCCCGCGGCCCCCAGACCAGCCGACAGGCAAAGGTGCTTGAGACAGCCGGAGCGTTCGTCGAACCGACCGCTTCGGCGGAAAACGCGTACCCGAATCGAGGCACCGTTCGCAGGATTCGCGGTTTGCGCGCGTCGTCGCCGAGAGCCGCGCGCAGTTCCACGACGAGGTTCGCGAGATTCGCGGGGGAAACGAACGTTCCGGGCCAGAGGTGCTCGTGGATCTCGGCCTTCGACACCGCCTTGGGGCGGCGGCGAATCAACAGCTCCAGCAGGGAAAAGGCTTTCGGCGAAAGGGAGATCGCTCGGCCCTTCCGCACCACCTCTCGAATGTCCGAGTCGAACACCCAGTCGCTCACGGCGAGCCGCATGGCTCCGTCCTGTCAAGCTGAAAACGTCATTTTACAAGCCCGGGCCGCGGTGGATACCTCGCGCGCTCGGCGCGCGATCTCGGGACCCGCTAGCGCGCCGCGAATCCGCGCCAGGCGAAGTAGAGAAAGAGCAGCACCATGACGACGAGGACGAGCCGCGCGACGCCCATCAGTCGCGTTCGGGCGACCGGCCGGGTTCCGCGGGCCTTGACGCCGGTCACCGCGGCGATCACTCCGATCGCGACCGCGAGGCCGAGCCAGAAGAGCCAGGTCATCGGAGCCGACGAGGAATCACGATCGTGTCTTCATCCACGCGATGCACTGCGCCAGCTCTTCCTTCATGGCTTCGGGGGAAGCCGCTTGCCATCTCCAGCCGTGTCCCGGCAGCACCCACTCGAAGCGGAAATCGAGCAGCTTTTCCATCGAGCGGATCTGTTCGGTCCAGGAATACCAGCACGCGTCTCGAAACGCGGTGAGCGCTCGGCGGCGAGCCGACCAGGCGAGATGGTCGCCGGTGAAGAGGAACTTCTCTTTGTAGAGCAGGACCGCGTGACCGCGCGTGTGTCCCGGCGCCGGAATCGCGACGAGGTCGGGCGCGAGCGAGATCGGATCATCCCCCGAAAGCTGGCGCTCGACGTCTCGCGTCCCCGCGGTGACGTCCCGGTCGTGGAGGATCCGCTCACACCCGAAACGCCTTGCCAGCGCCGCGTGATCCGCGACGTCGTCCCGGTGGGTCAGGAAGAGCGATCGGATCCCGCCGAGGCGCTCGAATGACTTGACGAGCGGGTTCGCGGCGCGCGGCGAGTCGACGAGCAGGTTTCCTTCCGGACGTTCGACGAAGTAGCTCCATGCGCCGAACGAGTCGGGTGACGTGAAACCGCAGAAGGAGACGTTCTCCGCGATCTTCTCGGGGAAGGCCGCAATCGCGGGCCGCGCGTCGGCGCGGGAGACGGTGCCGATCGAGCCGGTCGGACAGGCGACGAGCGCCATCATCGACCGCGCCCGCTCCTCCTCCCGACCGGGCTGCCGTCCGACGTAGGAGTACCCGTCGCCTTCCACGAAAACGCGCGGCTCGATCCGACGGCAGGTGTCGCAGTCGATGCAGGTCGAGTCGACGTAGAAGTCGCCCGGAACGTTCTCGGCCAGACGCTGTGCGATGCTCGCCATTCTCAAATCGGAACCATCAGGATCTCATTTTCTTCCTGGGCAACGCAGTCCTCGATGCGCGGAGGCCCTCCATCGTTTCGCCTTCGACGATAGTCTTATGTAACAACAGTGGTTACTTCGATACGATTTCGGCGGAGGAATGTCACTATGAGGAGAGTCAGATGTCCCCGATCCTGGTTCGCATTTGCGGTTTTTCTCTCCCTAGCCATCGGCGCGGATCCTGCCTACGCTTCGCTCGTATTCACCGGAGTCTCGACCGGCAACGTCAATAGCATCCAGACTGTCCTCACGATTCAGAACGCTCCCACCGAACAGGGTTGCGTCGGCTGGAACGGCGCGACGAATGTCATCGGATCGGCTGCCTGTCCAGGCGGATTGAGTCCAGCCATCACCGGCGGCAACGAGAAAACTGGCAAGTCTCAGACACAGACCCGCACGGTCGCTTCATCGGGGTTAACGAGCGGCCAGAGCCTTGCCGTCATCCTGGACGTCACCGAGCCTGGAGGGAATCTCTTGACGGTCGAAAACCTCAGTCTGACAGTCTATTCGCCATCCGGAACCGTGCTGTTCAATTCGGGGAATGTGGTCGGAGCAGGGGTGCCGCCGGGCGGCGGCATAACAATTGAGAGCTCCTCTCAGGGCCAGAGCGGCCGAGAGTTCAAATTCGTACTGGACACTACCCAGGCAACGGCGATCAGCCCCTTCATTTGCACGAGTGAAGCAGTCGCCGGTTGCGCGGGCGTTGCGAACCCGGCCAACGGGAACAACCGGATCGGTGTGGCAGCCGTACTCACAAATTCGCAGGGGGGTGCGGAGGCGTTCTCGATTGCCGACGTATCCGGCCAGTGATGGGAAGACAAGTTCACAGACGGAAAATCGATTTCGCCCGGTTGATGCAGGTCTCCTCGAACTAAGATTCACGGAAGTCGGAAAAGGCCGAGCGTCAGATCCGGTCCAGAACGTCCCGCGTCCGTTCGTTCCGGACGTCTCCGGTGTTCAACGTCGTCTTCGGCTCGAAGAGAACAACGTGTGCCTCTTCCGTCGCCGCCGGGCAGTGCTCCATGCCCTTCGGAACGATCAGGAACTCGTTTTCTTCCAGGACCACGTCGCGGTCCCGGAAGCGCATCGTGAAGCGGCCCTTGACCACCAGGAACATCTCGTCTTCGTCCTCGTGCCGGTGCCAGACGAAGTCGCCTCGGAACTTCACGAGCTTCACGTAGGACTCGTTGACCTCGCCGGCGATCTTCGGGCTCCACTGCTCCTCGAACTCCGCGAACTTCTCGGCCAGGTTCACCTTGCGGACGTCCATTTCTCACATCCTTTCGGGTGCCGGGATTCCCAGGAGCTCTAAGAGCTGCGACATCGCACGGCGAAAGATCCGCGCGACGGCGAGCCGGCGCGAGCGCACCGCGGCATCCTTTTCGTTCAGGATCGGCTGCCGGTGGTAGAAGTGGTTGAACGCCTGCGCGAGGCCGAAGGCGTGCCGGGCGAGGGTCGAAAGCTCGAGCGAATCGACCGCGCGCTCGGCCACTTCCGGGATCGTCGCCGCGTCCAGGACGAGCGCCCAGAGGTCGTCGTCCCAGCCGTCGCCGGGCTCCGACGGCGCCTCGACCGAGTCCACGAGTCCCCGCTCGGCGAGCTTCCGGAAGATGTTGTCGGCCCGTACCAGCGAATACTGGAGGTAAGGGCCGGTGTCGCCTTCGAAGTTCAGCGCT
>QHVV01000229.1:0-1383 GCA_003222385.1 Acidobacteriota bacterium
TGACCGTGTCATTGGGGTCGTTGGGATTGCACCCGTCGCCGGCAGCGACGACGAGGCTTCCCGATACGACACCGGCCAGACGGACGTCGTTGGCGGTGCACACCGGGTTGATACCGCCGACCTCCTTCACGCAGCCTCCCGAGGCACCCGAGAGGGAGCTCATGGTTCGAATCGTCCCGTGGGCAGAATCCCGGGTCGTGATCTGGATGCCGGCAAAGTCCTTCTCGGGCTTCCCGAGGATCGTCGAGTTGTAACCGACCTCCAGAAGGGCTCCGTTGGCGACGACGCATGCCGCGCCGTCGGCGTTGCAGCCCTCTCCAGAGAGGGTCACGAAGGAGAAGAACTTCCCGCCTTTGCCTTCGGCGTCGAAGCGCTCGAAGCGCGCGGTTCCGATGTTGCCTGCGCCGTCGATCTCGATGGAGATCCGCAGGTCGCCGGGCAGCCGCTCGCCCCGGGGGGCGCCGTCGGTTTTTTCCGCGAACAGGTTCTGATTGAACTCGATCGTGACGATGCCCGCGCCCGGGGACGGCGCGCGCTCGACACCGGCGTACAGGATTTCGTGGCTCAGCGCATCGATCGTCTTGAACGCATATCCGTTCTTGAGAATCGCCGAGCTCGCGCTCGTCCGAAACGCTTCCCACGAGTCGAGGAAGTCGGGCACGCCGTTGGCGCCCGGATTGCCGGACTCGTCGAGCGCGTCCACCCACGCGCGCGGCGCGTGGACCTGGAACAGCCCGCTGACTGCCGGCTGAATGCCGCGAATGCTCGCGCTCACGCCGGTCGAGCCGTAGGCGCCACCCGCACTCGGGCCGCTCGACGCCTGCGCGCCCGCCGCGCCGACGAGCAGCGCGCAGACCGCGATCGAAACTATCAACGCAACGGGGATACATCGCTTCGAGACAGGGTCCCTGGTCATTTCCGGTCTCCTTCCCTTTTCCAAATTGCTCAAATTGGATTTTTGTGAGAGTGCATAATCGAGGATCGTTTACCTGCAAATCAATTGGACAGAAGTAGCAAAGACGAAGGTCGACTCACGGGATTGATTTCGGATCGTCCTGTACATTGGTCGAGCACGACGAAGGTCGGATATTCGAGCAATCTGGTGGCGGAGCCGCGGATAGGCGCCTTTGCAGGCGACCATTCGACCGTGTGGGCCATAGCGAATTCGCAGTAGTCCATTGGACTGTTCATGGCGCCTCGCGTACAGCGCCGTCAACGCTCCAGTGGGTTGGCCGCGAAAAGTTTTGTGACGCTACTGCGCGGGCAGGCTGCGAAGAATCCGTCCTCGGGCTGAGGACGGAGTAAGAAAAGGACCTAGGTCTTTGGTTGGATCTGGCTCTGGTCGAATATGGCGAGGGCGAATCGTCCCTCGAGGCCGAGCTT
>QHVV01000229.1:1392-2429 GCA_003222385.1 Acidobacteriota bacterium
TTTTCGCTGATGTCGAGCTGCCGCGCGATTTCCTTGTTCCGGAGACCCCGAGCCACTCCGTCCACGATCTGCTGTTCCCGCCTCGTGAGCTGGCCCTCGGGCTCCGCGGCGCCCCCGGAAAAGTCGGTAAGACGCTCGAGAGTGAGCGCCTGTGCTCGCCGATTGGCCCATATTTCACCGGCCGCCACGGCGCGAACCGCCCGCAGCAGCGCTACGAAATCGAGCTGTTTGCCGACCAGACCGGCCGCGCCCGCCCGCAGCACCCGCTCGACGTACTCGTCCGCCGATCGCGTTGCCATGACGAGGATGCGAGTCCGCGGGGCGATTCGACGCAACCGGGCGATGATGCTCTCCGAATTGGGACCCAGAGCCTCGTAGTCCAGAAGGAGCAGCTCGGGCGAGACGGCCTTGAGCACCTCGACGATTCGGTCCTCGTCGTGCCCCTGGCCGACGATCTCGATGTCCGGCTCCCGACTGAGAAGGCGCGAAAGGACGTCGCGAAGAAGGGCGGGCTGCGTCGCAATGGCGAGCCGGATCTTTTCTCCGCCGCGAGGTCTCCGCGACAACGGAGTCACGCGAACCAAGGGAGTCACAGTCCGCCCCGAGCGAGAAATCGGCGTGCGCTTCTTCCCCTTCGGGGGTTTTCCGATCTTCTTACCACCCATTGTGCCGATCTCTTACAGTCCATCGTACCCTCATGCGATCTCATCCGTAAGTAGGGTTTCCGAACCATAGAGGTCAGTCAATGAGGAGCGCTCCTCATTTTTTGCCGGCCGGTCACCCCATTACTCGACTAAAGTCGAATCTACGAGTGATGCACTCGAGGCACTCGAAGAAAAGGCCCGGCGCATGACCGGGCCTTCGCGTCGAGCGGCTTGGTTTGGGTGGTTACGTTACTTCGGCTTCTCTGCCGCCGCCGCCTTTGGCTGCTCGGCGAGAAGCTTGTCGATCTGCGCCTTGAAGGCGGCGTACGGCTGCGCCCCCGAAAGCCGAACCTCGGTTTTCACCTTCGAGCTGTTCGGGTCGGTGTATGCCAG
>QHVV01000146.1 GCA_003222385.1 Acidobacteriota bacterium
TTCGTACTGGGACGACGTCACGGCGGGGCGGCTTTTCAACGTCCAGGACAATCTGGCGACGATCGGTAAGCCCGTCGACCGCGGCCGCTGGGGCATGACGCCCCCGACCTCCGACGCCTACTACAACCCGCTCTTGAACGAAATCGTGTTCCCCGCCGGCATCCTGCAGCCCCCCGCGTTCTCCATGGACGCCAGCGACGCCGTCAACTACGGAGCCATCGGCGTCGTCATCGGCCACGAGATCAGCCACGGCTTCGACGACGAAGGGGCGCAGTTCGACGCGCAGGGCCGGCTGAACAACTGGTGGAGCGACGAAGACCTGAAGAGGTTCCAGGAGAAGGCGGCCTGCGTGGCCCGGCAATTCGACGGCTACTTCGTCGAGCCCGGGATCCATCACAACGGCAAGCTCGTGCTCGGAGAGAGCATCGGGGACCTGGCCGGAGCGAAGATCGCTTATCGCGCCTTCCAGATCTCCCGGAGAGGAAAGCCGCCGCTGCCGGAAGTCGAAGGCTTCTCGTCCGACCAGCAGTTCTTCATCGCGTGGGGACAGTTCCGGGGAGACGCCGTCCGTCCCGAGGACGCGAGAACGATGGTCCAGGGGGATCCGCACCCGATCGGCAAGTACCGGGTCATCGGGCCGCTCTCGAACCTCCCGGAGTTCCAGAAGGCGTTCTCGTGCAAACCGGACTCGGCGATGGTCCGGCCGGCCGCGGACCGGTGCGAAGTTTGGTAGGAGCCGTCGCGGTCGAGAATGGGGACAGACTTATTTTCCTTAATTCGAAGGAATGGCTAAATAAGTCTGTCCCCATATTAGAAGGGAAGGTCCTTGTAGACACGCTCCACGAATGCGAGAATTCGTCGGAGAAATTGCTTTGACCGACGGATCCCCTTCGGACCCCAACCCGGACCGGGAGATCCCCTACCTGCGCTGCAAGGAGTGCGGCACGCCCTGCTACGTGTTCGAGGTCGAGGTCGGCCATGTCACGGAGGCTCTCTGCCTCGCGTGCGGCAACGACGTCGTCTCGGGATTCACGGTCGGCGAGTGGGACGATGACGAAGGCTGATCCGGACGCGAACCCCCTCGCCGGGCGGTACGCGTCCGAAGAGATGTCCCGCCTCTTCTCGGGCCGGCGCAAGTTCGAGACGTGGCGACTCCTCTGGCTGTGGCTCGCCGAGGAGGAACGGCGACTCGGCCTTCCGATCTCGGAGGAGGCGATCGGGCAGATGCGCGCGCACCTGACCGACGTCGATTTCGACGCGGCGGCGCGGGAAGAGGAGCGCACCCGCCACGACGTCATGGCGCACGTTCGCGTCTTCGGCGAGGCCGCGCCGGCCGCGCGCGGGATCATCCACTGGGGCGCGACCTCCGCCTACGTCTCCGACAACGCGGATCTGATCGTCGTGCGCGAAGCGCTCGGAATCGTCGAGAGGAGACTCGTCGCCGTGCTTCGCCGGATGCGGACGCTCGCGAGCGAGCACCGCGCGACCCCGGCGCTCGCCTACACCCACTACCAGCCCGCGCAGCCCACGACGGTCGGCAAGCGGATCGCGCTCTGGGCGTTCGACCTCCTGACGGACCTCGAGGAGGTCCGGCGCCGCCGGGAAGAGCTGCGTTTCCTGGGAGCGAAGGGCGCGACCGGCACGCAGGCGTCCTTTCTTCTCCTCTTCGACGGCGATTCGGCGAAGGTCGAGGAGCTCGACCGCGCGATCGCGCGCCGCGCCGGGTTCGAACGCCGCCAGATCGTCTCGGGCCAGACCTACTCGCGCAAGCAGGACGATCGGGTCGTCCAGGCGCTCTCGGGCCTCGCCCAGTCGGCCCACAAGATCGGCACGGATCTGCGCCTCCTTCAGCACGACGGCGAGATCGAGGAGCCGTTCGAGACATCCCAGGTCGGCTCCTCCGCGATGCCCTACAAGCGCAACCCGATGCGCGCCGAGCGCATCTGCGGGCTGGCCCGGCACGTCATCGCTCTTTCGTTCGACACGGCGATGACGGCGGCGACCCAGTGGCTCGAGAGATCTCTCGACGACTCGTCCAACCGGAGGCTCTCGATCCCCGAGGCGTTCCTCGCGTGCGACGGGATTCTGGTCCTGCTCGAAAACGTGTTCTCCGGACTGGCGGTGCACGCCGACGTCGCGCGGCGGCGGCTCGAAGCCGAGATTCCCTTCCTCGCGACCGAGAACGTCCTCATGGAAGCGGTCCGGCGGGGCGCCGACCGCCAGGAAGCGCACGAGAAGTTGCGCGTCCACGCCCGGGCGGCGGCGGAGCGGAGATTAGCCTCGGGCGAGCCGGCCGACCTCCTCGATCGCATCGCGGCCGATCCGGCGTTCCGACTCTCGAAAGCCGACCTCGCCGACGCCGCGCGGCCCGAGCGGCTGGTCGGCCGCGCCGCGGAGCAGGTCGACGCGTTCCTCCGCGAGGAGCTCGATCCGGCGTTAGAAGGCGTCGCCGCGGCGGAGCCGGCCCCGCTCAAGGTGTGAGACCGCGCATCGCGCTCCGACTGGTCCTGATTCTCGCCGCGCTCGCGCCGGCCTGCGCCTCCCGCAGCGCCCCCTCCGGCTCGCGGCCCATCCAGGAGATCCCGCCGTCGCCCGGCTGGACGGAACAGGGAATCGCATCGTGGTACGGCGGGCGTGACGGCTTCGAGGGCAAACCCACGGCCTCGGGCGAGATCTACGACTCCTCGCTCCTGACGGCCGCGCACCGCGAGCTGCCGCTCGGGTCGGTCGTCGACGTGACCAACCTCGACAACGGGAAGACCGTGAGGGTGCGGATCAACGACCGTGGGCCGTTCGTCTTCGGCCGCGTGATCGACCTGTCGCGCGCCGCGGCCCGGGAGATCGGACTGATCGGCCCGGGCGTCGGCTCCGTTCGCCTGACCGTCGTGACGCCCGGAGCTCCCATGGAAATCGTTTCGACCACCGGACGGTGGGCCATCCAGGTCGGGTCTTTCGCGGATCATCTGCGCGCGGAGCGCCACGCCGAGCGGGTCCGCGGGACGGGCCGCGCCGTCTTCCTCGAGCCGTACCGCGGGCTCTCCCGGGTGAAGGTCGGCCCCTTCGACGGCCGCCGGGACGCGGAGCGCGAGCTCGCGTCGCTCGAGGACGAGGGGTTCGAAGGAATCGTGGTCCCGACGGACTGAGATTCCGCGCGGAGGACGACTCGAAAAATAAGTCTGTCCCATTTTCAAAAAATAAGTCTGTCCCCTTTTCAGAGGCGCTTTCGGTTTTCCAGCTCCTCCAGAGTCTTCGGCCAGTCTTTCTTCAAGAGCTGTGACAGGGCGCGGTCGGCGAGCAGCTTTCCTGCGGTCTGACACGTCGGGCAGTAGTTGGACTCGTTCTCGGCGTACACGATTCGCTGGATCTCCGTCCCGCAGACGGGACACGGCTTTCCGTACCGGCCATGCACGGCCATCCCTTCGCGGAAAGCCGTGACCTTCTCGGGAAACGCCTTCCGCGCCTGCGCCGTCAGCCGCTCGGTCCACTCCGCGAGCGCCCCGCGCGCGGCTTCGTAAAGGGACGACACCTCTTCCTCGCTCAGCCGCAGCGTCAGCTTCGCCGGCGACAGGCGCGCGCGGTGAAGGATCTCGTCGGAGTACGCGTTGCCGATTCCCGAGAAGAGCCGTGGATCGGTCAGCGCGCGCTTGACCGTGTGGTTCTCGCGGGTGAGCGCGGCGCGAAAGCTCGCGAGGTCGGATTCGAGGACCTCGAGCCCTCCGCGCGCATGCTCGGAGACGGCCTCCTCGCCGCGGACCAGGTGGAGGGCCGCGCGCTTCTTGGAGCCCGCTTCGGTCAGCACGAGCGTCCCCTCCGGAAAGTCGAACGCCGCGAGCGACGAGCGGCCGGCGAGCCCCGCGCCCCGGGGACGCCAGTGGAGACGGCCCGCGACCATCAGATGGAGGACGAGGTGCAGGTCGCTCTCGAGGTCGAAGACGATTCGCTTGCCGAGGCGGCGGAGCCCCACGACTCTCTTTCCGACGACCGAGGTGATCGGCGGCTCGAAGGTCCGCAGCAGGAACGGGCTCGCGAGCCGCACCTCGAGGAGCGGCCTTTCAACCACCCGGGGCTCGAGCGCGGTCAGGTAGGCGGCGACGTCGGGAAGCTCCGGCACCGCGGGGGAGAATAGCCGGGCGACGATGTCTTTGCTCGGACGCTACACGCACTGGTTGCACACTCGCTGGCCGGCAGGCAGCGTCGAGAAGCTGCCGGAGATCCGCGAAGACGGCACGACCGCGGTTCCGGGAGTCCGGATCGTCGGGGACCTGACCGGAGTGCCGTTGCTCAAGTTCTCCTCTGACTCGGGCGCGCGCGCGGTCCGCGGGATCCTGGCCGAGTCCGACTTCTCCGCGACCCGGCGGCCCGACGCCGACCCGGACGTGCTCGACGTGGCGATCGTGGGCGGCGGCGTCGCGGGCATCGCGGCGGCGATCGCGGCGAAGAAGGCGGGCCTGTCGTTCGCAGTCTTCGAAGCGACCGAGGTCTTTTCGACGGTCGCGAACTTCCCGAAGGCCAAGCCGATCTACACGTATCCCACCGGCATGACGCCGGACGGAGACCTCCAGTTCCAGTCGGACGTCCACCCCAAGGAGCAGCTCCTCGCCGACCTGGAATCCAGGCGCCGGGCGGCCGGCATCGAGCCGATCTTCGCGCGGATCGAGAGGATCGAGCGCCGCGATGGTCTCCTGCTGCTCCACCACGGCAAAGGCGAAGGCGAGGGCGAGGGCGAGGGCAACGGAAAATCGGTGACCCGCGCGCGGCGCGCGATCGTCGCCATCGGCCGGAGCGGCAGCCACCGGAAGCTCGGCGTCCCCGGCGAGGAGACGGACAAGGTCTTCAACCGCCTCTACGACCCGAAGGAGTTCGCCGGCCGGCAGGTCCTGGTCGTGGGAGGCGGCGATTCGGCGCTGGAGACCGCGATCGCGCTCTCGACTGCGGGCGCGCGCGTGACGCTCTCCTACCGCGGAAAGGAATTCGCGCGGCCGAAGCCGGAGAACGTCGAGAAGGTCCGCGCGCTGGTGAAGAACCCGGAGGCGCCGGTGGCCGTCGAGCATCCGACCTCCGAGCGCGTGACGACGTCGACCGGCGACTTCATGAAAGCGGCGGGCGAGCACCCGCCGGGCTCGCTCTCTCTCGCGCTTAAGACCGAAGTCGTGAGGATCGAGCCCTCGCGCGTCGTCGCCAAAGACGCCTCCGGCGGCGAGGTCGACATACCAAACGACGTCGTCTTCACGATGCTCGGGCGCGAGGCGCCGCTCGAGTTCTTCCGCCGCTCCCGCATTCCGGTCCGCGGCGAGTGGAAGCCGTCGACGTGGGTGGCGTTCTTCGCGTTCTTCGTGTTCTGCGTGTTCCTCTAC
>QHVV01000028.1:0-489 GCA_003222385.1 Acidobacteriota bacterium
CATCGACGGCAATAACTTTCCTGGCACCGGCACGTTCTATCTCGTCGAGACGACGACGCCCGTGTTCGGCGGACCGGTGACCTCGAACGAGCTGACGATCACGGTCGTCCCGCCGCCGACCGCCGTGGCGTCAGGCTCCGCGACGGTCTGCGCGGGGTCCGGGGCGCTCCTGTCCGGCTCCGGGGCGTCGTCCTGCTCTTGGAGCCCGGTAGCCGGCCTGAGCGACCCCTCGAGCTGCACGCCGCTCGCGAGTCCCGCAGCGACGACGAACTACTCGCTCACGGTCACGTCGGCTTCCGGGTGCACGTCGACGAACGCCGCACAGGCCACCGTCACCGTCGACCCCGGCTGCACAGCGCCGATCGGGCCGCTCGCCTTCTACACGCTGCCTCCCTGCCGCATCGCCGACACGCGGGATCCGGCCGGCACGTACGGCGGCCCGCCCCTCTCGGCGAACACCGACCGCGTCTTTCCGCTCGCCGGCCAGTG
>QHVV01000028.1:550-21388 GCA_003222385.1 Acidobacteriota bacterium
GACCGCCGCCGGTCACCTGACCGTGCATCCGGCCGGGACTCCGATCCCACTGGCCTCGACGGTGAACTTCCGCGCGCATCAGACCCGCGCCAACAACGCCGCGGCGCGTCTTTCGGTGGAGACGGAGCTCGCGGTCTTCTGCGGAATGCCCGCGGGCTCCGTCGACCTCATCCTGGACGTCGTCGGCTACTTCCAGTAGCGGCTCTTTCGATTTCCGATTTCCGATTTCGATTTCCGATTCCGATTTCCGATTCCGGATCCTCGTGTTATCCTGATTTCCCAAGTTGAACAATTCGGACACCGCCTGGCTGCTCGTCGCCACGGCCCTGGTGCTCCTCATGACTCCCGCCCTCGCCTTCTTCTACGGAGGGCTCGTCCGCAAGAAGAACGCTCTCAACACGATGATGATGAGCGTCTGTGCGCTCGGTTTCGCGGGGCTCGGCTGGGCGCTTCTCGGGTACTCGCTCGCGTTCGGCAAAGGCAACGCGTGGATCGGCGATCTCTCGATGTCGTTCCTTCGCGGCGTCGGGCTCGAGGTTCACGGCACCATCCCGCACCTGCTCTTCTTCGCGTTCCAGGGGACCTTCGCCATCATCACCGCGGCGCTCATCTCCGGCGCCATCGTCGAGCGCATGCGGTTCGGCCCGTATCTCGCGTTCCTGACGCTCTGGGCGGTCTTCGTCTACGCGCCCGTCGCCCACTGGGTCTGGGGCGGCGGCTGGTTGGCGCGCCTGGGCGCGCTCGACTTCGCCGGCGGCACCGTCGTGCACATCAACGCGGCGGCGGCGGCGCTCGTCGTCGCTCTGATGCTCGCGCCGCGAAAGGACTACGCCCGCCGCGCGATCCTGCCCCACAACGTCCCGTTCACGCTGCTGGGCGCCGGGTTGCTCTGGTTCGGGTGGTTCGGGTTCAACGGCGGCAGCGCCCTGGCCGCGAACGGCATCGCGGCGCTCGCGTTCGTCAACACGATGCTCGCGCCGATCACGACGCTCGTCGTCTGGACGCTTCTCGACCTGTCCCGCACCGGCCGTGTGACGGCGGTCGGCGCGGCGACCGCCATCGTCGTCGGCCTCGTCGCGGTGACGCCGGCCGCCGGGTTCGTGAGCCCCATCTCGGCGATCCTGCTCGGCGCGGTCGCCGCGGCCCCCAGTTACTTCGCGCTCCTGTGGCGGGCGCGCACCCGGGTGGACGACTCGCTCGACGTCGTCGCGGCGCACGGGGTCGGCGGCACAGTCGGCGCGCTCCTGACCGGCGTGCTGGCGCAGAAGTCGTGGAACGGCGTCGGGGACGGTCTGCTCTTCGGCAACCCTCGTCAGCTGGCGATCCAGGCGGTCGGAGTGCTCGCGACGATCGCCTTCAGCGCGGCGGGCACCTTCGCGATCGTGAAAGTCCTCGGCCTCGCGGCGCGGGTTCGCGCGACGGCGCGCGACGAAGGCCTCGGCCTCGACGTGACGCAGCACGGCGAGGAGGCGTACTCCCGCGGCGAGGGCGCAATCCTCGTTCTGCGGGAAGCGGCCCCGTCTCGCGGTCTTCCCATCGCGGCCGCGGCGCTCGTCGAGACCGGAGCCGGCGCGCCGTGAAGCTCGTCGTGGCGATCGTCCGGCCGGAGAAGCTGGGCGACGTGCTGGAGTCGCTGTTTCGAGCCGAGGTCCGCGGCTTGACCCTGCACCGCGTCCAGGGCCACGGAGGCGAGACGGAGCAGGTCGAGACCTACCGCGGGACCACCGTCAAGATGGAGCTGTCCGACAAGGTCCGCCTCGAAATCGGAGTCTCGGACCATTTCGTCGAGCCGACGGTCGACGCGATCCTCCGCGCCGCGCGAACCGGCGACGTGGGAGACGGGAAGATCTTCGTGCTGCCGGTCGAAAAGGTTTACCGGATCCGCACCGGGGAAGAGGACCAGGCCGCGGTCACGCCGATCGAGGAGCTCGTCCGAACCTAGGCACCCGCGAGCGTTTCGCGGGCTGACGCCGCCGGGTGATCGGCATCACCGGAAGTGACGTTTCTCGACAGCGGAAATCCGGTGCGTCAGGCAGCGAAGTCCCGATCCCTCAAGGGATTGTTTCGCCGAGGCCTCCGGGCACGACATTCGCTGGTATCCCGTTCAAGAAGCCCAACCCGTGCCGAACAGACGTTTTTCCACGCGACGAAGGCGGCGCTATCTGATCGAGTGGCAGAGGGCCGGATCTCTCTGTACGGGTTTTACCCACGACGTCTCGCCGACCGGCATTTTCGTGCGCTCCATGTACGTTCCCAGACTCGAGGGAGTCCTGACGATGCAGCTCCTTCTCCCGGGTGGCGGAAAGCTGCGGCTCAAGGGCAGAGTCGTCCGGCTCCAGAGCGTCTCCCAGAATTTGAGGGGAGTCCGTCCGAGCGGCTTCGCGGTTCGCCTGACCGAAGCGCCGGAACAGTACTTCCACCTGCTCGCGAACCTGTTCGGTCTTCGTTTCGCGAGCTGAATCGAGGCGGGATCTAAGCCTTCGGGATCAGACCCCTCTGCCCCGCGCGGCCGCGAGCTTCACGAAATAGTCCAGGCTCTCCGGGTTCGCCATCGCGCCGGCGTTCGCGGCCTTTTCGGCCGGCTCTCCGGAAAGGATCCGGCGCACCGGCACTTCGAGCTTCTTGCCGTTCAGCGTGCGGGGAATCGACGGGACTGGCGCGATCGAGTCCGGCACGTGGCGCGGAGAGAGCCCTTCCCTCAACGCCTTCGAGATCTGGGCGGTCAGCGCGTCGTCGAGCGTCACGCCGTCTTCCAGTGCGACGAAGAGAAGGAGCTCGCCCGGTCCGCCCGCTTCGTCCGGGAGGTGGACGACCAGGCTCTCCGCGATGCCCGGGATCGCCTCGACGACGCCGTAGAACTCGCTGGTGCCGATCCGCACGCCGCCCCGCTTCAGGGTGGCGTCCGAGCGTCCCGTGATGATGCAGGTTCCGCGCGGCGTGATCTCGATCCAGTCGCCGTGCCGCCAGACGCCGGGATATCTGTCGAAGTAGCTGGCGCGGTATTTCGCTCCGTCCGGGTCGTTCCAGAAGGCGATCGGCATCGAGGGCATCGGCGCCGTCAGGACGAGCTCGCCCAGCCTTCCGATGACCGGACGTCCGTCCGCGTCGAAGCTCTCGACCTTCGCCCCCAGGCAACGGCAGGAGATCTCGCCCGCCCACACCGGGACGAGGGGACACGCGCCGACGAACGCCGTGCAGACGTCGGTGCCGCCCGACACCGAGCCGAGCAGGAGATCGCGGCCGACGCTCTCGTAAACCCACTCGAATCCTTCGGGGAGGAGAGGCGCCCCCGTCGAGCCGACGCCGCGCAGACGCGAGAGGTCGAAAGCGCGGCCGGGCTCGAGCCCCGCGCGCCGGCACGCGTGCAGATACGGCGCGCTCGCGCCGAAATACGTGATGCCGTGCTCTTCGGCGAAGCGCCAGAGCGCGGAGAGATCGGGCCACGCAGGATCGCCGTCGAAGAGGACGACCGAGGACCCGGCGAGAAGTCCCGAGACGAGGTAGTTCCACATCATCCAACCGGTCGTCGTGAACCAGAAAAAGCGGTCGTCGGCGCCCAGATCGTGGTGGAGCGCGAGCATTTTCACGTGCTCGAGGAGGATCCCGCCGTGTCCGTGCACGATCGCCTTGGGGAGTCCGGTCGTGCCCGAGGAGTACAGGATGTAGAGCGGGTGATCGAACGGGACCGCCTCGAACGCGAGGGGTTCGCTCCGAGAGAGGAGCTCTTCCCAGGAGAGGGCGCCGGGGAAACGCGCCTTTTCGAAGTTTGCGCGGAGGTAGGGGAGGACGACCGTCGCTTCGAGCGTCGGAAGCTCGCGTTGGAGCTCTCCGACCTCCTCCGCGCGGTCGATTTCCCGCGCGCCGTAGCGATACCCGTCGACCGTGAGCAGCAGCTTCGGCTCGATCTGGCGGACGCGATCGGCGACAGCGCGCGGGCCGAACTCCGGCGCACAGGAGGAAAAGATGGCGCCAATCGACGCGGTCGCGAGCAGCGCCACCAGAGCCTCGGGCACGTTCGGAAGGTAGGCGACGACCCGATCTCCCTTTTCGACGCCGAGGCGGCGAAGCCCAGCCGCCGCGCGGCCGACGGAGTCGGCGAGGTCCGCGCCGCTCCAGATCACGTCTTCCACGCGGGTCTGCGATCGGGCGATGACGGCCGGCCCGCGGGGAGCGCGCGAGAGGGCGGACTCCGCGTAGTTGAGCGTGGCGCCGGGAAACCATCTCGCGCCCGGCATCCGTCGATCCGGGAGGACCTCGCGCGGGTGGTCGCGGGTGAAAACCTCGAAGTGGTCTCCAATCGACCGCCAGAACTCCTCGATCTCGGTCACCGACCAGGACCAGAGCGGCCCGTATCCGTCGAAGTCGAGGCCGCGCGTGCGCCGCAGGAAATCGAGGTACGAGCCGATGCGCGTCTTCTTCCGCGCGTCGGCGGGCGGAGTCCAGAGAATTCGGGGATCCGGCACCGACGTGAATTCTCTCCCCGGCGAGCCGGGGAAGCTCACGGCCGGTTCTGGTGAGAGGTCAGCGGGCGAGCTCGACCCCGTGGTGTTTCACGAGCTTCGCCTCGTCGATGAAGATCGTGTCTTCGGCGATGTTCGTCGCCAGATCCCCGACGCGCTCGAGGTTCTTGGAGACCGAGATGAGCTCCAGACAGTGGGAAATGAGCGCCGGCGTCTCTGCCATGTAGGTCAAGAGCTGCCGGATCACCCCTTCGTTCTTCGCGTCGAGGACGTCGTCCTGCTCGATGACTTTCTGCGCCAGCGCGGCGTCCCTCGCGATGAAGGCATCCAGCGACTGGCGCAGCATCACCTGAACCATCTCGGACATTGCTCGGATCCCGATCGCCGGCTGGAAAGGCGGGCGGCCGACGAGCCGCTCCGCTCCCTCCGCGATGTTGACGGCGTGGTCGCCGATCCTCTCCAGATCGTTGTTGATCTTCAGAACTCCGACCAGGAACCGCAGGTCGATCGCGACCGGCTGCTCCAGCGCGAGGAGCTGAATCGCCTCCTCTTCGATCTGGTTCTCGAGTCGGTCGACGTCCTCGTCGCGGGCGATCACGGCGCGCGCGTTCTCGGCGGACCCTTCGGTGAGCGCTTCGATCGAGGCTCGGATCTGTTTCTCGACCTCCGACCCCATCAGGATGAGGCGACGCCGGAGAGCTTCCAGCCGTTCCGCAAAATGTTCTTTCACGATTTCCTCCTCAGGCTTCCTTTTCCGCAGCGTCGCGTCCGAAGGTAACGCGAAACGCGCTTCCCTGCCCCGGCCGGCTCGCGACGGTGACCTCCGCGCCGTGAAGTTGCGCCAAGTGCTTGACGATCGCGAGGCCCAGGCCGGTCCCGGGCCGAACCTTCGATCGCGAGCGGTCCACCTGGTAGAACCGCTGAAAGATCCGGTCCTGTTCCGCCAGCGGAATGCCGGGCCCGTCGTCCTCCACGACGAGCGACGGCTTGCGGCCCACTCGATCGATCCGGATCCGGACCGTCCCGCCGGCCGGCGAGAACTTCACGGCGTTGTCCAGCAGGTTGCGGAGAATCTGGCCGAGCCTCCGGCGATCCCCCTCCACGGCGACGCCTTCGGAGCTCTCGATCCGGATCGAGACGTCCCGGCTGCGGGCGGTCGCGCGCAGCTCCTCCGCCGTCTCCCCCGCGAGCGCGCGAAGGTCGACCTTTTCGGGGGAAAGGGCGACCTCGCCGCTCTCGATCAGCGAGAGGTCGGTCAGGTCGTCGATCAGCTCGCGCATCCTCCGCGCCTGCCGGCGGACGAGCTCGACCAGCCGCGGCGCCTCCGGATCGTCGGGCTCCGTCTCCGTCAACGTCTCCGCCGCGGCCGCGATCGAGGAAACCGGCGTCCGCAGCTCGTGCGAGACGTCGGCCACGAAGCGGCGCCGCATCGCCTCGTTGCGTTCGAACGCCGTCACGTCGCGCAGGATCCCGACGGCGACCGCGCGCGATCCGGGAGGAAGCGGTCTCACAGCCAGCTGCCAGGTCACCTCGTTCTCTCGGCGCACCACCGCGTCGGTCGGAGCCCGCCGCGCGATCGCCTCCTCGAACGGGCCGAAGAGGGCACGGTCTCGGAGGATCTCGACGAGTGGTCTTCCAGCCGGGTCCGGCGTTCCGGTCATGGCCCGAAAGCTGCGGTTCGCGTCGATCACCCGGTATTGCGCGTCGATGACGGTGACGCCGTCGGGAAGCGTCTCGAAAACCGCTTCCGAGAGCCGGTGCTCTCGCTCGACCCGGGCCACGGATTCCAGGAGCGAACTCTTCATGCGGGACAGCGCCGAGGACAGCTCCAGGATCTCGGCCGGACCGCGCTCGGGCGCCTCCCGCGAGAGGTCTCCGCGCGCGACTGCGAGCGCCGCGTCCGTGACGTCGCGGATCGGGCGCGCGAGCCGGGCGACGGCGACGCCCCCCACGAGGACGAGCAGCGCGCAGGCGGCGAACACGGCGCCGCGGAGGATCCACTCGTACTGGGACTCGACCTGGCGGAGATCGCCCAGGCGGATCGCCATGCGCAGCACGGGCGCGTGCGAGCGACCCGGGCCGAGCGCGCGGGCCAGGTAGAGGAGGTCGGTCTCGAGCGTGGCCGAGTGCCGGATCGCCGTCCCGTAGCCCGCCGCCCGGGCGGCGACGACTTCCGGACGGCCCGCGTGGTTCTCCATCCCGGCCACTTCGGACCGGGGGACGTCGGAGTCGTCCAGCACGCGGCCGTCGGTGGCGATGACGGTGACCCGCGCCCCCAGGAGGCGGGAAGCGCGGCGCACGAGCTCCGCCAGCGGGCCTGCTTCGCCGAGCCGTGGCTCGATCTGTTCGGCGAGGAAGTCGATCTCGCGGCGGAGCCGGTCACGGGCGCGGTCCTCGACGGCGCGGTCCGTGACGGAGACCGCGACCGCGGAGAGAGTGAGCGCGAGCCCCAGCGCGAGCAGCGCGAGCAGAAGGTTCAGGCGGAGGGCGAAGCGCATGGTTCATGACCCGAAGCGGGGACAGGCCCTGCGGGCCTGCACCCGCCACCCAAATTCCCCGGTGTGGTCGCCGCTCACTTCTCCTCGGGCCGTTCGAGGAACCGGTAGCCGACGCCCACGATGGTGTCGATCCAACGATCCCCGAGCTTGCGGCGCAGCGATCGGATGTGGACGTCGACGGTGCGCGTCTCGACGTCGGCGTCATAGTCCCAGAGGCGGGCGAGAATCGCGTCGCGAGTGACCACCCGGCCGCGGTTCTTCACCAGGTACCAGAGCAGATCGAACTCCTTTTTCGTGAGCCGGACGAGGCGGCCTCCGACCGTGACCTCGAAGCGTGGCCGGTCGATTCGCAGACCCTCGGTCTCGTAGGTGTCGTCCTCCGACGCGTCGAACGACGCCGCCCGCCGGAGGTGCGCCGAGACACGCGCGACCAGCTCCTTCATGGAGAATGGCTTCGTCAGGTAGTCGTCGGCTCCCACGTCGAAGCCGAGGAGCTTGTCGCGCTCCTCGACGCGCGCGGTCAGCATCAGGATCGTGATCTTCCGAGTTTCGTCGTGCTGCCGGAGCTCGCGGGCGACCGCGAGGCCGTCGATGTCGGGCAGGTTCAGGTCGAGGATCACGAGGTCGTACGGCTTTTGCTCGATCGCTTCGATCGCCCGAAGACCCGAGACGAAGTGATCCACCTGCCAGCCGTGCTTGCGGAGGTTCAGCCGAATCGTGTAGGCGATGTCGGCGTCGTCCTCGACGAGAGCGATCCGCCGGCTACCCAAAGCGTCCGGTGATGTAGTCCTCGGTGACTCTTTGTCCCGGATTCGTGAAGATCTTGTCCGTTCGGTCATATTCGACCAGCCGTCCCATCATGAAGAAAGCCGTCCGCTCGGAGACGCGGGCGGCCTGTTGCATATTGTGCGTCACGATCACGATCGTGTACGCGGTCTTGAGTTCCCAGATCAACTCCTCGATTTTCTGGGTCGCGATCGGATCGAGCGCCGAAGCGGGTTCGTCCATCAGCAGTACCTCCGGCTCGACCGCGAGTGCGCGAGCGATGCAGAGCCGCTGCTGCTGGCCGCCGGACAGCGACAGGGCAGGCGCGCGGAGCCGGTCCTTGACTTCGTCCCACAGGGCCGCGCGCTGGAGCGCTCTCTCGACGCGCTCAGCTCGGAGTGCCGGCCGATGCCGTTGATCCGCACCCCGTAGGCGACGTTTTCGAAGATGGACTTCGGAAACGGATTCGACTTCTGAAAAACGAGCCCGACGCGCCGGCGCAGCCCGACGACGTCCACGCTCCCCGCGTAGATGTCCTCTCCGTCCAGCAACACCTCGCCTTGCACCCGGGTGTCCGCGATCAGGTCGTTCATTCGGTTCAGGCACCGCAGAAAAGTGGACTTCCCGCAGCCGGAAGGTCCGATCAAGGCCGTGACCGACCTCTCCGGTACGGCGAACGAGACGTCGAAGAGCGCCTGGCTCTTGCCGTAGAAGAAGTCCAGATGAACCGTCTCGACCCGGATCGCGCTGACTTCTGCGGATCTCCGTTCCTCCGCGGCGGAGACGGGCGGGGCCGGACGGGGCAGCGCGGTCTTCACGGGCTCTGGCATTGTCATGGTTTCCGTCGTCATCCGTGCATCCTTTCCAGGCGGCGGGTCGCCAATCGGGCGATCACGGAGAGCACCAGGACGATCACCACGAGCAGAAACGCCCCGGCCCACGCCTGGCGATGCCAGTCTTCATAGGGGGATACGGCGTACGTATAGATCTGGACCGTCAGGGCAGCGATCGGCTGGTCGAGCCGCGTCGAGAAGAAGCGGTTTCCGAACGCCGTGAAGAGGAGCGGCGCCGTCTCGCCGGCGATGCGCGCGAGCGCCACCAGGATGCCGGTCAGGATTCCGGGGAGCGCGGCCGGGAGAACGACGCTCCACGCAGCTTTCGCGCGGGTTGCTCCGAGCGCGAGGGCCCCGTCCCGGAACGACTCCGGCACGAGGCGCACGAGTTCTTCGGTGGTCCGCGCGATGATCGGGATCATCATGACCCCGAGGGCGAAGCCGCCGGCGATCGCCGAGAATCGGCGAACCGGCAGGACGGCGATACTGTAGGCGAAGATCCCGACGACGATCGACGGGACGCCGTTCAACGCATCGGCCGCGAACCGGACCGCGGAGGCAAAGCGCGAGCCCCGGTATTCCGCGACGTAGAGGCCGGAGATCACGCCGACCGGTACGGCGAAGGTCCCTGCCAGACCGATCAGGATCAGCGTGCCGACGATGGCGTTCGCGAAGCCGCCCCCCACCTCTCCGACCGGCTTGGGATTGTGGAAGAGAAAGCTCCACTCGAGCGCGCCGACGCCCCTCTTGAGCAGGTAGAAGAGAATGAACGCCAGCGGCAAGAGAGCGAGGAGAACGGAAGCCGCGCATGCCCCCGCAAAGAGCGCGGAGACGACGCGGCGTCGACGGCTTCGGCTCATGCCGCCTCGACCGTGGAAGCCGCAGCCGGCTCCGCGGCCGCGGGAATCGCGCGCAACCGCCTCTCGAGGCTCCAGATGAGGAGCCGTGAGAGCGCATTGACCGCAAGCGTCACGACGAAGAGGACGAGCCCGATCTCGACCAGTGCGTCGAGGTAGAGCTGGTCGGCCGCCTCCGTGAACTCGTTCGCGATGACCGCCGCCATCGTGTGCTGCGGCGCAAAGAGCGAGAGCGCCGCCCGCGGGTTGTTTCCAATCACCATTGTCACGGCCATGGTCTCGCCGAGCGCGCGTCCCAGGCCGAGCAGGAGGGCTCCCACGACGCCGGTGCGGCCATGGTAGAGGACGGCCCGGATCGC
This sequence comes from Acidobacteriota bacterium, assembly GCA_003222385.1. Taxonomy (GTDB): domain Bacteria; phylum Acidobacteriota; class Thermoanaerobaculia; order UBA5066; family Gp7-AA6; genus Gp7-AA6. The sequence goes on from QHVV01000028.1 coordinate 10,323, forward strand.
TTCAAACCGCGTCGCGCCGAGAGCATAGGCTGCCTCCCGCTGCGACGCAGGGACCGCCCGCAGCACCTCGCGCGCGACCGCCGAGGAGAACGGAATCACCATGATCGCGAGGATCGCGGCCGCCGCGAGCATTCCGACGCCGACCGGAGGCCCGGAGAAGAGCGACAGCTTCCGGAGGGATTCCGGCATTCCCGTCTCGAGGCGACGCACGAGCGGGACGAGCACGAACACTCCCCACAGGCCGTACACGATCGACGGAATCGCGGCAAGGAGCTCCGTCAGGAAGGTGAGCGGCCGCCGCAGAACGCCCGGCGCGAGCTCCGAGATGAAGACCGCGATGCCGATCGCCACCGGGCTGGCAACGAGGAGGGCCAGGAAGGACGAGTAGAGCGTGCCCCAGACGAACGGGAACGCGCCGAACTCTCCGGAGACCGGGTCCCAGACCTTTCCGGTCCAGAACCGGAATCCGAACTTCTCGATCGAGAGCCGGGAGTGGGCAACGAGCTCGAAGGCGATCGCGGCAGCGAGCAGGATGATGACCGCCGCCACGGCGCCGGTCGCGACGCGAAAAAAGGCATCGTCGGAACGGGGCTTTGGTCGGCGGCGGTCGCTCCGCGACCGGCGGACAGAAATTTTCAAACGGTGGCTTTCGACCATCGCGTATTTCGGACCGCTGCTAGAACCGGATCTTCTTCAAAGCCTCCATCTCCATGGTCACGACCTCCTCCGGAAGCGGCGCGTATCCCAAATCGGCGCAGTACTTCTGCCCGTCGTGGAGCGCCCACCGCATGAAGTCGGTCATGGTCCGGGCGGCCCGTTTGTCTTTCGGGCTCTCGGAGAAGAGCAGCCAGGTGAAGGAAGAGACGGGATAAACCCCCGCGCCCGGCGCGTTGGTGATTGAGACCCGGAAATCCGCCGGCATCTTGCCTTTGGTCGCGGCGGCGGCCTTCGTGACCGAATCGAGCGACGCCCGAACGAACTCGCCGCCCATGTTCTGGACCGATCCGAAATCGATCTTGTTCTGGAGCGCGTAGATCAGCTCGACGTAGCCGACCGAACCCGGCGTTTGTTTGACGAGGCCGGCGACTCCTTCGTTGCCCTTGCCTCCGACGCCGGTCGGCCAGTTGACCGAGGTCGCGATCCCGACGGTCTTCTTCCACTCGGGTGAGACCTTCCCGAGATAGTCGGCGAAGATGTAGGTGGTCCCGGAGCCGTCGGAACGATGGACGACGGTGATGTCGCTGCCGGGCAGTTTCTGTCCCGGATTCAGTTTCGCGATCTCAGGATCGTTCCACTTCGAGACTTTCCCCATGAAGATGTCTGCGAGAACGCGCCCGGTGAACTTCAGCTCGGCATCGACCCCCGGAATGTTGTAGACGGGAACCACCGCGCCGAGCACCGTCGGAAAGTGGAGAATGCCGCCGGGTGCGGCCAGGAGCTGGTCTTTCGTCATCGGGCCGTCGGTGGCTCCGAAGAAAACCGTCCGGTTCATGAGCTGCCGGATGCCCCCTCCCGAGCCGATCGACTGGTAGTTGATCTGGACCTCGGGGTGGAGCTTGTTGTACTCGGAAAACCACTTCGAGTAGATCGGGTACGGAAAGGTCGCACCGGCCCCGTTGATCTGGACGGTCTGGGCGACCCCCGGCCGGGCAATCGCGGTGGCCAGACTCAGCGCGGCAATCAGTCTGGAAAGTCGCATCGTCTTCACCTCGCGAAGAGTGTTCAGTCGGCGCGTAAATTCGGCGTTAAGTACGGGTGAATTAGAAGTTCACCAGCATGTGGAGCGCGTACCGTTTTTCCGTCGGCCGGGCCGGCGTGAAGTCGTCGTACTTGAGGTATTCGTAGTCTCCGAGAAGGGCCGTCGTGACTCCCGGCTTGAAGACCGTGAACCAGTACGCGAGCCCGGCGATCGTGCGCTTTTTCTTCGAGTCGTTCCGGTCGTCTGGCTTGAGCTCGTCGTAGCGGAACAGGCCTTCGATCCCGATCGGCGTTCTCGGCGTCACCCACGCCGACCACCCCTTGGCTTCGATCTTCGCGGCCGTCAACAGCGTCTGGTCCTTCGCGTCGATGTAGTCGACGCCGGCGTTGACGAAGGGATGCTCGAACGTCAGCGCCCCGATGAAGCGCTCCTTCTTCGCGTCGCGAACGTAGTGGTCGCCATCCCAGAAGCCGGTGAGCCGCAGCCCCCGCAACACCGGAACCGCCGGCGCCGGCCGAAGCGTGAGGCGCGCCTGGAACGCCTTCTGGTCGTTCGCCTCGGACCGGTTGTATCCCTCGCCGTTGTAGACGCCGAGATGGAAGTCGCCGTAGTTCGACGGAAAAGCGAGGCGGCCCGATAGTCCGAGGTCGGAGGAGACCAGGAATCCTTCGCGCTCGACGAAGATCTGCCCCTGAAAACGGTAACGGTAGATGCCCTCATGGAAGTCGATGTACGGCGTCTGCTGCATTCCGAAGCGAAGCCAGGTTCCGTGCGGGAGCCAGTCGTCCATATTGAACTGCGCGTAGGCGTACTTGAGGCGATACGTATAGCTGCCGGCGAGCGAGCTGCCCGAGCCGGTCTCCCGCGTGACGTCCGGCGTGATCCGGAACGCGACTAAGTGATGGAGCTGACCCGTGATGTTGATGTACGCGCGTCCGACATTGAACGCGTTGGGGTGAATCAGATTTCCGCCGGCGTCCCGGGCCTCCGGCTCCTGCTGGAAGGTGTAATCGAGAAAGATCGTGCCGCCGACTTTGACCGACGGGTCGTCGTTCGGCGGCGTGTATCCCTCCGCGGGCGTGATCTGGGCGATCGCGGCCGCGGTTGCGAAAAGACCGGCCGCGAAAAAGGCGAGCACTCTCGAATGCATTCAAGTCCTCCTTGCGAGGAGGACTTCACTTCGGACGGCGAAACCGTCGTTGAAGCGAGCGTTAAATCGGCGTGAAGAGATCCGGGTCTAGTAGCTCAAAAGCAAGTGCAGAGCCCACCGCTTTTCTGTGGCCCGGGCCGGCGAGAAGTCGTCGTAGCGGACCTGCTCGTGGTCGGCCAGGACCGCCGCCGTCACGCCGGGATGGAGGGCGAACCACCAGGCGACGCCCGCGATTGTGCGCGTCTTTTCGGAATCGTTCGCGTCCGCGTCGGGCTCGAGGTGGTCGTGCCGGAACAGGACCTCGAGCCCGATCGGCGTTCTCGGCGTCGCGAAGACCGACCATCCCTTCGCGTGGACTTCCCGGTCCGCGACAGTGGGGCGGTCCTTCGCATCGATGTACGCGAAGCCCGCGTTGAGGTACGGGTGCTCGAACGTCACCGCACCGATCGTGCGTTCGCGCTTCGCGTCGCGGACGTAGTGGTCCGCGTCCCAGAACCCGGTGAGCCGCAGTCCTTTGGCGATCGGAACACGCGGAACCGGGCGGAGCGTCGCTCGGACCTGGAACGCCTTCTGATCGTTCGGATCGGATTTCTGGTACCCCTCGCCGTTGTAGACGCCGAGGTGGAGGTCGCCGAAGTCGGCGGGGAAAGCGACGTGAGCGGTCGCGCCGGCGTCGGAAGTCGGGAGAAAGCCTTCCCGTTCGACGAAGACATTTCCCTGGAACCGGTACCGGTATACCCCCTCCTCGAAGTCGGTGTACGGCGTCGGCTGGAGCCCGAACCGCACCCATGTCTCTTTCGGCAGCCAGTCGTCGAGGTTCACCTGGGCATAGGCGTATTTGAGGCGGAACGTGTAGCTGCCGGAGAGCGAGCTGCCCGAGCCCGTCTCGCGCGTGATGTCCGGTGTGACCCGGAACCCCAGAAGGTGATGGAGCTGTCCCGTCAGGTTCAGGTACGCCCGACCGACGTTGAAGGCGTTACCGTGGACCAGGTTTCCGTTCGCGTCCCGGGTTTCCGGCTCGTCCTGGAACGTGTAATCCAGGAAGAGCGACCCGCCGATTTTCACGGACGGCGTGTCGTCCGGCGGCGAATATCCCTGCGCCGGCGTGACCTGCGCCGATGCGCGAGGCGCGCCTGCGAAAAGCGCCAGAGCGACGGCGAGCGCGATCCAGATTCTCTTTTTCATTTCGGTTTCGTGCCGCATCCTAATCGGAGTTTGTCGGGTCCGTAACCTCGTCATCCCGAGCAAAGCGAGGGATCTCGACCGAGGCACCGTCATTCCTCGTCGCTTCGCTCCTCGGAATGACGGCATCGCTTCCAGAAGCTCTTGACGGAGTCGGGCGCCGGGTCTAGCCTGCTGCCACGGCGTGAGGCATTTCGCCCACGCTTCGAGGTACCCGCCGGGAGCGATGGCCCCGGCGAGAGGAGGTCTCATGTATCCCGGATTCATTCCCCATTGGAAGCGGCAGCGATGCGGCGAGAGCCGCGCCGGAGCGGCCTGGGAGCCGGGCGAGCGTCGCGAATGGCGGCGCGCCTGGGCGTACGGCATGGCGGGCGAAGAAGAGTCGGGCGCGTTCGGTTTCGGAGGCGGCGCTTTCGGAGTTCGCCGGCCGCTGCGATTCCTCGCCTACAAGCTGCAGCTCGAAGAGGCGCAGATCGGCGAGCTCGCGAAGATTCTCGACGAGATCAAGACGGAACGCGCGCAGGCCGCGGTGGACCATCGCCGCGCGCTCTCGACGTTCGCGGACGCGATCTCGGGCGAGGTCTTCGATCGGGCGAAGGCGGAAGCCGGCGCGAAGATGCGGCTCGACAGCGCGGATCGCCTCCGCGCCGCGGTGGTGACCGCGCTCGGCCGGCTTCACGAGCTGCTCGACCCTTCCCAGCGGGCCAGGCTCGCTTATCTGATTCGAACCGGCACCCTGTCGATCTGACGACTTCGGGGGCGGCGCGAGCCGCCCCCATTTCCTCCGGCGGGCGACTAGAGCCTGAGCCGAAGACACGAACTTCAGGAGACGCTAGGGGGCGAGCTCGCTCCTCTCGCCAGGGTGCCGTCGGTCGATTTGCTGACCTTCCGGGCCGCTCCAGTCATCTCGCTGTCGTTGGAACGGCATCGCCAGAATCCGGCCGATCGTGACGTCTTCCGGCTCTCCGTATGCGGGAACTCCGACAACGATCTTCTCCTGCGGGATCGAGAGCAGGACGGTGCGGTGCAGGTAGTCCCAGGCCGAGAGCAGGCTCGACCAGTTGCTGTTGGTTTCATTTCGCCAGTCGGAGTGGTGAATGCCGTGCATCCGGGGGGTGACGACGAGCCGGACCAGGAGCCGCTCGAGCCGGGCCGGCAACCGCGTGTTGGAATGGTGGAACACGATCGAAACGACCAGCAGCGCGTGAAAGGTCCAGATCGCGACCGGAGAAGGTCCGATCGCGACCACCTGCAGGAGCCGCCACCCGATCGAGAGGGCATGCTCGCCGAAGTGGAACCGAAGCGCCGTCGAGGCGTCCATGTCGCGGTCGACGTGGTGCACCAGATGAAAGCGCCAGAAGAACGGCGCGACGTGGTTGATGCGGTGCCAGTGCCACAGCGTGTAGTCCAAAAGCAGAATCACGATCACGACTTCGCCGGCGGCGGGGAATCTCACGACGTTCAGCAGGCCGACTCCGTGACGCTCCGTCCAGTGGACCAGCGGCATGAGGATCGGCGCCTGGAGGAACGTGATGACCGGCAGTGAGAGCGCCCCGGTCGTGAAGTTGCGGATGGTTCTTCGAAGACGCGGCTCGAGACGCCGTCTCAACGGGTGCACCGTCTCCAACGCGGCGATCGCTGTAAATACGGCCGCGAGAACGACGGCGCCGATCCAGAAGGGCGGAGCGTTGTTCATCGGCTCCGTTCAGCCGGACTCAATCCCGGCGCGGAACGCTATCTCCGGACCGACAGCTTCTCGTAGGCGATCGTCGGCCAGGAGAGGCCGAGCTGCAGCCCTTCGATCTCCGGGCGGACGAAGCGATAGACCTGCTCGTGGAAGAGCGGAAGGAGGAGCGCCTCGCGAGCCACGTGTTCTTCGATCTGCCGGTAGATCGAGTGGCGCGCCCGCGCATCGATCTCGGTCCGCCCGCTTTGGGCGAGTCGATCGATCTCGGGCACCCCGCACATCTTTCCGATGATGCCTTCCCGCGTGCGAAGGACACCGTACGTGAACGTGTCGGCGTCCGGGTAGTCGGCGTTCCAGCGGCCGATCGACAGGTCCGCACGGCCGTCCTGTGCCGCGATGTACTCCGCCATGGTCGTGTTGATCGGGCGAATCTGGAACCCGATCTCCCGGAACGACGCTTCGAGCTCCGCGTAAAAGGCGGCGTACTCTCCGGAAAAGACCGGGTGTACCGCCGCGGTGAGCTCGACCGTCTCCCGGGAGATCGTGTGCTCGCCGGATTCTGCTTTGGAGGCTTTCCCTGCCGCGCGGGAAGGCGCGGCCGGAGCTGCGGCCGAGTGCCCGAGCAAGCCGGGGGGCATGAGCCCGGCCGCCGGAATGGCCACCGACCCCAGAGTCCGGCGGACGATGCCTGGCACGTCCACCGCCGCAACGAGGCTGCGTCGCACGACGGGATCGGCGAGCGGCTGCCGGTGGATGTTGAACGCGACGAAGTACGTCGTGAGACGCGGCGATTCCCGGTAGCTCGACGCGAAGCGCGGATCCCGCCGCAGGGCTTCCGCGTCTCCGGGGAGGAGATCGGAGGCGACCGAGAGCCTTCCCGCGAGGAAATCGGTGCGGATCTCCTCCGGCGGAACCGCGAAGCGAAAGACGATCGCCTCGCTCTTCGGGTAGCCCTCCCGCCAGTAGTTCGGGTTGCGCTCGAGCTCGAGCCGCCGTCCCGGCTCGAAAGCAACCACCCGAAACGGGCCGGTGCCGACGGCGCCTTCCCGCCAGCTCCCGCCGAAGCTCGTCGTGCCTTCCGGCACGATCGCAGCCACCTGATAGGAGATGAGCGCCGGGAAGAACGAGACGGGCTCCTCCAGCTCGATGAAGAACTCCGTCGGAGAAACGATGTGAAACCCCTCGAGGTCCGTGCCCGCGCCGTCGAGCAGCCGCCGGGCGCCGCGGATGGGCGCGAGGTGCCAGCGGCTGTCGCTCTCGCGGTTCTGGAGGAGCCGTTCGTAGGAAAACCGCACGTCCCGCGCCGTCAGCCGACGCCCGTCGTGGAAGCGGACTCCGGGCCGCAGCCGGAATCGGAAGCGCATGCCGTCGTTCTCGGTCGTGAACTCGGAGGCGAGCCAGGGGACCACCACGGCGCTCTCGGCTTGGCGGGTCAGGGTCTCGTAGAGGTTCGGCAGAACCTCCGCCTGCTCGACCGTTTCCGTCAGACAGGGATCGAGGCTCCGCACGACTCCCGCGATCGGAACGTGCAGAACACCGCCTTCGACGGACGAACGCGCGGGGACGGCAGTCGGAGTCCCTGCCGAGGCCTTTCCGACCTCGGTGTAGTTGACGAAGGGTGCCGTGCTTCGGAGCACGATGCCCTTGACCGAGGGAGCGGCGATCCGGTAGTCCACGTCGTGGAACAGCGGAACGAGGACCCCGGACTCGAGCAGCAGGTTCTCGAACTTCCGGTAGAGGCCCTCACGGACACCGGCCCGGCTCTCGCGCCGCGCCTCTTCCAGGATTTCGTCGGTCTCGGGGGAAGAAAAATAGCGCCGCAACCGGCCGTTTTCCGAATGGAAGAGCGTGAAGGTGAAGTTGTCCGGGTCTTCGTAGTCGGCGATCCAGCGCCCGACGAAGAGGTCGAACCCGGTCGTGTCGTTCCACGAATCGAGGTACTCCGACATGTTCTTCGTGGCGACCGTCACCTCGACGCCGAGCTCGGCCCAGCTGGCCAGAAGCGAGGTCGTGAGCGCGCCGTACTGATCCTTCAGAATCGGATGGACCGCCGCGCGGAGGCGCACGGGAAGGGCGAGACCGGCGGAGCGGATCATCTCGGCGGCCTTCTCCCGCGACGCGTGCGGCAGCCGGCGTCCCGCGTCGTGTCCCAGGATCCCGGGAGGGATGATCCCGGTGGCCGGCAGGGCGAACCTCCCGAGGGTCCCCCAGACGAAGTCCCGTGCCCGCGCCGCGTCGGAGAGAGCACGGCGCAGCGTCGCATTCGACGCGGCGGCACCGGCACGGCTGAAGAGAACGAAGTACGTGTTCTTCTTGGGCGTCTCGACGAGCCCCGACCGGAACCGCGCGTCGCGGAGGATCGCCTCCCGGTCCTGCGGCAGGAGATCGCGCGCGATGTCGTATTCACCCGACCGCAGGCCCGCGGCGACCGCCGACGCGGAAAGAGACGCCCGAAACTCGATCCGGTCGAGCCTCGGCGGCGAATCCTTCCAGTAGCCCGCGTTCTTTTCGAGGACCGCGCGGTCCGCGGCATGGGAGGCCACGACGAAAGGTCCCGTTCCGAGGATCCGCTCTTTCCCGCCGTTGCCCGACGACGCGACGGCGATGGACGTCCGACCATCGGTCAGGAATGCCGGATAGACCGGAAGCGCCTCGCGGAGCCGGATTTCGATCTCCGATTCCGAAGTGGCGGTGATCCCGGAGACCGTATCCGTCTTTCCGTCCAGGAATTCCTCGACTCCCGAGATCGCCGAGAAGGCCGCGGGCATCGCCCGGCGCGAGAGGCCGATCGATCGCTCGAACGAGCGTTTCACGGCGGGCGCCGTCAGCCGAGTCCCGTCGGAGAGGACGGCCCGGGCGCGAAGATGCAGGCGGAACGTTCTGCCCGCGTCCTCCAGCGACCATCTTTCCGCGAGCAGCGGAACGAGCGTTCCCTGCGCGTCGGTCGTCACGAGGGTCTCGAAGACATTCGCGACGACTTCATGTTCCTCGGTCGTCTCGTAGTCGCCCGGCTCGATCGAGGCAATCGGGTTGGACATGGCCACGACGAGAGTCCCGCCGGATGGGATCACTTCTTCCGCGACCTTCTCGGACGGAGTCAGCCGTTCGATCTCGGCGAGGTAGGCCGCCGCTTTCGAGGAATCGCTACGCAGGTTGGCGACGGTCGCAGCGAGCGAGAGCAGCTTCGTCAGCGGCTCGGGCTTCTCGAGCGAGCGGGCGGGCTCGAGACCGCGCTCCGCCCATCGCCGGGTCTCCTCGGTACGCCGCCCCTGCCAGGCGGTCTCCGCGGCGAAGAGAATCCCGGCAACCGCCTTTTCGGGTTGGCGCTCCTTTTCGAAGATCCGGACCGCGGTTTCCGCTTCGCGGAGCGCGCCGTCCAAGTTGCCGGCCATCCGATGCGCCTCCGCCAGCAGGAGCCGCGCTTCGCCTTCGAGCGAGCGGTCGCCGTTCCACTCTTCGTCCTCCAGATACTCGAGCGCCGTCTTCGCCGCTCGGCTGGCGTCGTCCGAACTGAAGGCGTCGAGCGACTTTCGCGCGAGCTTCAAACCGTACTCGACCGTCTTTTCCGGGACGTCGGCCTGCGAGAAGTGGTGAAGGAGGTCGGGATAGATGCGCTCGAGCCGGCCGGCGTAGCGCCCCTCGATCAGGTCCGCGTACTTCCGGTGGAGTGAACGGCGCTTGCGCCGGGACAGCGACCCGTACAGGACGTCGCGAACGATCCCGCTCGAGAAGGCGAGCCGGTCGCCGCGCGACTCCCGCTCCTCCTCGAAGACCCCTTCGCGGATGAGCCGCTCGATCGAGTCTTCAACTTTTCCGGTCCCTTCCGCGAGAACTTCGAGATCGGAAAAATCGAAGCTGCGTCCGAGGACCGAGGCGATCGAGAGAAGATCGCGCAGATCTTCCGGGAGTCTCTCGATCCTCTTCTCGACCGCCTGCTGGATGGTCGCCGGCAGCGCGTCGGACGAGATGCCGGTGCCTTTCGAGAACGTCCACTCCCCGGTGTCGTCCCGGCCGATCCCGCCGGTATCCATCAGCGAGCGGAGCAGCTCCTTCGTGAAGAACGGGTTGCCCTCGGTCGCCTCGTGGATCCGCTTCGCGAGCTCGTTGGAGAGGTTCGAGGCGCCAACGACCGATTCGACCAGCGCGCGGTGTTCGGTCGGGGAAAGCGGGCCGAGGGTCAGGGAGACGAATCGCGGGTCGTCGGCGAAGGAGTCGAGCATTCGCGCGAGAGGGTGTCGCTTGTCGACTTCCGTCTGGCGGTAGCTGCCGACGAAAAGAGTCGGCGTCGGCCCGAGACGCCGGACGATGTACTGGAGCGCTTCGATCGAGACCTCGGCGGCGTGGAGGTTCTCCAGGGCCAGGACGAGCGGCTTTCCCGCCGCCATCCGCGTCAGCGTCCGTGCCAGCAGCTCGAAAATCTGGATCCGATCTTCTGCTTTGCGCTCCGCCGCGGGCGATGCGATGCGGGAGTCTCCGCTCGCCGCGGAGCGCAGCTCGCTGATCTCTGTCAGAAGCGGGAAGAGCGAAAGGAGGTCGGGCGCGATGTCGGAGAAATCCGGGCGCTCCGCGCCGGAGCTTCCCGGATCGCGCGTGCGGAAGTAGTCCTGAATCAATTCGCAGAAACCTTGATAGGAGAACGCCTGGTCCTGTTCGACGAACCGGCCGTAAAGGACACGGATCTTGCGCATGGAGACGAGCTTCTTCAGCTCCTCGAGGAGCCGCGTCTTGCCGATCCCCGGCTCTCCCGCTACGACCGCAAACTGGCAGTCACCGGTGAGCGCGGAGTTCAAGCGGCGCTGGAGCTCGGCGAACTCTTTCTCGCGCCCCACGAAGGCGGAGGCCGAAGGGCGCTGGAGCGTGCGGCTCGCATTCAAGACCACCGACCGGGCGAACTCGTCGCTGTGGAGGCTCGAACGGTGGCGCTTGAGCGCCTCCGAGAGCTGCCCCGCTCTCTGGGGCCGCCGCGACGGATCCTTCTCGAGGCACTGCAGGATGATGTCCTGCAGCTCTTCGCGGATCTCGGAGCCGAGCGCGCGAGGCGGCTGCGGGATCTCGTGGACGATCCGGTAGAGCACCGACTGCATCTCTCCGGCGAACGGCGGCTCTCCCGTCAGACACTCGTACATGACGGTGCCGAGCGAGTAGATGTCGGACCGTCCGTCGAAGGCGTGCGAGCTGACCTGTTCGGGGGAAAGGTACGTCACGGTCCCGACGAGAGTGCCCGTCTTGGTCAGGCGGTTCTCGGTGGACGCCTGAGCGAGGCCGAAGTCCATGACCCGGATCCGCGGCGCCCCGCTTTCCTCGCGCGCGACCATGATGTTCTCGGGCTTGATGTCGCGGTGGACCAC
>QHVV01000029.1 GCA_003222385.1 Acidobacteriota bacterium
CAGGAGAGGCCCGAAGATGTTCACGAGAGGACGATTCTAGCGTTTCCCTCCGGGCGTCACGACCTCCTGAGGGGCCGCGTGACTCAGTCGTTCCTGCCCAGCCCACTCTCCGAGGAGCCTTCTCCACTGGTCCGCCGTGTTCCGGGCGACGACGAACTCCAGCTCCTGGCCGTCTGTGTCCATGAGCCGCAGGACCTCGAGCTTGAACAGCAGCCGTCCAGACGCGATCCGGTCGGCCGTGATGATTTTCTGGATTCGCGACGGAGGAATGTTGACCGCGTGTCCGGAGATCCCCTGAAAAGCGAGAACGTCGTCGCGCCATGAAAGCAGCCCGGGAATCCGTTTGTACCTGCCGACGACGAGCTCGGCGCGCGTCAGGAGCTTCAAGGAGTGGCCTTCCCGCGCCATCTTCTCGCGCGCCAGCCGGTCCTGCGCCCGGGAGATCAGGAGCCGCGGGAAGAGGAAAATCGCGGCGACCAGCGCGGCCGCTCCAAGGAGCACCCAGACGGCGCCGCTCAATGGACGAACTTCTTGCGGTTGCGGATGTAATCGGTGAACAGGAACTCGGCGAGGTTGTAGGGCGACGCGTAGTAGGCGCGTCCGCGGTTGATTTTGGTCAACTTGTCGACGAATGCCACCAGGTACGAGTCGGTCGCGATCATGAACGTCGTGATCGTGATCCCGTCGCGGCGACAGGCGTCCGCTTCCTCGAGCGTGCGGTTGACGATCTTCAGATCCAGACCGAACGGATTCTTGTAGAGCCGCCCGCGCTCCCAGATCGCCGACGGCTTGCCGTCCGTGATGAGGAAGATCTGCTTGTTCGGGTTCTTGCGGTGGACGAGCAGCTTCCGCGCGAGGGCGAGGCCCGCCTTCGTGTTCGTGTGGAACGGGCCAACCTGGGTCTTCGAGATCTCGGAGATCGGAACCCGCCGCGCGTCGTCGCCGAAGAGGAGCACCTCGATCGAGTCCTTCGGGTATTTCGACTGGATCAGCTCCACCATGGCGAGGGCGACCTTCTTCGCCGGCGTGAAGCGGTCCTCTCCGTAGAGGACCATCGAGTGCGAGATGTCGATCGCGAGCACGGTCGCGCACGAGGTGAGGTGCTCTTCCTCGTGGACCTCGAAGTCTTCCGGTTTCAGCGCGATGTCGTTTGCGTCGCGGCGCACCGCGTTGCCGATGGTGCGGACTCCGTCGATCGACGTCGGGCTGTCTCCGAATTCGTAGGGGCGCGTCTCGGGAAGGAGCTCGCCACCCGCTCCGGCCCGCGGAATCGCGTGGTAGCCGGGTCCGGACTTGGTCAGGGACGTGAAAACCTCTTCGAGCGCGGACCGCCGGATCTGACGTTCTCCCGCGGCGGATAGGGCGAGCTTGCCGTCGCGTTCTTCGACGACTTCGTTCTTCTCGAGCGCCCGGCGGAATTCGTCGAGATCGATCGAGGGGTCGATCATTCCGCGCTCCTGCAGGTATTTCATCCAGCTCAGCGCCTCCTCGACGTCGCCGCCCGTCTGGAGCACGAGCTGGAGGAAGAGCTTCGTGAGCTCCTGGAAGGTCAGGAGCGCGCGGAGGAGGTCGACGGGAAATTCGCCGTACCGGTACCGCATCGGGACCGTGATTGTACGGCGGCGAAGCGGGCGGCTCCCGCGCGGATTCAGCGCCGGGACTTCTGGCGCTCGAGCTCGATGCGGTGGTAATCGGCGAGCGCCCGGCGGACGATCTTCTGGAGGTTCTTCAGCCGCCTCGCCGACTGCCGCCGCTCCCGCTCGTCGAGCCGGGCCCGCTGCCGCAGCACCGTCTCGCGCCAGAGCAGGTCGACGGAGCGCCGGAAACGGGCGTAAAGGACGTCGGCTGTGAGATCGAGCAGGTCGGCCATGGCCGACCTATTGTCTCCCGGAGCGCGTCGGCGCGGCGCGTTCGGCAGAGACGGCGTCTTTCCACCGGCGTCCCGATTCGAGGAGGAGCGCGCGATCGCTCGTCGTGAAGAACCGGTAACCCTGCCGCGAGAGACCGGCAATGTCCTCCCGTCGGGCCACCATGATGCCCGCCGACTTGCCGGCGCGGGCGGCTTCCGACGCGACCCGGGCGATCTCCGCGCGGAAACGCTCGGAGCCCGTGTCGCCCGGCGCGCCCAACGCCTGCGAGAGGTCGTTCGGACCGACGAAGAGGACATCGACTCCGGGCTCGTCGGCGATCGCCGGAAGGTCGGCGAGGGCGCCCTGGCGCTCGATCTGCACGGCGACGAGCGTGTCCTCGTTCGCCCCGCGCACGAAATCCGCCAGCGGGACGGTGGAGTAGCGGTTCGCCCGCACTCCTCCCAGGCCGCGCTTGCCGGCTGGCGCGAACTTCAACGCCACGATCGCGGCGCGCGCCATCGCAACGCTCTCGACCCGCGGCAGGAGCGTTCCGGCCGCTCCCGTGTCGAGGTAGCGACCGAGCTCTTCGGAGAGAGCGGTCGGCGCCCGCACGATGGCGCCGATTCCCGCTCCGTCGGCCGCGACGACGGCCGAGGCGACCGACTCGATCGAGAAGAACCCGTGCTCGACGTCGAGGACCACGAAGTCGAACCCGGCGATCGCGGCGAGCTCGACGACGCCACTCGTCGGCCAGGTCAGGAAGCAGCCGAGAAGAGTTTCCCCCGCGCGCGCGCGCGCGCGAAGCGACGTCAACTCGTCCGGCTCCTCACCAGGTTGAACTTCAGCATCTCTCCGTACGACACGCGGGAGTCGAGGTCTTCCCGGGCAATCTTCAGATGCTGCGTCAAACCCTCGAGGACGAGCTCCATGCCGACCGCGAGCTCTTCGGGTGAAGCGGGGGCGAAGTGCTCTTCGACCGCTTTCTTCAGTCCCGGCACCGACTCGAGCGCCGCCAGGTGCTCCGAAAACGGGATGTCGTCCGACAGGGTGACCTTGTTGCCCGCCGAGAACCACTCGAGGATCGGCTCGTAGAGCGGATGGATCTTTTCAGGCGTCGGCGCCGAGCGGGCGCGCCGCGGCATCGAAAGCTCGTCCGTGTCGTCCTCGTCGGCGCGGCGCCGCTGCGAAGGCCTTCCGGAGTCGGGCGCCGGGAAACGGGCGTCGAAGAGCTTCTTGACCGCGGTCGCGATCAGCTTCTTCGCGATCACTTCGGCGCCCTGCTGCTCGCCCTCGTAGACCATCTCGACTTTTCCGGTGATCGCCGGAAGGCATGCCGGCAGATCGCAGAGCCGGGGAAAGACCTGCCGCTCGCCGTGCACGAGGCCGCGGCGCTCCAGGTTGGACGCCAGGATCTCGACGGCCGAGATCGGCATCCTCGCCGAGACTCCCGACGACTGGTCGACGAACTCGCTCGCGCGCGCCGCGAATGCGATCTCCTCGACCAGCTCCCGGAAGAACTCGGGGATCTCGACCGCGGGCACTGCGTCCCGCTCGAGCCACGCCTCCTGCGCCGTGATCCGCGCCGCGACCTTCACCTCGTCCGGATAGTGCGTCAGGATCTGCGACGAGATCCGGTCCTTGAGCGGCGTGATGATGTTCCCGCGGTTCGTGTAGTCCTCGGGGTTCGCCGAGAACACGAGCAGGATGTCGAGCGGGATGCGGATCGGGAAGCCCCGGATCTGCAGGTCCCGCTCCTCGAGGATGTTCAAGAGCCCGACCTGGATGCGCGGCTGGAGATCCGGAAGCTCGTTGATTGCGAAGATCCCGCGATTCGTCCGCGGAATGATTCCGAAGTGGATGACCTCCTCGTCCGAGTAGGAGCGGCGCTGTGTCGCCGCCTTGATCGGATCGACGTCTCCGATCAGGTCCGCGATCGTCACGTCGGGCGTCGCGAGCTTCTCGCGGTAACGCTCTTCCCGCGGGATCCAAGCGATCGGCGTGTCGTCGCCGCGCTCGGCTGAGACCCGCCGGCCGTACTTCGTGATCGGCCGGAGCGGGTCTTCGTTCAGGTCGCTCCCCTCGATCGCCGGGATCTCGGGATCGAGGAGGCCGACTAAGAGGCGCAGCAGGCGGGTCTTCGCCTGACCGCGCAGCCCGAGCAGGAGGAAGTCGTGTTTCGAGAGGATCGCGTTGTAGAGCGACGGCAGCACGGTACGGTCGTAGCCGTGGACCCCCTCGAACGGGTTCTCGCCGCGCGAGAGCGCGCGCCGGAGATTCGCGCGAAGCTCCTCTTTGACGCCGCGCGAGCGGTAGCCGCTGTCCTTCAGCTCGCGCAGAGTTGCCGGTCGGGACACGGAGCTCACCGGCGGACTACCAGCCCGCATTCCGCGACTCTCACCCCGGGACGATCAGCGGAATCTGGTCGCCGATCCGGAAGAGCCGGACCGGCGGCCGCCCGGAAAGGCTGGCCGCGCGGCGCGCGATCCCCTCGAGACGCGGCCGCTGGAAACCGACGACGGTCTCCCGGATGCGGCCGTTGCCCGCGACGAGGAAAAACGTCGGAACGTTGGTGAGCCCGAGGGCCGCCGAAGCCTGCCACGGCGCCGGATCGTAGAGCGTCTCGAACTCGACTCCGAGGCGGCGGTGGAACTCCCGCGTCTGTCCCCGATCGTCCTGAGAGACCGCGAACGTGCGCAGCCCTTTTTCGCCGATTCGGCGGATGCGATCGAAGTGCGGCCACGCGTACTCCGAGGTCGGGCAGGTCGTCTTGAAGAAGCCATAGAGAGCTTCCGCCGCCGGAGCGACGAAGCGATCGCCCGATTCGGTCTGGAGCGCGATTGCGGGAAATACTTCGCCGGGTTCGAGTGCCGCCAACAATCCTCCCTGTCCGTTCGCGGAGCCATCCGCACTTTCCGACGCGATTATAGACTTCGCGCCCGGACACCAAGCATGTCGCGGGGACAGGTCTCTGACCTGCACCAGCCACCGAATCTCGCGGGGACAAGTCTCTGACTGCACCCGCCACCGAATGAGGAAAGGTGACGTCCAAGAAATCGCGGAAACTCTCCCGGCGCGAGTTCGTGAAGGGCGCGGGCATCGCGCTCGCCGCCGGATCGATCCCCGCCGTCTCCTGCGCGCCGGGGAAGAGACAGCCGGCTCCCGCCCGGAAGACGTTGAAGATCCTTCAGTGGAGTCACTTCATCCCCGCGTACGACGTCTGGTTCGACGGCGTCTATACGAAGCAGTGGGGGGAGAAGAACTCCACGACCGTCACGGTCGACCACATGGCCTCGACCGAAGTTCCGGCCCGCGGGGCCGCCGAGGCCTCGGCCGGCAAGGGGCACGATCTCTTTCTCTTCCTGTCGCCGCCGGCCGCTTACGAGGCGCACGTGATCGATCACCGCCCCGTCATCGAAGCGGTCCAGAAGAGACACGGGAAGATGATCCCGCTCGCGGAACGCTCGACGTTGAACCCGAAGAGCGGGAAGTTCTTCGCGTTCTCCGACTCGTACGTGCCGGACCCCGGGAATTACCGCATCGACCTGTGGCAGAAGGTCGGTTTTCCCGACGGCCCGGACACCTGGGACGATCTTCGCCGGGGCGGCCGGAAGATCAAGCAGCAGTTCGGGAACCCCGTGGGGATCGGCCTGTCGCAGGAGATCGACTCGAGCATGGCCCTGCGCGCGGTCCTCTGGTCGTTCGGCGGCGCCGAGCAGGACGAATCGGGCAGCGTGGCGATCAATTCGAAACAGACGATCGAGGCTCTGAAATACGTGCGCGCCCTCTACAAGGAGGCGATGACGCCGGAGGTCTTCACCTGGGACCCTTCCTCCAACAACCGGATGATCCTCGCGGGAAAAGCGTCGTTCATCTGCAACGCGATTTCGGTGACCCGGACCGCCGAGCGCGAGCACTCCGACATGTCGAAGAAGATCGGGTTGACCCCCGCGTTGAAAGGGCCGGTCCGTCGGATCGCCGCCGAGCACGTCATGAACTGCTACGTGATCTGGAAGTTCGCGCAGAACAGAGACGGCGCGCAGCAGTTCCTGGTCGACCTGGTCGACCATTTTTCCGACGTCTTCCGGGAAGGGGAGTCCTACAACTTCCCATGCTTCCCGGCGTCTTTGCCCGACCTCCAGCAGAGGATCGCCCTCGACCCGAAGGCCGATCCGGCCGACAAGTACAAGGTCCTGGGATCCGTTCTCGACTGGGCGACGAACATCGGCTACCCGGGCTACGCGACCGCCGCCATCGACGAGGTCTTCAACACGTTCGTCGTCCCCACGATGTTCGCCCGCGTCGCGAAGGACGAGGCCACGCCGGAGGAGGCGGCCCGCGCCGCCGAGCAGCAGATCCGCCGGATATTCGACCGCTGGAACGGCGGGAAGTGAAGCCGCGAACGGCTTAGAATCCACGCGTGCCCGTTCTCGACACGTTCCGGCGACCGCTTCGAAACCTCCGGATCTCGGTCACGGACCGGTGCAACCTGCGCTGCCAGTACTGCATGCCGGAGATGGACTACGTCTGGCTGCCGCGCCAGGACATCCTGGAGTTCGAGGAGATCGGGCGTCTCGTCGACGTCTTCACGACCGCCGGCGTCGACCGGCTGCGCCTGACCGGGGGAGAGCCGCTCGTGCGCCGCGACCTGCAAAATCTGGTTCGGATCCTCGCTTCGAAATCGAAGATCCGGGATCTCGCCCTCACGACGAACGGCGTGCTGCTGGAGGAACAGGCCGGGGCGCTCCGCGACGCCGGCCTCCATCGGGTCACCATCAGCCTCGACACGCTGCAGCGCGACCGCTTCCGTGCGTTGACGCGATTCGACGAGCTCCCGCGGGTTCTGGCGGGGATTCGAGCGGCCTCGAGTCTCGGTTTCTCGGCCGTCAAGATCGACTCGGTCGTCATCCGGGGCGTCAACCACGATGAGCTGGTGGCGCTCCTGGAGTACGGCCGGACCGTCGGGGCTGAAGTGCGCTTCATCGAGTACATGGACGTGGGGGGCGCCACTCAGTGGTCTCGGGAGAAGGTCGTCTCGCGGTCGGAAATTCTCGACGGGCTTGAGCGACACTACGGCCCGATCGAGCCTGTCGTCGAAGAGAGTTCGGCGCCGGCGGACCGATTCCGAGTCTCGGACGGCACGGTCTTCGGGATCATTTCCTCGACGACTGCGCCGTTCTGCGCGTCGTGTGACCGGAGCCGGCTGACTGCCGACGGCCTCTGGTATCTCTGTCTGTACGGTGTCCATGGAACCGATCTCCGTGGGCCATTGCGCGCCGGAGCCTCGCCTGCCGACCTTCGCCGCCTGATCGAGTCCGGGTGGAGCTCCCGTGCCGATCGCGGGGCCGAAGAGCGTCTCGCTCTGCGGGATCGCGCGGCCCTGGTCTCCGTCGACACTTTGCGCCGCGATCCGCACCTCGAGATGCATACCCGCGGAGGCTGAAGCCGTGACGGAAGAGGATTCGAACTCGGTCACCGAACCCGTTCCCGGGCTGACGAACGCGCGCGCTCTCACGCTCGATCGGGTTGCGATCCGGACGCGGGAGAGTGGCGTGACTCTCTCGGGCTGGCGGCTCTCGATCGCGAGCGAGCAGGGGGAAGGGACGATCGTGCGAGTCGACGCGGCTCCGGGGGAGGAGTGGTATCGGGGCGAGGGCATTTTTCTCGGGTGGACCCCGGAGAGGCTCGGCCAGGCCTACGAGGCACTCCGGCCGCGGACCGGCGAGGCCACCTTCCAGCTCCAGCAGCTGGGCTGAAGGAGCGCGAGCGGAATCCGGCTACGGCGGAGGCGCCGCGTCTCCGAGGAGCTGCCACTCCTCCGGCGTCAGGAGGGAAGCGGCGCCCGGGTAATACACCTTCTCCATTTCGGACTCGTGGGCGGCGAGCCGCCGTTCGAGGTTCTCCACCAGACCGAGGACGTCGGCGAGCGGCGCGCGCTCGCCGATCTGCGAGAGCAGGTATCGAGTGAGCTCCCGGATCTGCACGTACTCGAGCTTGAGCTCGCGCTGCGGATCGCGGCCCGGAAAGGATGCGCGGGCGAGCGCGGGAAGGAGCACCCGTTCTTCGGCGGCGGTCCAGCGGGAGAGCTGGGCGTGGAAGTCGGCCAGCGCGATCCGGCCGGCCTCGTCTTCCCGGCGGTCCAGGGCCCGGCGGAAATCGTCGAAGCGGCTGCGCAGCCCCGCAGCAACTGCGAGGAGGTCCTGCTCGGACGTCACGCTACAAGCCGGCCAGGCCCGGCTCGATCCGCGTGAAGCCCTGCTCGACCGCCCAGAGGTCCATCGAGAGCGAGACGAGGTCGTCCACCTCCGGGATCGGTAGGGCGTCTTCCGAGAGGTCGATCGACTTGACGTAGCGTTTGCAGGTCTCGCACGCCTCGACGCGCGCGTTCGCGTGCGTCTCGTTCCGAAACGACGGGAGCTTCGCGGGATCACCCTCGAGGCAGACCGGACAGAGAATGCGGCCGAAGCTCCATTCCCCTCCGCAGAGAGCGCATCCGAGCATCCGCCGCGCTCCCTCCATCAAGGAGCCGTCGCGGCGGGCCGAGATCCAGGGCAGGCCGCCGCAGAAGGGACACTGGCCCTCGCGGTGCACGCGGTCGGGCGCGGTCGGGATCGATCGCAGGAACTCGACGTAAGGACGCAGCATCGCGCGCGAGAGGTAGTCCTCGGTCGATCCGCGGTCGCCGGCCCAGTAGACGAGGAGTCGCGTCCGCGCGGTGGAGGGAAGATCTTTCTGCCGGGCCCGGGCGTCGTCGGCCAGGAGCTGCGGGCCTTCGCGCTCGGCATAATCGACGATCGCGGCGAGGGGGGGAAGGAGCCGGTCGGCGTCCTCGTCCAGGTGTCCGGTGAGCGTGGCTTTCCGCTGCTCGGCCTCGATCGCGACACCGACGCTTGCCTGAACCCGGTAAAGGCCGGCCGCGAAGCGGAGCGGGGCTTCCGCCGCCGGCGCCCGGCCGAGGAGAAATTCGGCCCGCGCCGCGCGACGCTCGAATTCCGAAACGGGCTGCGAGGCCGTTTACCGCCGCCGGTCTTCTTCGCCCGAAATGACGTCGCGATACCAGCGCGGGTGGTGCAGGCGTGCCCATTCCCGCGTCACGGTGCCGCGGACCATCGATCCGAAGGTGCCCGGCTCGGCTGCCGTTCCCAGGTAGATGTGAAAGACGATCGCGACCGCGAAGAGGATGAACGTCACGTCGTGGATGAGATATGCGAACTCGAGCAGCAGCGGGGGAAAAGCCCGCGGAAACCACATCAGGAGACCGGAGAGGAGGAGCCCGATCGCGCCGAGCCCGGCCGCCCAGAAGAAGAGCCTCTGTCCGCCGTTGTACTTGCCGATGTCGGTGTCCTCGGTCTCGTAGCGCATGTAGGCGAACGCCTTCGGTCCCAGCCACTCCCGGTCGCCCGGTTCCAGTCGCATGTCGCCGATCCAGTGGACGAACATGATCCCCGACGCGAGGAAGAACGCGACGCCAGCCCACGGATGGAGGAGGCGGCAGACCGTCAGACCGCCGAAGAGATGCGCCATCCAGCCGAACACCGGCGTCCAGATCGGCATGCCGGTAAACACGCACACGAAGAACGTGACGGCGACGCTCCAGTGGATCACGCGCGAGACGAGCCGGTGGCGGACGATCTCGTTGCCGACGATGACGTTCTCCCGGTCGCGGGCCGCGACGACGGCCGTATCGAACGGGCGTTGAGGCCTGGCGGCACTCATGCGAAACCCCCTTCTGCGACGGGTCGATCC
This sequence comes from Acidobacteriota bacterium, assembly GCA_003222385.1. Lineage (GTDB taxonomy): Bacteria > Acidobacteriota > Thermoanaerobaculia > UBA5066 > Gp7-AA6 > Gp7-AA6. Next base: position 9,594 of record QHVV01000029.1, read on the forward strand.
GGCTTACGCATCCGGCAGATTGCGGTCCGGAGCGTCCACGCCGCGGACCTCTTTGGGGCCGAACTTCGTGTAGTGCGTCAACGCGCCGATGACGGCGCCGAAAATCGCGATCGCGCCGAGCGGGCGTAGGAAGGACTTCCAGAACCGGACGAGGATCGGAACGTGCGGATCGCGGGGCAGCTGGTACCACTCCGGGTGGTCGCCGTGGGCGAGCACGGTCACGACCCCGGTGCCGTGAACTCCTTCCGGGTTGTACAGGAGGGCGTTGGTGAAGCCGTTCGACTTCAGCTGCTCGACGCGGCGGGCGCCGAGCGCGACCATGTCGTCCTTCGTGCCGAACTGGAGGCATCCGGTCGGACACGCCTTGATGCACGCCGGCTCGAGCCCCACTGAGACGCGATCCACGCAGAGCGTGCACTTAGCCATCTTGCCGGTCGTCTGGTGGAAGCGGGGAACGTCGAACGGGCAGCCGGTCTCGCAGTACTTGCAGCCGATGCACTGGTCCGGGTTCACGTCCACGATCCCGTTGGCGTACTGCACGATCGCGCCGGGCGCCGGGCACGCCGCGAGGCAGCCGGGCTCCTCGCAGTGCATGCACTGGTCTTTGCGCATCAGCCAGACGAGACCGCCGTCGAAGTCCCGTTCGTTGAACCGGATGAGGTTCCAATATTCCGCGTGCAGGGTCGGCAGCGTCTGGTAGGTGCCGGTCTGCTCGGTCGCGATATGGCGCAGGTCGTTCCACTCGATGCACGCCGCCTCGCAGGCTTTGCAACCGATACACGTCGTTGTGTCGATGTATTTCGAAACGGTCGGCACCGACCGCATGCCCGACTGGCTTCCCCACACGGAGGCGGAGGAGCGTCGGATCTCGAGGTTCTGTTGAACGCTCATCCCCTCCTCCTCAGGCTTTCTCGATGCGGACGAGAAAAGCCTTGAACTCCGGCGTCCACGTGTTGGGGTCCATCGCCGACGGCGTCAGCGTGTTCGCGAGCGGCCCGGTGTGATTCGGATCGCCGGCATAGCCCCAGTGGATGGGGAAGCCGACCTGCCACATCTCCTTGCCGTCGATCTTCATCGGGCGCAGGCGCTTGGTGACCATCGCGACCCCCTGGATCGACCCACGCGCGGACGTGACCTTGACCTGCGAACCGTTCGCGATCCCCTTCTGCTGAGCGAGGCCTTCCGGAATCTCGACGAAGAAGCCGGGCTGCAGCTCGTTCAACACTCCGTCGTGCTGGTGCTGGGTCCAGTAATGGAAGTGCTCGGTCAGGCGGTAGGTCGTGCAGACGATCGGGAAGTCCTCCTTCTTTCCATAGATGTCCTTGTCCGACGAGAACTTCTTGCTGACCGGGTTGGAGGTCACCTTCGGGTGGAGCGGGTTATCGATCGGCGCCTCGACCGCCTCGTAGTGCTCGGGGAAGGGACCGTCGTTCATGCCCGAGGCATACAGACGTCCGACACCTTCCGGAAGCATGATGAACGCCCCGAACGTTCCGGGCGGAGCGTCCGGCTTCATGTCGGGGACGTCGCCGACCCACTTCTCGCCGTTCCAGACGATGCCGGGCCGCTTGGGGTCCCACGGCTTTCCTTCGGCGTCCGCGGACGCGCGGTTGTACATGATTCGGCGGTTGGCCGGCCACGAGAACGCCCAGTTGTGGTACATGCCGAGGCCGGTCGGATCGGCGGTCGAGCGTCGCTGCGCGTTGTTGCCGGCTTCCGTGAAGACGCCGGAGTGCAGCCAGTTACCGCACATCGTCGAGCCATCGTCCTGGAGCTGTCCGAAGCCGTCGACCTGTTGTCCCGCGGTCTTCAGCGTCTTGGTCTTGTCGGCCGGATCCGGGATGTCGGAGAGAGCCTTGCCGTTGATCTCCTTCAAGACCTCTCCCAGGTCGGGCTCGACCGGATTGGTGTAGCTCCAGGAGAGGTTCGCCAGGGCCTCGGGAAGCGGTCCGCCCTCCTTCTTGTAGAGGTCGCGCACCGCGAGGAAGATCCGGGCCAGGATTTCCTGGTCGGATTTCGCCTGCCCCGGCGGATCGACCGCCTTCCACTTCCACTGCATCCAGCGCGCGGAGTTGGTGAAGGTGCCGTCCTTCTCGGCGAAGTCGGCCGCGGGCAGCAGGAAGACCTCCGTCTGGATCTTCGACGCTTCGGGGGGATCGTATTGCTTGGGCGACTTCCAGAAGATCGGTGTCTCGGTCTCGACGTTCTCGGCGACCACGAGCCACTTCAACTTCGCGAGCGCGGCGACCCACTTCTTGGAGTTCGGCCCCAGGCCGACCGGATTCATTCCGAAGGAGATGAACCCCTCGGGTCCGGGCTCCTTCCCGCCCACGCGGGTCGAGTTGCCGCGGTACATGTCGTCGCAGATGTACATCCAGGAGTAGTTGCCGTCGACCTTCGGCAGCCAGGCGTAGCCGAAGTCGTTTTCTTTCGTGGCGGCCTTGCCGTAGGTCGCCTTCAGCAGCGAGACCATGAACTTCGGATAGTTCTGCCAGTAGTTCATGGAGGCCCACGCCTCTTTGTTCAGGGTCGTGGGCGTTGCGGCCTCCAGGTAGTCCTTCAAAGTCTGCGACGACCCCGGCGGGGTCTTGAGATACCCCGGCAGAATGTCGAACGTGCCGGCGATGTCGGTCGCGCCCTGGATGTTCGAGTGACCGCGGAAAGCGTTGACTCCGCCCCCCGGGCGCCCCACGTTACCGAGGAGCAGCTGCAGCATGGCTGCGGCCCGGATCATCTGAACGGCCGTCGAGTGCTGCGTCCATCCAAGGGCATATGTGATCGTGCCCGCCTTTTCCGGCACGCCCGTCGACGTCACGATCTGGCAGACCTTGAGGTACGTGTCCTTCGGGGTTCCGCAGATCCGCTCGACCATTTCGGGCGTGTAGCGCTCGACGTGCTTCTTCAGGAGCTGGAAAACGCTGCGCGGGTTCTGGAGAGTCGGGTCGACGCCGTACGCCTTCGTCTTCGGATCCGGCTCGTAAGCCCAGGCGGTCTTGTCGTATTCCGTTTTGCCCGCGTCGAATCCGGAGAAAAGTCCGTCGTTGAACTCGAACTTCTCGGAGACGACGTACGGCCCGTTCGTGTGGACCTTGACGTAGTCCTCGTGGTAGCGCTTGTTCTCGATCGCGTAGCGGATGATTCCGAGGAGGAACGCGATGTCGCTGCCGGCGCGGATGGGAGCATAGAGGTCCGCGGTGGCAGCGGTTCGGGTGAAACGCGGATCGACGGCGACGAGCTTTGCGCCGCGCGTCTTCTTCGCCTCCATGAACCATTTGAAACCGACGGGGTGGTTTTCGGCGGGATTACCGCCCATCGCCAGGATGACGTCGGTATTCTTGATGTCGACCCATCCATTCGTCATGGCCCCCCGACCGAACGTGGCGGCCAAACTGGCCACCGTGGGGCCGTGTCAAACCCGGGCCTGGGTGTCCCGATACGGCACCCCCAGGGCCGTGATGACTTTCCACTGGAGGTAGTTGAACTCGTTGGTGTCCGTGCAGCCGCCGATCATGGCGATGCCCGGATTGCGATTGACGACTTCGCCCTTCGCGTTCTTCGCGACGAAGCACTTGTCGCGGGTGTCCTTGACGTGGCGCGCGATCTTCGCGATCGCGTCGTCCCAGGAGATGTCCTCCCAGTGGTCGGAGCCGGGACGCCGCACCTTCGGCTTGGTCAGTCGGTTCTTGTGGGTGATGTCGTCCTTCAACGTGATGCCCTTGGGGCAGAGGGTGCCGCGGGAAACCGGCTGGTCCGGGTCGCCTTCGACGTGGACCACCGACGCCTTCGCGTTCTTCGATTTGTCTCCCAGCGTGTGGATGATGACGCCGCACCCGACGGCGCAGTAGGGGCAGACACTGCGGGTCTCCGTGGTGCGCGAGATCTTGAACTCGCGCATCTCCGCCTTGGCCCGGGCAACGTCGAAGCCGAGAGCGATCGTGCTTCCGACGGCCGTGGCCTTCAGAAATCCGCGACGGGTCAGTTCCATGGTCCCACCTCCGCGGAAACGAAGCGCGGAACCATTCCAGAACTCCGGCACTCCTTTGTCAAGGACTTTCTCGAAGCCGGGAGCCGCGGTTTCTACGACGCGAGAATCCGGTCGGGGTGGGCGTAGACGTTGTAGCGCCTCTCCCGAAGGAACCCGATGAGCGTGAGTCCCGCGGCGTCGGCGAGCTCCACGGCGAGGCTCGACGGAGCGGAGACCGAAGCGACCACCGGAATCCCGGCGGCGTACGCTTTCTGGACGATCTCGAACCCCGCGCGGCCCGAAACCATCAGAACCGAGTTTCCGAGCGGTAGCTCGCCGCGCAGGAGAAAGAAACCCACGAGCTTGTCCGTCGCGTTGTGGCGTCCGATGTCCTCGCGCAGGGCCTGGAGTCTCCCGCCCGCGTCGAAAAGAGCCGCGGCGTGCAGCCCGCCGGTCTTCGAAAAGACGGACTGGCCTTCGCGGAGCCGTTCGGGCATGGCGAACAGGAGCTCCGGACGGATCCGAAGTCTCGTCTCGAGGGGAACCGCGTCGGCTGGGATGACGTTCTCGATCGAGGTCTTCCCACAGACTCCGCATGCCGAGCCCATCACCGTCCCGCGCTCGAGCTTTTCGCCGCGGGCGTGTGCCTCGGGAACCAGGCTCGCGACCATGACGTTCGACCGCAGCTCCGGGTCGATGCGGGGATCGACCGGCCGTTCCAGACTCCGGAGATCCGACCGGGATTGGATGACCCCTTCGGCGAACAGCAGACCGGCGACCAGCTCCTCGTCGTTCCCGGGAGTCCGCATCGTCGTGACGAAAGGCCTCCCCGGGCCGCCCTGTGCCGGCCGGATCCGGATTTCCAGGGGCTCCTCGACCGCGAGGGCGTCGTCGCGCTCGACCTGCCGGTCCCCATCCCGCGCGACGACCCGCGTCCTCTCGACCGGTTCCACTTCCGACATTTTAGCGGCCGCCACGAAGGCGGCCGAGACGGAGCAAACGGCCGCTGCTCACCATCCCATGGTGGAAATAGAGCGAGAGCCGGCGAGGGGGTAGAGTCGTCGCGTTCCCCATGGATCCCATCAACCCGATCGTCCGCCGCTGGACCCAGGACGCCGCCGAGGATCCGGACGCCTTCTGGGGACGCGCCGCGGACGAGCTGCCCTGGATCCGGAAGTGGGATCGGACGTTCTCGTGGGACTTTCCGTTCTTCCGGTGGTTCGAAGGGGGACAGACGAACCTCGCGTACAACGCGCTCGACCATCACGTGCAGCACGGCCGGTCCGGGCAGACGGCGCTCGTCTCCGTCAACGAGCGGGGGGAGCGGCGCCTCTTCACGTACGCGCAGCTGCGTCACGAGGTCGCGCGCGTCGCCGCGGCTCTGCGCGGAACCGGCATTCGCAAGGGCGACCGCATCACCATCTACATGCCGACGTTCCCCGAGGCGATTCTGCTGATGCTCGCGGCCGTCCGGATCGGCGCAATCCACGTAGTGGTTTTCGCCGGCTTCGGAGAGCGCGCGCTGGGCGACCGGATCCGCGCGAGCGGCTCGCGCCTCGTGTTCACCACGGACGTGACCTATCGAAAGGGAAAGGACGTTCCGTTGAAGGGCATCGTGGACCGCGCGCTCGATGGAGAACCGCACGCCGTCGAACACGTCATCGTTCTCGACCGAACCGCCGCGGGCGTTCCCATGCGGGCCGGCCGCGACGTCTCGTGGAACGACTTTCTCTCGCGCGGCGCGGACCAGAGCGGCGATCACGTTCCGATGGAATCGAACGAGCCGGCTTTCATCCTGGCGACTTCCGGAACGACCGCGAAACCCAAGCTCGCCGTCCACACGCACGGCGGCTACGCCGTCCACATCGCTAGCATGGGGCGATGGTGCTTCGGCCTCCGGCCCGGCGAAGTCTGGTGGTCGACATCCGACATCGGGTGGGTCGTCGGCCACAGCTACATCGTGTACGCGCCGCTCCTCGCCGGGTGCACGACCCTCGCCTACGAAGGCGCCATCGACCATCCGGCGCCCGACGCGGTGTGGAAGATCGTCGAGGAGTTCGGCGTTTCGGGTCTTTTCACTTCCCCCACCGCCGTGCGGCTCCTCATGCGATACGGCGAAGGCCCGGCGCGCTCGTCGAACCTCTCTTCTCTCGAGCGCGTGTTCTGCGCGGGCGAGGTCCTGAACGCTCCGGCGTGGGACTGGCTCCAGAACAAGGTTCTCCGAGGCCGGGTGCCGGTCATCGACCACATGTGGCAGACCGAGACCGCCGGTCCGGTGTTCGGAAACCCGTACGGGATCGCGATGCTGCCCATCAAACCGGGCTCCGCGACCATTCCGCTGCCCGGGATCGACTGCGCGGTGGTCACGCCGGAGGGAGAGCCGTGTGCCGTCGGGGAGAAAGGCATCATGGTGATCCGCCGGCCGTTCCCGGGTCTGACGCCGACGCTGTGGGGGGAGCCCGACCGGTACGCGTCGGACTACTGGGAAAAGATCCACGGTGTCTATTACACGGGCGACTCCGCGCATCGGGACGAGGACGGCTACGTCTGGTTCTCGGGGCGCGCCGACGAGATCATCAAGATCGCCGCGCATCGGCTCGGCACGATCGAGGTCGAGACGGCGTGTCTCCAGCATCCCGCGGTCGCCGAGGCCGGAGTGACCGGCCGGCCCGACGAGCTGCGCGGGGAAGTGATTTCGGCGTTCGTCGTCCTGAAGCAGGGTGTCTCGCCGTCGGCCGATCTCCGACGCGAGATCCTCGAGACGATTCGCCGGGAGCTCGGCGCGTTCGCGATCGTCGGCGACCTGAACTTCGTCCAGATTCTGCCGAAGACCCGGAGCGGCAAGATCATGCGCCGGGTCCTGAAGGCGGTCACGGTGGGACGCGACCCCGGCGACATCACGACAATCGAGGACGAAGGCTCGGTCGAAGAGGCGCGCTCGGCGTGGGAGCAGATGCGGGAGGAGATCTCAAAGGTTTGAACAGAAAAAAGCCCCTCCGACGGGAGGGGCTTGAAATCCTCTTCGATCACAACTAGGGATTAATCGTCATCACGATCACGGCCTTCCCGCGGGAGCTCGTATCCATCAGGTCGGTCGACGTCGAAATCCGTGACGAATCGATCCCATGTCGCTCGATCAGGTACTTCTTGGCACTCTCCGCGCGCTGGAGAGCGAGCGACTCCCTGCGCGACGCCGCGGTCATCTCGTCCGGAGACCCCGTGATGACGATGCTCGCGCGCGGGTTCTCCCGGAGCCGCAGCGCTACCGCGTCCAGACGCGCCTTCGCGATGTTCGTGATCCGAGAGCTGCCCCTGTCGAAGTCGATCGTGTCGGTGGTCGGCGCGGGAGGCGGCGGCGGCGCGACCACGGGCGGAGCCGGGGGCGGCATCGGGACCGGCTCCGCTGGGGGAGCCGGAGGCGGAGGTGGAGCCGCCGGAGGCGGAGGAGCCGGCGGAGGCACGATGATCATCGGCACCGAGATATTGAAGTTGTAGAGGACCGAGAGAGCCAGCTCGTTCCCCTTGGTCTTGACCTGCGTGGTGCTGCCGGACTTGAGCCGTGCGTTCAGGTACTCGAAGCCGATGGCGTACGGCCCGGTCTTCCAGCGCAGCATGCCGGTCGCGATCTCGTTCTTCAGGCGAGCGGCGGCGCCGTTCCAGCGGATCGCGTCTCTGTCCTTCGGATCGTCCAGCGCGTAGAACCCGTAGAGGCCCCAGTTCGGCGTGAAGTCGTAACCGACCTGCGCCCACCCGCCGGTCGACTTGATGTCGCCGAACTGCGTCAGCGCCGTGAACTGCTGCCCGGCGGCCTTGGACGTGTAGACGGCGCCCTGGATCAGGAAGCCATCGACCTGGAGCCTCGCGCCGAGCTCGCCGATCTTCCCGTCGAGCTTGTCGTTACCGAGGGAGGCGTTGGCGCCGGAGAGATCCTTCTGATCCCAGTGGCCCACGGCGTAAATGCCCCACGTCCCCTTTCCCGCCTTTCCGCCCAGGTTCAGACGGGCTTCGACCTGGGGGAAACCCGCGTTTCCGGCAGACAGCTCGTTGATGTTCGAGTTCGTACCGGTCGAGCACTCGCCGTTGGAGGTTCCTCCGAAGCAGCGATCCCAGCTCCCGCGCATGACCGCGAGCTGCAGCTCGGCGTTCATCGGGGAGGTCTTGGGAGTCAGCGCCTGGTAGAGAAAGATTCCGGGGAACCGCCATCCCGGCAAGCCGCTTCCGTAGCCGAGAGGAAACGCGATGTGGGAGGTCGAGACCGGCAAGACGTTCGTCGCGGCGTTCGCGGAGAAGCCGAAGAGCGGCGACCAGAACTGTCCGATGCGGATCGTCGTCCGGCCGTTGCCGATGTCAGCGTAGGCCAGCCGCAGACGCGGCGTCGGCTGCTGCCCGGAGAAGGCGCCGGTGCCGTTGAAGCCGCCGAAAAAGTCGGCCTCGAGCACGGCGCCGACCCTCCAGTCGGAAGCGGGCGCGACCTTCGGGCCGTTGAACGCGAAAGTCAGCCGGGTGTTGCGGACGTCGCCGCCGTAGAACCACCGGTCTCTCGTGTATTCCGGAGGGATCGGCCACTCCGCGTTCTGCCCGTTCCCGAAGGAGAAGTTCTGGTCCTGGGCGAACATCGTGGCGCTGATGAAGCCCCGGATGACCAGCCCCTCCGCCGGCGGCGCTTGCGCGCGCATCGACGCGACCCAGAAGACGGCACACGCCGCGAGGACCGTGATACGAACGCATCGCTTCATCGGAGTCTCCTTTCTGACTCGAATCAAGGAACGGACCCTCGGGGAGCCTGAGGGCGTGTCGAGACGAGGTTCTTCCGGCAAGCGCGCCGGCGGGAAGCGAAACCGTGCGAAGCCGCGCATGTTCGAGAGCTGGCTCATTGTCTCACTTGACGGAGCCGACCGTGAATCCCGCGATGAACCGGTCGAGAAAAAGGTTGTAAAGGACGGCGATCGGAAGGCTCGCGATCAGACAGGCCGCCATGAGGGAGCCCCAGTAGTAGACGTCGCCCCGGACGAGGTAGATCGGGACCCCCACCCCGACAGTCTGATGGGAAGCCGACGAGATGAAGGTCAGGGCATAGACGAACCCCTGGGTCACGAGCGTGAATGTGAAGATCACGACGGTCAGGATCCCGGACAGAGAGATCGGGATGACGAGCTTCAAAAAGGCTTGGAACCGGGTCAGCCCGTCCACCATCGCGGCGTCCTCCAGCTCGGGAGGGATCGACTTGAAGAACCCCATGAGCAGCCAGGTCGAAAACGGGATCGTGAAGCTCGGATAGACGACGATGACCGCCCACAGCGTGTCCTGGAGATTGAGCCACGCGACGATGCGCGACAGGGGGATGAAGAGAAGCGTCGGCGGCACCAGATAAGTCAGGAAGATCGCGATCCCGATGCGGCCCCCCCACCGTCCGGTCAGGCGGGCGAGCGCATAGGCGGCCGGCACCGCCAGGAGCAGGGTGATCGCCACGACGACGAGGCCCGCAAAGGCGGTGTTGCCGAGCCAGCGCAGGAAGAGCGTCTCGTTGACGAGAAGACGGAGGTGCTCGAGCGTCGGCTTCTGGTTGAAGACGAACGGGTTGTTCCGCAGATCGTAAAGATCGCCGGTCCGCTTGAAGCTCGTGATCAGCATCCAGTAGAAGGGGAAGGCGAGCAGGACGGAGAAGACGGCGAGCACCGTCCAGTGGAACGTCCGGAATGCCAGCTGGCGCGCGCGGACGCCGGCCATCACACCACCTCGGCGCGGTGCGCCGATCGGAGCATCAGCCAGGCGACCGCGACCAGCAGCGGCACGAGGAAGATCGAGATGGCGGCGCCTTCGGCGAGATCGCTGCCGAGGATTCCGGTGAAGAAGGCGAGCGAGGGCAGCACCTGCGTCGTGTCGTAAGGCCCTCCCCGCGTCAGGATGTAGATCACGGTCATGTCGGTGAACGTGAAGATCACGCCGAACAGGACGGCCACGTTGATGATCGGCAGCATCATCGGGAGCTCGATCTGGAACATCCTCCGGAAGAAGCCGGCGCCGTCCACGGCGGCGGCCTCCGGGATGTCCTTCGGAATCGCGGTCCAGCCGGCCAGGATGATGACCGTCGCGAAAGGAAGCATGTGCCACGTGTGAACGAGAATGACCGACATCATGGCGAGCTTCGGTTCGCCCAGCCACATCGGCGCGGAGAACTCCTTGACGAGGTGCAGCCGGACCAGGACCCAGTTGATCACGCTGTAGAGCGAGTCGAGGATCCATTTCCAGCCGATCGAGCCGATCGAGACTGGAGCCACCCAGGGCAGCAGGATCAGGAACCGCGCGAATCGCCGGCCGGGGAAGGCGTTCTTCAACACGAGCGCCAGAAGGTTCGCGCCGACCAGCACCAGGATCTGTGAAGCGACAGTGAAGACGAACGAGTTCCGAAGCGCCCGGAGGAACGTCGGATTCTGGAGCACGGAAGTGAAGTTCTTGAGGCCCACGAAGTGGTATCCCAACGCTGTAAAAAAACGCCAGAACGAAGGGCACGCCGACCAGGGCGACGACGTAGAGGACGGCCGGGAGGAACATCGCCGGGCCGAGCCATCGCTGGCGCACTCCGCTCATGCGAGCGCCCGCGGCTCCGTCCGGGTCTCCTTTTCCCGGTCGAAGAACTTCAGGTCTTTCTTCGCCACCGCGAAATCGTGGACGACGTCGGGCGCGAATCGCGCGGCGAGAGTCGAGGACATCCGCGCCACGGCTTTCTCGCCGTCGAAAGGTCCGCCTTCGAGAACGCCGTAAAGGATCCTCTCCGCCCCCAGGTACTCCTCGTGCTTCGCGCGGAACGCGAGCTTGAGCACGGGCTCGTCGGCGGGCAGAGCGGCCGACGGGTGGAAATGCTCCGGTCGGAATCCGACGATGACGCCAGCGGCCTCGAGGAGGTTCATGGGAGGGGAGCCGAGGAAGGCCGCGACGAACGTGTCCTGCGGCTCGTCATAGACATCGGCCGGCGTGCCGATCTGCCGAACCGCCCCCTGGTTCATGACCACGACGCGGTCTCCCATGGCCATGGCCTCGACCTGGTCGTGGGTGACGTAGATCGTGGTCGTGCCGATCTTCTTCTGGAACTGCTCGAGCTCTTCGCGCGCCGACGCGCGAAGCTTGGCGTCGAGGTTGGAGAGCGGCTCGTCGAGCAGGAAGAGCGAGGGCTCGCGAACGATGGCGCGCGCGAGCGCGACCCGCTGGCGCTCCCCTCCGGAGAGCTCGCGCGGCTTGCGTCCGAGCAGGCGCCCGATCCCGAGGAGGTCCGCGGCCCATTGCGCCTTTCTGCGGCGCTCCTCTTTCGGCATGCGCCTCGCCTTCAGGGGGAACTCGATGTTGCCGAGAACGGTCAGGTGCGGATAGAGCGCGTAGCTCTGGAACACCATGGCGATTCGCCGCTGCCTCGGAGTCAGGTCGTTGACGAGAACGCCTCCGATCCAGATCTCCCCCGAGGTGGGCTCCTCCAGGCCGGCGATCATGCGCAGCAGAGTGGTCTTGCCGGACCCGGAAGGGCCGAGGAGGACGAGGAACTCTCCCTCCCGGCTCTCCAGGTCCACGTCGACGACCGCCCCGACCTGACCCTTTGCGAAGAGCTTGGTCAGACCTCGCGTCTGAACGACGGCCATATCCGGGGCGGCACTCCGGCCTCTACTTCCACTTGTCGAAGATCCGCCGGACCTCTTTGTCCGCGGCATCCACGGCGGCCTCGGGGGTCATCTCGTCCCGGGCCGCCTTCGCGAACATCGTCGGCAGCACGAACGTGTTGAAGACCTCGTCGATCGCGGCCGTCGCGTAACCGGGATAACCCACGTTGGTCGCCCAGTCGAGGACGTTGCCGAGGACCTTGTATTTGTCGGGCGGCTTCCCCTTCGGGTCGTTGGAAATCTGCTGCTTGAGATCCGGCACAGTCTGGGGGAAGCACGGGAAGTTGTAGAACTCGCTCGCTTTGAACGCCGCTCCGAAGTTGTCGATGTAGTCGACCAGGAACTGCTTCGCGCCTTCCTTGTTCTCGGCGAAACCCCAGATCACGTAGCAGTCCATGACGTGCTCCGCGGCGATCCGGCGCACCGGCCCCTTGAGCGCGGGGCTGACCCAGATCTTCGCGGACATGTCCGGATTGTCCTTTTCCGCGGTGCGGGTCACCGAGATCGCGTTGCAGACAAAGGAGAGCTTGCCCGCCAGGATCCCGCGGTTGTTCGAGGAGGGGTCCCAGGTGAAGACCTCGGGCGTCATCGCCTCCTTGTAGAGAGCGCGCACGTACTTGACGGCGTCGATCGTTCTCTTCGACTTCAACGTGACGTTGCCCCGCTCGTCCTGCTCCGCTCCGCCGAAAGACCAGAGAATCGCGCGCATCGCCATGTTGGTGTCGAGCTCCTGGGAGAGCCCGACGCCGACCGGATTGCCGAA
>QHVV01000147.1:0-490 GCA_003222385.1 Acidobacteriota bacterium
TGAAGGTTTGGCATGAAGAAGACGTCATACATCCTCGTGCGGATCGCGATTCGTGTCACACCAGTCGTGGTTGCCGTGCCTAGTTGCAGCATTAAGTGTTGAGAACCCTACGGGAGCAACGGTTCGGAGCCGTGTGCGTGATCGGTAACTTCCCCCCAGCGATGGGTGGTCAGGCTGCTGTGAATGAATCGCTCAGGCGCATGGTCTCCGAGGCTGGCGCAACCGTCATCTCTATCGATCTCTCGGCCGGCCGCGGATCTCTGATGTGGCGCAAAGTGTCCAGGATTCCCAAAGTGGTGGTTGGCGTTTTCAATCTCTTGGTTCTGCTGGCGCGGCGTCGAGCGGATGCCGTGTATATCGGCGTGGCGGGCGGCTACGGGCAGCTGTACGACACCGTCTTTGCTAGCTTGACTCGGCTATTCAGGGTTCGCATGTTCCTACATCACGGCAGCTATGCGTATCTCGCAAAACGACGGCGGCTGACGGCCAC
>QHVV01000147.1:539-6633 GCA_003222385.1 Acidobacteriota bacterium
TGCGTTGTACAGCCGCACCCTTAACGTCACTGTGATTTCAAATTCCACGAACATCGAGCCGCCAAATCACCAACCCAAAGTGCGTTCCAGCTTGAGGACCATCGGCTTCATTTCACACATCACACGGTCGAAGGGCGTTTTCGAATTCCTCGACGTGGCTGAGCGCGTGTGCGGAACGTGTCAGGATGTCCGTGCGTTGTTAGCGGGTCCGATCGAAGATTCATCCATTCGCCCTGTCCTGATGCAACGCCTGCGGGGAGCGTCCTGGCTCACATACATTGGTCCAGTCGGCGGCGAAACCAAGTCTCGCTTCTACGCGGAAATCGATGCGTTCGTATTTCCCACCCGGCACGCAGACGAAGCTGATCCAAGGGTCATCAACGAAGCCCTCGCTCACGGTGTGGCCGTTATTGCGCGAGGACGCGGTTGCATAAGCTCAGCGGTAAACAGCGGAGGTGGAACTGTCGTCCGCGAGGATGCCGACTTTGTTGAAGAAGCGGAGAGGCAATTGATTGAGTGGCATCAGAATCCAGTTCTCTTTTCGTCTGTATCGTCAGCTGCCCTGGCCAATGCAGCGCGACTTCGAGCTGAACACCTGCCAAGGCTTGACGCCCTTATTAGTGCGCTCGTTTCTCTGCCATCGCCTGCTCCGCCGCCGTCTCAACGAAACGATGATGGATCGCGAGGAAACGAGTCATCTCGGTGACCCGAATGTTCTCTGGGGCGATTCTTAAAGCTGGGCCATGAGTAAGTCGAAAGATGTAGGCGGCAGGGCATCGATCGAGGCGAAACCTGGGCTAGACCTTAAGAACGCGGTGAGACAGCTACTTCCTCGGCGACTAGGCCCTCACAGGATCTTGGCCGGCCCGCTCCGCGGCCGCCGCATCTTCACTTCGTGGCACGACTACCCAGCCGCAATCCTGGGCCGGACTGAGGTGGCACTCATTAATTGGCTCCGTCGCAACGTGAGTCCAGGCGAGACATGGCTCGATATCGGAGCGCACTACGGATATACCGCAATCGCGATCTGCGAGTTAGTAGGTCCGCACGGCCGCGTCTTCGCGTTTGAACCACTTCTGGCGACGGCAGGCTATCTCAGCCTAACCCGTGATCTAAACGCCTTTCAGCAACTGACTATCGTGCCATTCGGTCTAGACGACTCGACGTCGATGAGGACACTACAGGTAGCCACACGGCGAGGGATGGCCACTCCTTTGGAGGGCGACGTAGCCCCCCATAACACGATCTACCTCACAGGCTTTGAGGCGGTTTGGGACATGCTCGCCGACGGCGACCCGGCGATCCATGGCGTGAAGATGGACGTGCAGGGCATGGAGATCGCAGCTTTACGCGGTATGGAACGTTGGCTCAACCGATTCCATCCGAAGCTTGTCGTGGAAATTCACCCGGGAGTGGATCGCCCCACTTTTTTGTCTACCGTTGCCGACGTCGGATACGAACCAACCGGCATGACACTTGACCCCTTGCCCGGAGAGCTAGTTCCTGGCTACATCGACGATCGAAGCTACGTCTTTGAAGCCTCCTGATCCACATGGACCAGGTCGGTTAGCGGGAATGGCAAAGGTGGTTCTGGTTGGGATCAACTACGCTCCAGAGGTGACAGGAGTCGCTGTGAACACCGTCGACATGGCTCGTTCACTTCGAGATGCGGGACACGACGTCACCGTTATGACTGGAATGCCGCACTATCCAGAGTGGCAGGTCCGAGAGCCATACCGCGGTCGTATGCGCGGCGAGGAATTGGTGGATGGTGTGCGGGTGATGCGTTTCAGCCATTACGTCCCGAGACACCAATCTGCCATCAGTCGTGGTCTGTACGAGGCGTCATTCTTCGCGAACGGCGCCGCAACTACGATACGACCGCGACCAAATCTCTTCATAGGAATTATCCCGTCTTTGAGTGGTGGGTGGCTGGCTCGTTTCCATGCAAACCGGTCAGGTGTCCCATTCGGGCTCGTATTCGCAGATCTGATGGGAAGAGCCGCCGAACAGAGTGGGGTCCCAGGGGCTGCAACTGTCTCGCGGGTGGTCCGTCAGCTGGAGCTTGGACTCGCGAGGTCGGCCGCAAGGGTAGCCATTATCTCCGATGGATTCCGCGACTACCTGGTCGCCGCTGGAATCAAAGGCAACACGATTCAGAGGATCGTTAACCGCAACCGTGCGCCGACTCACGCTCCAAAGGATTCGCGGGTTCAGGTGCGGCAGCGCATGGGCTGGCGCAGCGCGGAATTCGTCGTCCTTCACTCAGGGAACATGGGTTACAAACAGGCGCTAGATAATGTGTTGCGCGCGGCTGCCTTGGCGGCTCCCCGTAAGCAATTGCGCTTCGTCTTGCTCGGCGATGGCAATCAGCGCGTTGAACTAGAGAATCTGGCTCGACGCCTACAGGTACCTAACGTGGACTTTCTGCCGCTGGTGCCGACGCGAGACTTCGATGCTATTCTCGCGGCCGCTGACGTACTACTGGTGAATCAACGTGGCTCCGTAAAGGATATGTCGCTCCCCGGAAAAGTCACAGGATACTTTGCAGCCGGAATTCCCGTACTTGCGGCGGTTGCGTCTCAAAGCGAAACAGCAAAAGAGGTTATTCGTTCAGGGGCGGGCTTGGTGGTTCCGGCCGACCGTCCGGAAGCCCTTGTTGCGGGCATCGAGCGTCTCGCCGGTGATCATGACCTTTACGATCAACTCGCCAAGGCAGGCCCGGCCTATGTACGCTCATATTTAGAGGCGGCGGACGCATCGAACATAACGCATTTCGTCGATCTGCTCCTTGCTGGCCGAACGGAAACCTAGGGGAAAGTTGGCACGAATCGACCAAGGCGTCGCGGCCATATTCCCCCGCTCTCAAATCCTGGTGACTCGGGTGGAAGCGACATGGTCGGAAGCATCAGGCGGACTTGATTCAGCAAACTGACTATGCCTAGGGTCGACCACCACAGAGTTGAGCTGCAGCACTCGCATCACGATCAGGTCTTGGATTTGATCATGGTGAAGCTAAAAACGTGCACCATGCAAAACGCAACAGGCCTATTTCTATGAAAGTTGTGATGCTCTTCCCAGGAATCGTTGGTTACCGCTTGAGCCTGTCGCGGGCTCTGGCCGCGAGTGGCGATGTCGAGCTAGTTTTGCTAACCAATACGGAGCATGAAATCGCAGGAGATGATTCCGCTTATCGCACCCTTATCACCTTTCGAATCCTGGGTTCTCGGCTCAATGGCCGGGTCGTTAGGAGTCTGGGCATCCGCAAATTGGCCAATCTCTACCTTGGGGTCGTCAGTGCCCTGCGCTCAGCGCTGTTTTGCGCCCGTGAGCGGCCGGACCTAGTTCATGTGCAGGGCTTGCTCTACGCAGAGCCACTTTGCATCGTGTGCTTGTTAGCCCTCAAGGCGCTCGGATTTCGCGTTGTCTTCACGCCGCATGATGCTGGTCCGAGAAGTCGGCGCCCAGGCATGGACCTAATGTGGTGGATTCTGTTGACCCTGAGCGATCGGGTCGTTGCACATTCCGGCGTCGCAGCCGCACGATTGGCGGAGGCGTATTCCGTTGGACCGCATAAGATCGACGTGATCCCCTTCGCGAACTATGACGTGGCGGCAATCCCTCGCAAAGGACTTGACCGGACGGGCGCACGTCAGATCCTCGAGCTTCCGGAGCATGCCCCGGTGCTGCTATTTTTCGGACTCGTCAGGCCGTACAAGGGCTTGGAGTTCCTCATACAGGCGCTGGCCCACCTAGTGAAAGACTTGCACGATATCCGACTATTGATCGTCGGCGAAGCGATTGACGGATTTGGCCAATACGATCACTTGATTCGATCGCTGGCCCTGCAGGATCGCACAGTAACTCGAATTGAGAGTTGGATCGCCGCGAGCGAGCACGCCAAGTATTTCATGGCTGCCGACTTGGTTATCTTGCCCTACCGAAACCTCGCGGAGATCGACACCAGCGCGGTGGCAGCGGAGGCGCTCTCGTTCGGGAGAGCAGTCATCGCATCCGACGTCGGAGGCCTACGGGAGCAGGTGATCGACGGGATTACGGGCGTTAAGGTGCCCCCTGAAGACGTGGCAGCCTTAGTTGCTGCGATTCGCGATTTGCTCAGAGACGAGGGTCGGCGCCGTGATATGGAGGCAGCCGCCCTGAAGCGAGCCGCTGAGCTTTCTTGGGATCGGTTCGCATACGAGACAGTAACCGTCTACCGAAAAACACTGCAGCGCTCCTAGCCGTCAGCGTCCACGACGCCATGAGCCCGACGCCCTTGAGCTTGAGCAACGCCAACGGCCAAGATCCAGCCTGTTACGACACGTAAAGCAATTGAAGCCTGCCCAATTCAGCCCCTCGCCGCAGCGTCGACAGCACCCGACAACGCTCAGATTCTCGCGACTGTCGCAGTCTACACATCAAAGCGATTTCACCAACGATTTTCCAAAGCAACATGATGAAGCTGACTTTCATTGGCCCGGGCGCGAGCTATAAGGATTAGGCGGAATCGCGAAGACCAAGTCCATCGGTTAACAAGGCGCTCGTACGCGACGCCTAGCCGAAAGGTCAGCGCATTGAAGGCAAGGTAGCCAGGGGCTGGCTCGATAAGCTGCAAGTTGATTTGGTCGAACCCGGCTTCTGCCAGGTAACGGCGTACAGCAGCAGGGGTGTTCATTCGGTAGAAGGTCGGCCAGCGACGGTGAGCACCGCTGTCTCGGGCAGTGAAACCCTTCGCGGTTAGCTTGTGGAACCAATACGGCGTATGCGCAGAGATTAGGGTGACGTAGTGCCTGAGGTTTGTCGTTCTGAATACAAAAGTGCCACCATGCTTTAAGACACGACGAATCTCAACCAGGAACGGTTTCGGCCTCTCAACATGTTCAATCGTCCAATCGGAATAGACAATGTCGAATTCGCCGTCGTTAAACGGAAGAGAGACACCGTCCGTAACGTGGGCTTCATCGAGATCGGCGTTGGTGACGACTATGGGGTCGATATCTACGCCCGCTAACCTACCGACTTCGCCTCGGAGTCGTCGAAGGGCCGGCGTTGGTGTTGGACCGGCGCCTACATTGAGCACGTTTGCGGTGGCCAGGCCCGGTACTGAGCGAATCCATTGATAGAAAGTCTTGGAACCGTCCCGCCAACGATAGCCGTCATTCTGCACCGGATAAAAACGGTCGTACAGGCGCTGAACATTGGACTTCACTGAGTATTCAGGACTCTCTCTGTTGTCACCCCGAATCGGATTCATGAGCGAGATACGCTCTGTGTCCGATAGCGCTGTACCGAGATCGGAGCACCGCCTGGCCGAACCGAGTTGGAAAGCGTTTTCGGCGGGCGGGATCATTCGAAGTTTCTTGTGAGTGCTCGTTGGCGGTGCACAAGCAGGCCGCCTTCAAGTCAACTCACAGTCACATTCACATCGGCGAACTGGGCGAACCAGAACTGCCCCTCCTTGGCCATCTGATACTCAAGGACCAGGTTGCCGCTGTTGGGCGGAGCGGTGACAGTGATGCTCAGCGTCACGCTGGCGCCGGGTGCCAGGTCAGCCGGCAGACTGATTCGTTGGTCGCTGTAGTACGTGCTGTTGCCAAAACCTCCGCCGGCACTGGTGAAGTGGACACCGAGATCCACGAGCCCGCCGCCGGTGTGAGGCCAGGTCTGGCTGCCAGCGTTGGTGACCGTGACGCTGTAGGTCTGGGTCTGATTGGTGCCCCAGCTGGTCGGTGTACCGGCCACGCTGTAGGTGGCCACCCACTGTGGGGCTGCGCTAACCACGAGGTTCGTCGTTGCGGAATGGCTGAGAATGCCGTTTGTACCGGTCACGGTGATGATCACGCTTCCGGTCGGCGTGGTGAGGGACGTCGTCACCGTCATGGTCGACGTGGTTGTCGCCGGGTTGGGGCTAAAAGTCGCGCCGGCGCCAGTTGGCAGACCGCTGGCGGTCAGTTGGACCGCACCGTTGAGTGTGCTACTGGGAGCGACCGTCACCGTGTAGCTGGTGCTGCTGCCCTGAACCACGTTCTGGCTCGATGGGCTGACGGAAAGCGAGAAGTCGGGTGTGACGCAGCTCGCAAACTTGAAAGAACCA
>QHVV01000137.1 GCA_003222385.1 Acidobacteriota bacterium
GTCGCCGTCCTCGCTCGCGTACCAGTCGAAGCTCGGCCCGATCGAGTGGCTCGGCCCGCCCACTCTCGACGAGATCGGCCGGCTGGGGAGGGCCGGGGTCGAACAGTTGCTCGTCGTTCCGATCGCGTTCGTCAGCGACCACGTCGAGACGCTTTACGAGGTGGACCAGCTCTTCGCGGAAGCGGCCCGCCGCGCCGGGATCGCTCACTTCCGGCGGACGACCGGCTTGAACGACCGCCTGACCTTCCTGCGCGCCCTGGCCGACCTCGCGATTTCGATCCGGCCGTTCTGGGGATGACGACGGCGATCGTCGGGGCGGGCCTGGCCGGGCTCGCGAGGGCCCGCGCCCTGTCGGCCCGCGGGGAAGACGTCGTGCTCTTCGAATCGTCGGAGCGGCCCGGAGGGGTCGTCCGGTCGGAGAAGGTCGGCGGCTATCTCCTGGAGCTCGGGCCGAACACCGTCCGCCCGACGCCGGAGCTGTGGCGGCTCGTCGAAGACCTCGGTCTCGAATCCGAGGCGCTCCTCGCGGATCCGCGCCTCCCGCGCTCCATCGACGTCGGCGGCCGCCTCCATCCTCTTCCAACCTCGGCGGCCGCGTTTCTTCGGACCGGTCTCTTATCGACGCGCGGGAAGCTGCGCCTCCTCACCGAGCCTTTCCGGCGGCGGGGAATCCCGTCTGGCGAGACGGTGCGCGACTTCTTCACGAGGCGGCTCGGGCCAGAGGTCGCCGATCGGGTCGTCGAGCCGTTCGTCGCGGGAATCTGGGCCGGCTCCTCCGACCGGCTCTCTCTCGAGGCGGCGTTTCCGGCGCTCGCCCGCTGGGAGGCGGAGCGCGGGAGCCTGACGCGGGGAGCGCTGGCCGACCGACGGGGATCGGCCCGGAGCTCACGCTCTCGCAAACGCGGTCTTCTCTCGTTCCGTGAGGGGCTCGAGACCCTGCCTCGCCGGATGGCCCGGGAGCTCGGCGGAAAGTTGCGGCTGCGGTGCGCCGTGGAATCGGTCGATCGGGTCGGTCGAGGCTGGAGAATTTCGCAGGGCGCAGCGAGCGTCGAGGTCGAGCGCGTGTGTATCGCGACCCCCGCCCGGCAGGCCGCGCGCCTCGTGGAAGGCGTGGCGCCCGCCGCCGCGGCCGCTCTCTCGGCGATCCCCCACGCGCCGCTCGCCGTCGTTCACCTTTCGGCGCCGGCCCGCGCAGAGCAAGGCTTCGGGCATCTCGTGGTTCCGCAGGCGGGCCGCCGGATTCTCGGCGCGATCTGGTCGTCCTGCCTCTTCCCCGGCCGCGCCCCGGCCGACCGGGCGCTTTACACGGTTTTCCTGGGGGGGACGCGGGATCCCGAAGCGCTCGCGCTGGCGGACGAACAAATCGTCGAGGTCGCTTCCCGGGACCTTTCCACTGCCCTCGAAATACCGCCGACCTTCGAACCCGTTCGCGTGACTCGCTACGCCGCCGCGATCCCGCAGTACGACCTCGGCCACGTCCGCCGCATCGAGGCACTCTCGCGCGCCGAGGATTCCCTGCCGGGGCTCTCTTTCGCCGGGAGCTACCGGGGCGGGATCTCGGTCGGCGACGTCCTTCGATCAGCCCTCGCCGTCTGACGCGACGTCCTCTCCGGAGGACGATCCGGAAAGTGGCAGGCCGCGTAAGTGACTGAAAACTCGGTCGGCTGTTCTGGTCCGGCGCTTGCGTGATTCACGCGCTGGAGGATAACGGCGATGAAAATTTTCAAAATACGACATATGGGCGCGCTGGCCCTCGGGATCGCGATCGGAAGCTACTTCGCGGTCTCGGCGCCGATGAGGGGGCAGTACTACCCGCACGAGTCCCGTTACCCGGGACGCGTCCTGGAAAGCGGCTCCTACGAAAGGATGCGCCAGTTCGCGCACGACCTCGACGGGCTCGCGCAGCACGCGCGGGAACAGGCTCATGCCCAGGAGGGCGGCTACCGCGGCTTCCGGCGGGACACCCGGTTCCTGAGATCGATCGATCGCTTCGCCGACCGCACGGACCGGTTCCACGAACGGATGGACACGTACCAGACACAGCCCTGGGCCGTCGACTCCGAGATCGACCGCCTGATTCGCGATGCCCGCAACGTCCAGTACCGGCTTCGTCGGGCCCGGTTCGTCGACGAGCACACGGTCGAGGATTGGAACAACGCCGTCGATCTGCTGAACCGGATGGCCACCGAGTACCGCACGGGAATCGGTTATGGATCGACCGGCCCGTACGGAAACCGGTATCCGGGGAATGCCTATCCCGGCGAATACGGACATCCCGCTCCGGGGTCGGTCCCCAACCCGCATGGTCCTTCCGGCAATCCGTACGGATACGGGCAGGCGACCGATCTCCGCGAGCTCGCCCACGAGCTCGACGAACGAGCGACGCGTGCGGCTTCCCTCGCAGGCCGCTACAACTTCCGCGGCGAGTACGCTTCGAACATTCAGCACCTGAGCGATCAGGCGCGCTATTTCCACGACCAGATCGACAACAACCGGATTGGCGGATCCGAGCTCCGTTCGCAGCTCGTCCACCTTCTCGAAGACGCTCAGAGCGCGCAGGAGGAGATGCGGCGGATGAACGTCGGACCCGATCTCGCCGACGAATGGAACGCGATCGTCCAGATTCTCACCCGGATGCGGGACCTCGCCGGGGTGTAGCCGCCCTTTTCAGCACGATCTTCCGGCGGGAGCAGTGAAACGCTCCCGCCTTTCTTTTCTGGCTCTCCAGCACCGTCGACTCGCTTCGGCCCTGGGACCCTGACGAGACGTCCTCTCCGGAGGACAATTCCGGGTCGGACATCGTCGATAAAGCATTGAAAACGCTGCCGCTCGTTTTGGTCCGTTGCTTGCGTCTCTCTCGCGTCGGAGGACGAAATCATGAACATCTTCAAACCTCGAAATCGAGGCGCTCTCGCGATCGGGATCGCTCTGGCCGGCTTTTTTGCGGTCTCGGCGGCGGCGAGCGCCCAGTATCCGAACCAATACCGCGGCCAGCGCCGCGCGATGGTGCGCGAGAACTACGAGCGCATACGTCAATACGCCCATCACCTCGACGAGCTCGCCCAACGTGCCCGGGAGCAGACCCACGTCCAGCAGGGCGCGTATTGGGGCTTCCGGCGGGACCCGAAGTTCCTGAGATCGATCGACCGCTTCGCAGAACGCACGAGCTCGTTCCACGAGCGGATGGATACATACCAGACCCGGCCCTGGGCCGTCGACGATGAGATCAACGGTCTGCTGAACGAGGCGCGAAACGTCCAGTACCGGCTGCGGCGGGCCAGTTTCGTGACCCGGCGGACCGTCGCCGACTGGAACGAGGTCATCAGTGTCTTGAACCAGATGTCGACGGAGTACCAGGCCGGGATCGGAAGCCGCGGACGCTGGCGTTCCGGCGACCGCGAACCGTACCCGGGCTCGGCGCCTCCTCCTCCGGGGACATACCAGGAACCGAATCCGAATCAGCCGCCCCCGCCCGACTATCGCGGAAACTATCGCCGCGGCCAGGGCGACCTGCGTCAGCTCGCGGCCGAGCTCGAAACGCACGCGGCCCGGGCGAGCCAGCTCGCCGGCGGATACCCTGGATTTTCGCCGGATGTCCGGAGCTTCGGTAACTCGGTGCATAGCTTCCGCGCGATGGTCGACGACAACCGGGCGAGCAGGCTCGAGCTGCGCAACGAAGTCGACCGTCTTCTCCAGGACGCACAGAGCGCGCACCAGGAATTGACGCGACGGCCCGGGACCGTTTCACGCGAAGTCGCGGACGAGTGGGATGGGATCGTCCAGGTCCTGAACCGGATGCGCGATTCCATCTGATCCGCTTGGAACGCAAACTCGAGCGGGGGCTTGCGCCCCCGCTTTTCTTTGACGCTAGAATCCGCCGCCATCGAATGGGCGAGACCGTGGCGATCGGCATCCGCGCGGAAGGCCTTCGGAAGGTGTACACGTCGCCGCCGCCTGCCGCGGCGGCAGGGCGGGGCGCGGGGTTCTCATTCTTCGCGCGCGGGAAGAGGCCGAAGCAGAAGCTCGAGATCGTTGCCTTGGACGACCTTTCGCTCGAGGTCGCGCCCGGCGAGATCTTCGGGCTGCTCGGACCCAACGGCGCCGGCAAGTCGACGACCGTCGGGGTCCTGACGACCCGGATCCGTCCGACCGCCGGCAGGGCCTGGATCGGAGAGCACGACGTCTGGCGGGAGCGGGTGCCCGTCAAGCGCCTGGTCGGCGTCGTGCCGCAGCGGCCAAACCTCGACCTCGCGCTGACCGCGCGCGAGATCCTCGTCTTTCACGGCGCCTATTTCGGCGTCCCCGCGGCGGAACGGGTGCGCCGCGCGCAGGAGCTGCTCGAACGGTTTCAACTGACCGACCGGGCGGACCGGCTGGTGCTCGGCTTCTCCGGCGGAATGCTCCAGCGTCTGTCGATCGCGCGGGCGCTCATGCACGACCCCAGGGTGCTTTTCCTGGACGAGCCGAGCGCCGGGCTCGATCCCCAGACGCGGCTTCTGCTCTGGGACCTGATCCGCGCCGACAATCGGCGCGGGACGACGATCCTCCTGACCACCCACAACATGGAAGAGGCCGACGAGCTCTGCTCCCGCGTCTCGATCGTGGACCACGGCCGGATGATCGCGCTCGGGACGCCGGAGGAGTTGAAGCGCTCGATTCCCGGCGGATACGTGGTGCGTCTCCACCTCGCCGCGGCTCCGCCGGCGCTCCTGAGCCGCTTCGAGCGGCTGCCGGGCGTGACGGGCGTGCGGACTTCGGGCGACGGAGCCGTCGATCTCTACGCGGACCGGGGAGGAGCCCTCCTTCCGGAAGTCGCGCGCCTGTCGAACGAGGCGGCGGTCGAGATCCGCGACGTCAAGATCTCGGAGCCGTCGCTCGAGAACCTCTTCCTGCACCACACGGGGCGGAGCCTGCGGGATTGAACGCGAAGACGTTCCTCGCGATGCTCCGGCGCGACGCGCACGTCGCCCGCCGCAACTTCGTGACGCTCCTCCTCCAGACGCTCTTTCAGCCGATGCTGCTGGTGTTCGTCTTCGGGAAGGTGATGACGTCGAGTGGACTGATTCGACCCGAGTACAAGGGGATGCTGCTACCCGGCATCATCGCGCTCGCCATGCTCCTTTCGGGAGTCTGGTCCGTGGCGATGCCGCTCGTCTCCGAGTTCCAGTTCACCCGGGAAATCGAGGACCGTCTCCTCTCGCCGATCGAGATCGAGTGGGTGGCCGTCGAGAAGGTCGTCGCCGGCATGCTCCAGGCGATCGCGGCAGGGCTCGTCGTCCTCCCGACCGCCTGGCTCGTCATGGGCTCGGGCGTGGGCCTCTCCTTCTCGCGGCCGCTCGATTTCGTTCTTCTCGCTCTGCTGGTCTCGTGCCTGGCCGCGGCGATCGGGCTCGTTCTCGGCACGAGCGTGGGCCAGACGCAGATCGGGCTGATGTTTTCCCTCGTGATCGCGCCCATGATCTTCTTCGGCTGCGCGTACTACCCGTGGAGCGCTCTCCAGGTCTTCCCCACGCTCCAGAAAGCGGTCTTGATCAACCCGATCGTGTACGCGAGCGAAGGATTCCGGTCCGCGCTCGTGCCGCGCTTTCCGCACCTCCCGCGGCTCGCGATCTACGGCGGACTCGTCTTCTTCGACCTTCTGTTCGTTTCCTTCGGGATGAGGCAGTTCCGCCGCAAGGCGGTCGGATAGCCCGGAGCCTCAGTATCCCGTTTTCTTCGCGGCCGCCTTCGTCTTGGTCGCCTTGGTCATCTCTCCGACGTGCACCCAGTAGGCGGTCATCTTCCCGTTCTTCATCTTGGCCTTGTAGTGAACGGTCTCCCCTTCCGCCATCGGCTTGCCGAGCATCTTGGTCGAGCCCGTCCAGTACACCTCGGTCTCCTTGCCCGACTTGTCCTTGACCATCATCATGTTC
>QHVV01000138.1 GCA_003222385.1 Acidobacteriota bacterium
CGGGCCTGTGCTACGGTCTGTCTGAAACCGGTTTCATGGGACAAAACCGGAACGCGAGCTCAGCTGAGTGGGTCATGACGGCAGGGGTAAAGGAGGCCTGAACGATGAGAAGGTGGGCTTTGGTGCTGGCGCTCTTCGCGCTTTTGGGCCCGGCATGTGGTGGCGGCGGAGGCAGCACAACGTCCACCGCAGGTTGTACCGGCAAGGTCGCCGGCGGACCGGTAACGGTCAAGGCCTGGTTCCACAGCGGGCAGGGCAGCGAACGAACCACGATTACGTCACAAGTTGCGGCCTTCAATGCCAGTCAAAACGACGTAAAAGTCGAGCTCGTACTTTTGCCAGAGGGCAACTACAACGACCAAGTAAAAGCGGCGGCTGCCTCGGGCGGGTTGCCTGACATCCTCGACTTCGATGGACCATTCCTCTACAACTACGCTTGGAATCGCAACCTAGTTGCCCTCGACAACTGCATTTCGCCTGATCTGAAGGCGAACCTTCTGGCGTCGATCGTCAAGCAGGGCACCTACGCTGCCCACTTCTACGGAGTTGGAACCTTCGACTCTGGGCTTGGCCTCTACACACGCAAGTCAGTGCTCGCTAAGAAAGGCATTCGGATCCCGTCAGGTCCGCAAGACGCGTGGACCGCGGACGAGTTCACCCAAGCGCTCAAGACGTTGCAGGGGGCTGGCTTCAAGAAGCCTCTCGACCTCAAGATCAACTATGGCCAAGGTGAGTGGTACACATATGGTTTCTCGCCCATCATCCAGTCGGCGGGGGCAGATCTTATCGACAGGCGTAACTACCAGTCAGCCGATGGGGTGCTCAATAGCGCGGCTGCGGTGCAGTCACTCACGGTCTTTCAGTCATGGTTCAAGCAGGGCTTCGTTGACTTCAACGTGGATGACACTGCATTCCTAAAGGGACAGTCAGCGATTTCCTGGGTAGGTCACTGGGTGTTCGCGGACTACCGGAAGGCATTTGGCGATGACCTGGTCATCCTGCCACTGCCGAATTTCGGGAAGGGAAGCAAGACTGGCATGGGCTCCTGGCAGTGGGGAGTCACCTCTAAGACAAAGAGTGTCGACGCAGCTTGGGCGTTTATCAACTACCTGCTCAAGGATCAGCAGGTGCTCCAGATGACCGGTGCCAATGGGGCCGTGCCCGCCACCAAGTCGGCAAGTGCCGCGTCGACGCAGTTCGCCCCAGGCGGTCCTGAAAACATATTTGTGCAGCAGCTCGAGTCGAGCGCGGTGCCCAGGCCGCAGACGCCAGCCTACCCGACGATCACCCTCTCATTCCAGAAGGCGATCAATGACATCCTGAACGGTGGGGATGTGAAGGCAGCACTGGACAAAGCTGTCCAGGACATCGACAGGGACATTAAGGACAACGACGGCTATCCAGTAAAGACGTAAGCGACCACTGGCCTGGGGGCGATTAACCCCCCGCCCCCAGGCTGCAGCAATGGAGTCGACTTATGATTTCAAGCCCGACTAAGAACCTGAAAACGCGAGTCGGTCAGGACTCCCTGGTGCCTTGGTTGTTCTCGCTGCCGGCGATCTTGATGCTCCTTGCCTTTCTGGTCGCACCATTCGTGCTCGCCATAGTTTTCTCCTTCACGAACCTCAGGCTGCTTTCACCCATCCCGCTGCGATTTGTCGGGCTTCAGAACTACGTCCGGGTCTTTCAAGACCCGATCTTCTACCGGGCGCTTGGGAACAATCTCCTCTTTGTCGTCATTGTCGTTCCAGTTCAGACCGCCCTCGCACTCGCGCTCGCTGTATTAGTGAATCAGAAGCTACGTGGCGTAAGGGTCTTTCGGACTATCTACTTCGCGCCGGTCGTGACCGTGATGGCAGTCGCCGCCACCGTGTGGCGACTCCTCTATGACCCAGATGCAGGTTTCATCAACGGTCTCCTAGGCGCTGTCTCGGGGGGAGCCGTGCACCCCAATTGGTTGCGGAGCACCAGTACCGCCTTCCTGGCAATCATCATCATGTCGATCTGGCAGGGAGTCGGGTTCCAGATGGTGATTCTCTTGGCCGGCCTACAGGACATACCTCACGACCACTATGAGGCGGCCATCGTGGACGGGGCAAGCGGCTGGCAGCAGTTCAGATTCGTCACGATTCCTCAGCTGCGCAACCAACTGCTCTTTGTCGTGACCATCACAACCATTCTCGCATTCCGACTTTTTGATCAGGTGTATGTGATGACCAGCGGCGGGCCGTTGGACAGCACTCAGACGCTGATGCTGATGCTGGTCGACGTTGGCTTTGGCAGGCAGCGCATAGCGCAGGGCTCTGCGATCGCGGTCATCTTCTTCTTGATCGTCCTCTCGATAAGCGTGGCGCAACGCCGCCTGATCCGTGAGGAGACGACGTGAGCCCGATGTCTGTCGTGACGCTGGCGAGAAGTGAGCCACGGAGCGGCCAGATCACGGTAATCCAGCCGCGGCGACTGCCAAGGGTTCTTGGCGCCCTGGCAACGTACGTGGGGATGACCCTCCTCGCGGTCATGTTTTTGGTCCCGCTGCTCTTTGAGTTCATCGGCAGCATCAAGCCGAACGACAGAGTCCTGAGCGAGGGCAACTCGTGGCGAGCATTCATACCAACTGCGATCACGTTTGTGAACTACGGTGATGCCTTAGCTCGAGCTGATCTCGCACACCTTTTCATCAACTCGATGATCATCACGTCGTCGATCGTCGTTGCCGGAATCGTGGTCAACAGCTTGTTCGGCTATGCGCTCGCCCGCATGACTTTTAGAGGCAGGGGCCTGCTCATCGGCGTTGTGATCGCCCTGATCATCATTCCGTTTCAGGCGATCGCGGTTCCGCTGTTTTTCATGATGGCTAAGATCGAGGTGCTTGACACCTACCAGGTGCAAATTGTCCCGTTCATTGCGAGTCCCTTCTTCACGTACCTCTTCTATACCTTCTTTTTAAGTATTCCGAAAGAACTCGAGGAGGCCGCTCGAGTCGACGGTGCCGGCCCCCTGACCATCTTTTGGAGGGTCGTAGTACCTCTGGCGCGACCCGTCTACGCCACCGTCGCGATCCTAAGTTTCCTCTTTGCCTGGGGTGAACTGCTTTGGCCGGTGCTAGTCACAAGAGGCCCTGAGGTTCGCCCCCTGCCATTAGGAATAGCGGTCTTCCAGACCCTGCCGCCGGTGCAATGGGGAGACATCATGGCCTTCGCCACCGTTATGACGCTCCCGCTACTTGTCGTGTTCCTTGCTTTCCAGGATGCCTTTGTTCGCAGCGTTGCTCGCACTGGGATTAAAGGTTGACCTCGTGGCTTTGAAGGACCGCGCCTATACCTCCGCGGCTAGCCATCTCCTGTGGCAACGGTGACCAGGCAGTCGGTGCAATGAGTGGAATAGTCGAGATCATCGGAGGGACAACCGTCGATATCTACGTTTCGGTGCCCCGCTTTCCGCCTGGAACTGGCGCAGAGTTCGGGCGCGCCACCTTGGCCCACTGCGATCGCGCCGCCAATTTGAGCGTCGGTGGCAACGGTGGGCTTGCCGCATACATACTTGGCAGGCTTGGCCAGCCGGCCCGCTTGCACACGCGGCTGGGGCGAGACTTCTGGGGCGGCTGGCTACGTGCGCGGCTCGAGGCGGCTGGCGTTGAACTGGCTTCGGACAGCACCGACGAGGAGAGTTCCACCAATATCGTCGCCACCGACGGTGGTGGAAATCGCCTCTCGTTCTTCCATCCCTTAGAGGCGCGATACGCAGTTGCAGCACCCTTGCCGGACACCCGTGTCATGTTTCTCGGGGGTTGTCCGCATCCAACTGCGGAGCTAATGGCGAGTTACTTCCAGCCGTATCGCAATGCTGGAGCCACCACGGTCATGGACATCGGGCCGGCCATTCCACGGCCGTTCAGATTCGATGATCTAGCGCGGCTAGCCGATGCGCTCGATCTCGTTACCTGCAACCGTGCGGAGCTACGCCAGCTTAGTGGCACGAGCTCGCTGCGGCGCGGAGTGCAGCTCATTCACAAACTGGGCATTCCAACACTCGTAATCAAGGACGGGGCGAATGGGGCCGTGTTCTCGACATCCCACGACAAGCATCTGCACCTCGTTCCCGTCGAGACGACGGAGCCAGCAACAGGCTCGGTCGGCGCCGGTGATAGTTTCAATGCGGGCCTCCTGTACGCGCTGGCCAATGCCAAAAGTGTCGCTGTCGCAGTGGCATTCGCTAACCAGATCGCACGAGACGTGTTACGTGCAACTGATCGACTCAATGTGGACCTGACCGCTTCAAGCATTCACGAGACTGCAGTCGCCGATCAAGTTCGACTAATGGAGGTGTGAACATGCTTCCCCGTTGGGCGCAGAACTTATTGGAGCAGCATCCAGGAGCCGAGGAGCCCACTCCAGAGGTCCCCATTCCTTCCTGGCTCGAGGATGAGGTCAAAAAGAAGCCGCTCTGGTACATCATTCGGGAGTCCGATGTCGTTCGTGAGGGGCATCCGTTCGTTGTATATGACGAAATTCTCAAGGAGCCGACTCAGTGGGCGGACATACTGGCAACCAAGCGCGTCGAGGTCGAGGCGCTCGCCAAGGAGCTCACCGAACGTGGCATCCGGCGTGTAATTTTCACTGGATGCGGCTCGGCCTTTTTCACCGCGATTCACGGCAATCTGCTGTTCAGACGTTTCACCGATGTGAGCACCGATGCCATTGAGTCATACGAGCTAGCGCACTACTTCCCACACGTTGATGCAGCCAGGACGGCGGTTATCGCTCATTCTGGGACAGGGGGCAGCATCGAGACGTTAGAAGCGATCCGGGCGGCAAAAGCGAGACATGTGCTGACCGTGGCGCTATCCAACACAGACATCAGCCCGATACTCAACGAAGCAGATCGGTCTGTTGTGTACTTGACTCGCCAGCATTGCGGTCCGTGCATCTCGGTAATTTCGACGCGTCTTTTGCTTCAGACACTGCTGGCCGCGTCGCTTGCAACGTCGGCAGCCGATCGTCGCCAGCTGGAGCGCGAACTTGCTGCACTGCCCGAGGCGGGCGAGGTCTTTTTGGGGGAATTCACACCACGAATCGAAGACTTTGCTAACCGCACCGTCGACGTGGACTCGGTATTCGTAGTTGGGAGTGGACCGAACTATTTCTCGGCGCGGGAGGGTACCCTGAAGATTGAAGAACAGAGCCTCATGGTCGGCAAGGCCTATCGCGCGGGCGACTTCCACCATGATGCGCTGTCGCTGCTATCGCCGACCCGACTGGTGGTGGCCATTGCGGCGGAGGGAGTAGCGAACAAGCGCATTGTCGATGTCCTCCGCGCCGCAAAGGAGGGCCTCAGCCCTACCCTCGCGGTGGAGTATGGCGGTGTGGGCGGACTGGCGCCGCATGCCGACGAGACATGGCGGCTTCGTGCAGAGCTCGGGGAGTATGTGGCGCCGGTCTTGGTCACCCTGCCATTCCAACTGCTCGGCTATTTCGTGGGCGTGGTGCGTGGTCGCAATCCAGATACGCTCGCGACCGATCACATTCCCAATGCACGTGCTTGGCTCACCGCCTTTCCGCTTGGCACGCACTAGAAAGCAGGCTTGTTCGAACTAGCAATCGGCAATGGATTTGAATTCCTCCTGGCATCAGCCAGCACCTATTCCCGACACGACAACGTCCTTGTCGGTTGGGAACTCAATATTTAGCGCGTGTTGTGAAGCCGCCAGGGCGGATGAACAGCCGATCTACGATGCGACAGGTAGCAGCACACGCGCACGTGAGCCTAAAGACTGTTTCCAGAGTGATCAACGCCGAGTCTTTCGTCTCACCCGCG
>QHVV01000139.1:0-1881 GCA_003222385.1 Acidobacteriota bacterium
AGCTGGAATACAACCGGCGCAGCCCCGGGCTCGGTCTACTTCGGCGTTTGGGTCAAGGACTCGAGCAGCTCGGCCGCGTATGAACAACTCGCCAACACCATCGTCACGGTGAGCTGAAGAGCCCGAATTGACCCTGCAATTCCGGCTCAGCACGCTGTTCCATTCGCGAAAACCCAAGGCCCCGCCGGCGAAAACCCGAAGCCTCTTGACATTCCTTAAGCGAGTTCGTTAGGGTCGGTGAAGAGGAAGGGTTTGCGCCGGTATTACGCCACCTGGAGCAAACCAAATGCATCTACTCAAGGTTGAGACTCTTCGCAGGCTGATCCCTGCATTCGTCGTCGGCGGAGTTCTGCTGGCATCGTTCTTAGCGCAGGTACCATCACTGGCTTCAAATAGTGATGTCGGTTACGGCTACAGAAACAACTGTGGCGTAAAGGGCGACGGGTTCCACGACCACGGCAAGGTGTGTCCAAACCGGCCATTCCCGGGCCACGGGACAGGCGTCCTGCGCATTTTAGGAATCAGCATCACGGAGTCAGAGGGCGACAGCAAGACAGCTGGTCACCTGAACGGCAAGGCACGATCGCAGATCAGTGTCACTCCGATCGAGAGCGAGGCTAGTACGACCGCCGAGGACGCCGACAGCTCAGTCGGCTTGGTCAACGGACATGGTCGCGGCCACAGCAAGGGTCATGCGGGAAACCACCACAACGAAGGCTCCTAACGCGACCTAACGAAGGCGACGTTTCTTGTAGTACCAATGTCCTGCCAGCGCGAGGACTGCGAGGAGCATGCCAAGCATCGTCGCCATGTAACCAGCGGTTACAAACGGGGTCCACATGTAATGAACGTTCGGTGGCTGGCCCGGGGGGTAGGTGGTAATCCAGCCGTCGAATAGCCCGTCCACCAACACGTGTTCGCCACCCGCTGGCCCCGCCCAATTGGCGCTGTAGCCCTCGCCACCGACCGTCAGGAAGGCGGCGGGTGCCCCAGAAGGTGCGGCCGATGGGCCGCTACTATTCGAGACTCGTACGGCAATTGATGTCAGCCGCACGGACGCAAATTCGTTAATTGACAGCGAATCGCCGCCGGCCGTGAGGTAGAAGACTAACGATCTCGTTCCCGGCTCGGGATACGCGATCGCCCGATAATTCGACCAGGTAGCGTTTGCTGGAAGATCTGGTAACGGACTACAGCGTTGCGGTCCGATCTCGAGCAGACAGATGTGAGGTACATCGCCCGATATGTGACGTGTGGCCAACTCTACTAGGAGTGGTCCACTTTTCCATACCCATGGCAGCGGCTGTGAAACGCAGGCGATGCCATCGGTCGATGTCAACTCTAGGAAGGCGCCGCCGCCTGGGCCACCTTTGTCGATGACATCCGCATTTACTTGGCTGGCATGCGGAATTGCCGTTTGGCAATCCTGAACTGGGCCACCGAGGGCGCCGCGGAACTCCGAACCTGGTTCGATAATCGGATCGCCACGGTCGACGACAATTGACGGCACGCCTGGAATAGGACTGTGAGTCACGAGGTCAAATCCCGAGGGAATGTATGTCAGCATGCCCAAGTCGGCGGCACGTTCCTGAATGGTCCAAAAACGACTGGCTGTTCTTATGCCGGTCTGTGGTTGGATGTCCGTCGCGAACAAGGACAGCGGGCCGAAACTCTTCTGCAGAACCAGATGCGGGTCCAATGCGAGGTCGCGATAGTTTTGAGGGAGATCAATTTGGCGTCCTGGAAATTGATCTATATCACCACGCACGAGGACATACGCCACCTGTAGTACTGACAAAGTGCGAGATGCACTTACCCAATCGTGATTGCGCAAGTAGTCTGCGGTGAGGCCCACTGCTGGTGCCAGGCCGGGTGTTGCGT
>QHVV01000139.1:1917-11585 GCA_003222385.1 Acidobacteriota bacterium
TTAGGGATGAACGTTTCCGCACCGTAGAATCCGAATCGGTAGGGCATTTGATAAAAATCGTCGACAGGAAGAACCAGAAGCGCTCCGTCTTTTCGGTCGGGTGAATTGATGTAGTCGGCCATGCTCTGCCAATACCCCGGGAAATTGACATGTGCGGATGGCAGGAATTTACCCCTGTCATCGGGAATCACTTCTCCCGTGATGAAGGGATAGCTGGTAACGATGGCCAAGGAACTAAGGCTCACCAGTGCAATCACACCCGGAGAACGGGAACTCGTCATGAGTCGAATACCGCGGGCAAGATGATGGGTAGCCGGTGCCCAAACTTGATCCCAACGGAGCTGTGAAAGACGCAAGAGGTGCGTTACCAATATCCCTGCAAGAAGCGAATAGGCCAGCGCGGCGACGACCAGAAATCGGCCTGGTTCGCGCAGGATCCATCCGTAGGGAAGGCCGTAAAGCCACGTAAACACGGGACCGGCTGGAAAACGCGTTCCAGTGCTCAGGTAAATGACAAGCAGGCTGCCGACGATCAGCGGGAGAGCAACGGCCAGACCGTCATTGGCGAATCGGGATTCAATACCAATCCAGAGACGTCTAATACATAGGACGCCCAACACAGCCGCGGGCAACACGTAGATGAGAAATCGCAATGGGAACTGCCCGTAATTCACCGCATACGGGACGTAGTCAGAGTGGAGCCACGTCCAATGAGTGTTCAGCCAGAACGCGTTGCTTAGCGTAGCGCGCACCTCAGTAAAGCTCCAGGTATCGATTCCCGAAAGCAATGCTGTTGCAGCCGTCGTAGCCTGCAGAGTGCCAGGGACGATCCAGTAAGCCGACAAAAGAAGCAACAGCGGGAGTCCCAGGCCGACTGTTTGGAGGCATTTCAACAGGGCAGGCCGACCCCAAAGCCAGACGGCGACTCCGATGGACGAGGGCAGGGCAAGCAGAGTAACCCCGAGCTCGGGTGGCGTCTGAAAAATGAAACCCAACAACGGAGCGGTGCTGGCAAGCAGGAGAGCGCCCTTCAAGATGCCGACGCGACGCCGGGCTACGAGGAAGACACTAGTCGCGAATAATGCGATGGCAATTTGTGTGGATAGGAACACTGGTACAACATTTCCGCCACCGCTGCTCATCGTGAAGGGATTGAATGCATAGACGGTGCCGGCCACGAAGCCACCAAGAGGAGCCAATCCAAGAGCGCGTGCGACGATAGCGGCACTGATTGCAACGCCGACGAATAGTGTCGTTAACCACACGCGCTGGGCCAAGCCTTCAGATCCACCAAGAGTGGTTACGATCCGAAGAATTAGCGCCCACGGCAGCTGCAGTTGCAGCGCGCCGGGCCCGCCTAGGTTCGACCCTGACCATACCCACGCATCAAACAGGTGATTCGTCCATGCGGTCCCGTTTGGAAGCGTTTCGTCGCCCGCCGCGATTACCGTCGATCCTTTGAACCAGCTCTGCGAAGCTGCCAACGTCAGGGCAATAAGGATCAAAAAGACGAGCGTCCAACTGCGCGAATCGGCGTCTGGTGGGTTCTGGTCAGAAAGCTGGGTTCGTTGAGGTTGCGACAGGAGTTCAAATAAAGCCGCCGTAGTTGCGGCGCTAAAGCTCAAGAGAGCAGCAAGGCCTATACGGTCGGCGATGTTTCCTGAAGCCAACGGGAGCGCGAGTAGCGCCAAGACGCCGACGGCGCCGCTCAAACGGCGCGTTGCCCCCAGACCTTCAGCGAAGCCACGGACCGCAAGGGCCACCGAGCCTGTCAAGCGCTGTTGCCGGACCTCCCGGATAGAGCTTCCAATCCGCGCGCATTGACGTAGCGAGCAGGAGCTCTCGAAGTCACCGAGTCGCCCAGAGCACACCCAGGGGGGCATCTGGCCGCCGGACGCGAAAGCCCGCCGAAAGCAATATCGCGTCCAGTTCACTGGGGTTGTGGCCCGGCTCAGGATGGTATTCGCACGCAAGGGCACCGATAACATCCAAACCTTTCATGCCCAAAGTGGGGAGGATGGAATACTCCATACCCTCGCAGTCCATCTTGAGCATTTCAATTTGGCTCACGCTCGCCTCCGCAAGGAGGCCACCTAAGGTCTGCACTCTTACGCGAACCCCATCGCCGGCGGCGACGGCGATCCGTGTCCCCAACGAATGAGCGACGAAATCAAGCTGTGCCGTGCCAGGTTCGACCCCAACTGCCGCGTTTATGGCTACGACTCGATCCTCGAGACCGTTACTGCGGATGTTTTGGACTAGCAGTTGAAATGTTTCAGGGTTTGGCTCGACCGCAAGAAGTCGCGCATGGGGGGCGCGCCGTGCCGCCCACACAGTGAAGCAACCGACGTGAGCGCCAATATCAACGATGGTTCGAGCCGCCGACCAAGCTACACCTGGAATGTCGTAATCGCTATCCATATGGACCGAGAGCAGGGCGCCTGCATCGACTATCCGGGAATTTATTGCCGAGCCGTCACGCATCTGGAACCGCATCACCTGTCGAGCCAGAGCCGTTGATGCTAACCACGTTCGAAGCGATAGACCATGTTCGCCAACGGGTGGCGATCCGACTTTGTGAGCCTGGAGATAGCCTTCGCTGGGCTGGACCCGAGAATAGAGATAGACGCCTAAAAGCACGGCGGCAGTGCCTAAGTTGCCCGATCCGCTGATGACTCGGCGCAGGCCGCTCAATACTGCCAGCCCTTTCGCGAATGGGGCGCACGTCTAATCAGCGAACGGATGACAGCACGGCTATAGAGCCATAGTGTCAACCAGCACACCGGGACGTGGTAAAACCAGGCCCTGTCGCGAACATTGAGCCAGCCACGGAAGCTCTGCCAAAGTAGTGGGAAAACAATCAACGTGCTGATTACAAACCGCGCAATGGCAGGGCGGCCGGAAGAGAGCCAAGGGAAATTTCGCCGCTTGCGCCAATAAAGGAAGTCCTCAATCCGCCGATTGATCTTGCGACTGAGCGACGGCAGATCCCGCGCAAAATGGTGACCTAGTGCTACGTCGACCTTTGCGATTCGGTGGTGACCTTCTGAAACTAGCCCATTGACTACGTCGATGTCGAAATAGAACTCACCAGTCGCCACCTCGCGCAAAACCTTTGTGCGCACGAGGAACCCGTTCGCGCCCATTGTTGGCACGTGACCTGGCTCGAGTTCAGCAATAATGTAGCCGTCACATTGTTCCTCTCGGTGTGGCATTTCTGTCCACCTGTTCGTGATGAAGCTGTAACGCCCGTAGTTTCCGGCGAATAGCGACACAGGGTCGTTTACGCCGCTGAGCGCAAAATATCGATTGAGAGGCGGGTCCGAGGACACGTAGTCCCAACGCAGCGGCTCGGTGGCAAAGACTGAAGAGTCATGAGATAACGGCTCCACCATTCGGCGCAACCAATCCGGGTCCACTAGGTAGTTGTCGGAGTCAATCGACAGAATCAGTTCCTTGCTCGCGAGGCGGTTCAGTATGGCGCGGGCCGCCTCGCCCGTAATTCCGGGATTGGGTACCACGCGATCGACTTGATACCTAGCAAGGATATCCAGGGTTGAATCAGTGGATCCGGTGTCCGCGACAATGATCTCGATCGACGTCTGTGGGTAATCTTGTGCGCGCAGGGAACGTAGGCAGTCCTCGATGTATCGCTGGGAATTCAATGTCGGAATTAGCACGCTAATTCCTGGCAGAGACGTCATCGCTCGAGTCGCCGGACAAGCAGCCCCCTCACGAATTGAACGCCATAGGCAAGGTGAGAGAGAAGCGCTACTGGAGGGAGCGCAACAGCTACGGAAAGGTCCCGTTGTTCAGCGTAGCCAATTGCTATTCCCCCGATTATGTACACGCCAATCAGTGCGCCCAAAATGGCACGCGCGCCAGCGCTGATAACCGCTGCCAATGCCAATCCCACCAGGGCAATGGTGCCAATTGTGGGGAGGAAATATGAGGCGCGAAGCGAGGTTCTGGGATAGACCTTAACGAAGTAACCACGATGAAGGCCTACATTGCTGACCTGCGCAAGGTGATGGCGGATTACTGGTCGGCGCCGATGGTAGACAACGACCGAAGGATCGTAGACAATGCGCCAGCCTGCTTCAATCAGAGCCAGGCAGATGACAGTATCCTCCATAGAATCCGGTTCCCCAGCCTTTCACGTGCTCGGCTGCTGTACGCCTTACCACCAAGTTGTACGCGGGGTAGTCATCGACCTCTCGTCGAGGCTCGGGACGGAATCGATAACGATAGGGCCCGCTGCCCAGCCAAGACTCGTAAAAAGCGCCGCCGACCCGCTCCCTCCATAGACTTCGAAGTGGAGTAACTCCAGGACCCGCGACGGCCCCTATGGTCTCGTCATCGAGAATCCGCGCCGCGCTCGTAAGCCAGTCGCGCCGAGGCACTGCGTCGTCATCGATGAAAGCCAGGTAATCGCCCTGCGTCGCATGCATTCCGAGATCCCGCTTTTCCCCAGGGCCGGTGTCATGCATCGACTGCGATAGGACAAGCCTCACATCTGCCGGCAGAATGACCTCGACGTCGCTCACGACAATCAGTTCGAAGGACGGATAGTCCAGGTGCTGGCAACCATTCAGGCAATCTCTAAATCCGGGGCTATCTCGATGAAGCGGGATAACCACCGAGATTCGCGGCTGGGCTGCTGGGTTATCGCGCCGCCGTCGAGGGCCACTGTCCGCGCGAGACGAGGTGCTAGCTCCCGCCTGGCGGCTCGAGTGTTGGGCTTTCGTCAGCTGGAGTGTTCAAAAGCTGCTGTCGGCGCCGCTCGTAGTAACGCAGAATGCGGAGTCGATAAAAGATCGCGGCGGTATCCCACAATACATTCCACGCTGCCGCGAGGTTGACGGTGCTCTCAAACTGGTAATCGAGAGTTATTGGCGCTTCGCAGATCTTGGTATGGCCGAGGAAACGGGCAACCACAAGAAGCTCCAGGTCAAAAGCGAATCTCTTGATCGCCAGGAGAGGGACGGCCTTTTGCAGCACCTGCCTGCGAAATAGCTTCAGACCGGTTTGCGTGTCCCGCACATCGAGGTTGAACAGCAAACGGACGAACAGCTGGTAGACAGCGCTTTGAAAGCGCCGGAAGGCAGGATAAGCAACTCTGGACCCCGGATGACGCTTCGATCCGATTACGGCATCGCATTCGGAGTCGCGCATCAGATCAATGAACACCTTGATGTTTGCCGGATCGAGTTCCATATCTGCGTCGATGAAGGTCACGAGCGCGCCGCTGGACTGGCTAACGCCAAGGCTTAGGGCGAAACCCTTTCCGATGTTCATGGGATAGTCGAAAACCTTCACGGCTGGAGACTTAAAGCGCCGAGCCTCGCTCACGGTCGAATCCGTGTTCCCATCAGACACGACGATGACCTCGTACGCGACGTTTAGCTTGTCCAGTTCTCCTACGAGTCTTGTCAAGTTGCTGTAGATGCGACGTCCTTCTTTATAAGCCGGGACAATGACCGAGAGCTCAACTGGCCGCGTTGAGGTACGGCTTTTGCGAGCATCGCGAGGCGATGTTTTGGTGAGGTCGGCGATCAACGGTTCACCTGCAGCTGCGGCGTGGCTTGAATATTTGCGGGCACAGCCGAAACAGAACTAGTGACTGCTGCGGACCGCTCGTCCACCACATACCATCCGGTCAGCGCCACCGCTACCAGACCCATCGAGATATCGACCATTTGTATCACTTGGAGCAGGCTCTGATGGTAGAAGGCAATGAGGATCGGTTCAAGTGCAGCGAGTGGCAGGAGGATCGCCAGAAATCCTGGTCTTCCTTTTGACTGATGGGTAGCAATCAGTACGGCTGCAGCGCCAAGCAGAACCATGCCTATCGCGTACCACGGGAGGTAAGCGGCACCCCCAATGTAGGCCGAACCGGCAAACGCTTTGACGAGCCACGGTGAGGAGAACGCAAGCAGCAATAAGCCCGTCACTCCGCCTATCGCGACCAGGAGCAGCGACGCGGCGACCAGTTGGATGCCGCTGCGGCCTTGCGAACTGCGAAACGCAACCTTCGGAAAGAGGACTATCGCCACTCCGCTAGCTCCCCAGAAAATCGCACGACCAATTGCAGCCACGGCTGCATACTCGCCCGCAGCGCCCGTTGAAAAGTAGTGCTTAACCAGGAGTACATCGGAACTCAGGAGAACCGCGAGGGCTAGTGTGCTGGGCAGCGCAATCGCGAGGTATTTTGCCGCCGGACGGAGCCATGGAAGGCTCGAATGAATTGATAGCTTCCGCCGTACCATCCGCAGCGCGATTGCATAGGCAGTGATCGTTGCCGCGGAAATTCCAGCAATGACGCCCAGCGGACCAAAGAACACCCCGAGTGCGATCGCCGCGAGTAGTTTCAGGGCAGCTTGGCCGGTAGAGAGAATCGCGTAGTCGGTGAACCGCTCCGCGCCCTGCAACTCGCCCAGCAGGAGAGGTAGCACTAGTCCGAACGGTATGCCCACGGAAGCGGCCAGCAACAACTCGACCGGTACCTCGAGGAACCTAGAAAGCAGCATTGAGCCCGTCGCTATCGCGCCGCCAAGCACAACCCCAAGCAACAAGAGCGTGCGTTTGGCGCCACGCAGAAGGGCCGCACTTGAGGCTTGGTGACCTGAGCCGCGGCCGCGGCTCGTTTCCCTCGCCATGACCAGTGTGAATGCGCTGGCCGGCAGACCTATGAAGGTGATTAGCGTCACGACCGCAAATGCGCCGCCGTAGTCCGCGGGCCGAAGTTGATGGGAAATGAGTGACTGAAACGCAACACCCAAAATCCCTGCTGCGATCGTCCCAGCCCCAACGATGAGGTTGTGGGTGAGAACGCGTTCGCCGCGCAGAAGGTCCGATACTCGGCGCTTCCAATGAACTTGAGTCGTGGCGGACACCCCTTGAACCCCATGGCCTACGACGAAATCGATTTGATCCCGAGCCGAGGTGACGCTATCACACGAAGCACGGCGCGTCGCTTGGGCCGAAATACTATATGGCGTTGAGTCAGGCTGCGCGCGGAGACCTTTGGCCGCGAACGGAGGGACTTAACCGCAATACTGGCGAGCCGGCCACCGGGCTGATTTGGTCCGGCTTTCTTACGCTCGCGATCGGAGGGCCCTGGCTTTGGGCCAGCGGCTACCTATTTGGCACAGATTGGCCTGGTCCGCGCCATTTGGCATGGCCCTCGGCGATTTCCGCTTCCATTCCTGCGGAAGCAGTCCTTGCGACCGTAGCCAGCCTGATCTCGGCTCAGCTAACGGGTCGGCTTTTCGTCGCCGCCGTTCTGTTCGGCGCGGCCTTTACCGCTTATCGAGCGGTTCCCGTAGATAGGTTCGTGCCTCGCGCGGCTGGCAGTGGGATCTTTGTTCTGAATCCGTTTGTCTTTGGCCGCCTGCACTATGGACAACTGTTTCTCCTGGCGGGCTACGCAATGCTGCCATGGGTCTCGATTCGGCTCCGAGAGCTGTGCCGGGAGCCAACTTGGCGCGCTGGGTTGCTCTTCGCGATCAGCATGTCCTTGGTCGCAGTATTCACGCCTCATCTCTTTCTTGTTTCAGGGGTGGTCGCCGCGATTGTCTTGCCGATTTATGTAATCGCCACTAAGTTCAAGGCGGCTTACATCAAAGAGCTGGCCCAGGCCCTCGCCGTAGCGGTTTGCAGCACGGCCATCGTGAGTTCGTACTGGGCCGTGCCACTCCTTATGGGGAGGAGTTCGGAGGCAGCAGTTATAGGCGCAACCGGCGCCAGCCTGCTAACCGCCTACGCGGCGGTTCCGGATCAAACCGCTGGACTAGTGCCGAATTTGCTTGGCCTGTATGGGTTCTGGGCTGAGAACAGCGGCCGCTTCACCTCGATGAAGGCCTTTGTCCCGGAATGGCCAGTTGTTCTGTTAATTCTTCTGGCCGTCTGCGGGATCGGTGTTCTTGCAGCAGTCAGACGGAAGGACAACTTGGCACCTTGGACTCTCGGATTGGTCTTGGCCGCCGTAATCGCATTGACCCTGGAAGTGGGGATTTCCCATCCGTTGACCGCAGGTTTCGTCCGGTGGCTCGACGCGACGGTACCGCTCTATCGGGGAATGAGAGATGCCGGCAAGTGGGCCGCCGTGCTTGCCCTCGTCTACTCCCAGTTGTTCGGGCTAGGCGCTGAGGCGGTCTTGAAGTGGGTTCAAAAGTTGAAGCTGCCCGCCTCCCAGCTCGAGTGGCTGGGAGCAGCCACGATCGGCTTGTTGCTTGCCTTGCCGCTCTACTACGGCAACGGCCTACTTTTCGGGATGCATGGCGAGATCAAGCCTTCGGAGTATCCAGCTGGCTGGTATGCGGCCGACCGGACCTTGTCTTCTGACTCCCATCCCGGACGAACGCTCTTTCTGCCCTGGCACGAATACATGAGTTTCGACTTCATTCAGAACCAGAACCGGGTGGTTGCGTCACCCGCACCGGCCTTCTTCTCAGTACCAATCGTCGGCAGCTCCAACCCTGAGGTTGCGGGCACGACTCCCACGGATCCAGAGCAGGTTTCGATCTCGTTGCTGGTGAGGGCGGGAGCCACCGGCGACTGGAGCCACCAGTTGGCTCTCAGAGACATCAAGTATGTCCTCATTGCCCGGGAGGTCGACTGGCAAGGATACGACTACCTGAACCGGTTGCCTGGCTTACGGCTGGTTCAGGACTACGGTTCGATCTTGCTATATCGCAATGACCTTGTCCGCTGAAGATGAACCCGAAATGGATGTTAAGAGATAGGTAATTGACACCCCACTGGGTAGGTGTTAGAAATTGCGCCAGCGCAAAATTTGCGCGCGCTGTTTCGGGCTGGGAGGGCCCGCCGCCCCTTTGTGTTCCAAACGCCGCCAGACTCGGGTTTCAGTAGGGAGCGAGCCTGAATGAGTAAGACCTCGATTGCAACCAGACTTCTGCCTGTCGCCATCGTGGCAGCCGTCCTGGGCGCCTCGCTCCTGGTTCGGCCAGTCACCATCAATTCGAACAACGCTGCTCTTTGCGGCTACGTCGGCTATGGGTACGGCGTCCAGCCTGCCGTCGATACCGTCACGCCGAACACGGGTCCGACGTCCGGCGGAACGGTGGTAACCCTCACCGGCTGTGGATTCATTGGCACGACCGCTGTCAACTTCGGAGCCACACCGGCTACGAGCTTCACCGTTAACTCCGACACCAAGATCACGGCTACGAGCCCGGCCCATATCCCCGGAACCGTAGATGTGACGGTGACGACTCCAGGGGGGACCAGTCCTGCCCAGCCCGGGGATCAGTTCACCTACAGCAGCAGCTCGACTGGGCCATGCGCCTCCGTGACGATGTCGGCCGCTCCGGCTTCCCCGTCGCGATCCGGCACGCAGATAGTCTTGACGGCCGTCGCCTCGGGCTGTGCCAACGCACGCTATGAGTTCTGGGCTCGCTGGACCGGGACGACGACGTGGGTCTTGCTTCAGGCGTACTCGGTCAACAACCAGTACCACTGGAACAGCAACGGCGCGGCTCCCGGCACCGAGAACTTCGGTGTGTGGGCCAAAGACACGAGCAGCTCGGCCGCCTACGACGCTCTCTACAGCATCCCGTACACCGTCACCTCTCCGTGCGACTCGGCGAACATCACAGCGTTGCCCACCTCGGTGATACAGGCCAGCGGAACGCACGTGACGATCA
>QHVV01000230.1 GCA_003222385.1 Acidobacteriota bacterium
TGACGATCGACATCTGCTCCCCAGAGCCGAGCTCGCGCGTCGACGAGTATGTGAAGAAGTTGTTGAGGCCGGTGACGGTGCACCCTTCGCGGGAGCCTTGCCGGCCCTCATAGCATCCGGCTTCTCGAAAAGAGCCGGCCGGCATAGTGACGCCTGCCGTGACGGATTGCTTGGACACCGGCCACAGGCCGCCGTCGACGTTCCAGAAAAGCTCGTCGTGATCGGCGAACGAGTTCATCGCGCCCACGACCTTGTATGCGATGACATAACGCTGCGCTCCGCTGACGGTGACGTTCGCGTCG
Source organism: Acidobacteriota bacterium (assembly GCA_003222385.1). Taxonomy (GTDB): domain Bacteria; phylum Acidobacteriota; class Thermoanaerobaculia; order UBA5066; family Gp7-AA6; genus Gp7-AA6. Next base: position 303 of record QHVV01000230.1, read on the forward strand.
CCGATCTTGATCACCTCGTTGTCCTCGACGACCGATGTCGTGTATGGCACGGGACGCGACCCGTCAGTCACCGATTGGACCGTCAGGTCGTAGTAGCGGTCGTGCGTATCGTCGTAGCGGTAGCGGGTGGGGATGGTCCGAAAGATGCCGTGCTTCTGCAACGAGCCGAAGTCGACGCGTATGTCCTCTGAAATCGAGAGCGAGGAGTCGGTTGCGATCCGGATGTCGGAATGAAACGAGGTGATGACCCAGGCTTCATCCGCCTGTGCCGACACCGTGGCCAGGGCGACCAGCCACAGGGCGGCGAGTAGGGCAAAGACGGCTCGGGTCCGCATCGGCAGCCCGTATATTGCCAAGTCCAGTGACTGAAATCCGGCACGACATCCGCAACGTGGCCATCATCGCCCACGTCGACCACGGCAAGACCACGCTCGTCGACGCGCTTCTCAAGCAGAGCCACACCTTCCGCGACAACCAGGAGGTCGGGACCCTGATCATGGACAGCAACGACCTCGAGCGCGAGAAGGGGATCACGATCCTGGCCAAGAACACATCGATCCGGCACGAGGACGTGACCATCAACATCATCGACACACCAGGCCACGCCGACTTCGGCGGCGAGGTCGAGCGCGTGCTCAACATGGCCGACGGCTGCCTTCTGCTCGTGGACGCCGCGGAGGGTCCGATGGCGCAGACGCGCTTCGTGCTCCGTAAGGCGTTCGAGGTCGGCCTGCGCACCATCATCGTGATCAACAAGGTCGACCGCGCCAACGCCGATCCGAAGAAGACCCTGGAGCGGGTTCACGACCTGTTCCTCGAGCTCGCCGAAGACGCCGACCAGCTCGAGGCGCCCGTGATCTACTCGATCGCCAAGGAGGGTCGCGCCGGACTCAAGCCCGACGAGCTGGGGCCGGACCTGGAGCCCCTCTTCAAGACGATCATCGAGCACGTCCCGGCTCCGGTCGCCGAGCAGGGCGGCTTCCAGATGCTCGTCGCGAACCGCGCCTACGACGACTACACCGGAACCATCTCCATCGGCCGGATCAGCCGCGGCCGCATCGCGTCCGGCGACACGGTGGCCGTGCTGGGTGGCGACGGCGACCAGCGGAGGGTCAAAGTCGCGCAGGTGCTCGTCTATCGGGGCCTGGATCGCGTTGCGGTGCCGAGCGCGAGCGCGGGCGACATAGTGCTCCTGACCGGGCTCGAGGAGGTGGCGATCGGCGACACGCTCGCGGATCCGGAGTCCCCCGACGCCCTGCCCCGGATCGAGATCGAAGAGCCCACCGTGCGCATGACCTTCGGCGTCAACACCTCACCGTTTACGGGCCGCGAGGGCAAGTTCTCGACCACCCGCCAGCTTCGCGCCCGTCTCTACAAGGAGCTCGACACCAACCTGGGCCTGCACGTCGCCGACACCGAGGTCGCCGAGCGCTTCCTTCTCAGCGGCCGTGGCGAGCTGCACCTTGCGGTCCTCATCGAGACCATGCGTCGCGAGGGTTATGAGTTCGAGGTCTCCCGGCCCGAGGCGATCGTCAAGCTCATCAACGGCCAGCGCATGGAGCCGGTCGAGCACCTCACCGTTGATGTCCGCGAAGAGTTCGTCGGCGCGGTCACCGAGGCGCTGGGCAAGCGCCGCGGCGAGATGATTGAGATCAGCTACGACAAGAAGGGCGGCGTTCGCCTCGAATACCTGATTCCGACTCGTGGCTTGATCGGTTTCCGGAACAC
>QHVV01000141.1 GCA_003222385.1 Acidobacteriota bacterium
CTGCCGCTCAGTTGGACTGCACCGTTGAATGTGTTACTGGGGGCGACGGTCACCATATAAGTCGTGCTGCTGCCTTGGACGACGTTCTGGCTTGATGGGCTGACAGATAGCGAGAAGTCGGGTGTGACGCAGCTCGCAAACTTGAAAGAACCAACTCGCGTGTGCCAGTTGAAAGCGCCGTTCGCCGTTAGGTACTGGTTCGTGTACCAGAAGGTGCAGTCATCGCCGGGATCCACGGCGAGGCTCGTGTAATCCCCCCACCGGGTCAGAGCCACATGGTTTCGGTACACCGTCTGCGAACCACCGCCGTTGATGACGGTGCCCTCGCCCTGTGGCATCTGACCGAGTGGGTCGCCGGCCAGCCGGCCCGCGTAGTGGATCTCG
>QHVV01000140.1:0-9937 GCA_003222385.1 Acidobacteriota bacterium
AATGCACAAAAATCGTCCCGTTTGAATATGGAATCGCGCGGAGAGCGGCACGAGTTCGGGATCGGTTCATAGGCACAACAATCTCACGCCAGATTGGTGTGACTTGGCCCATTAACCACCTACTCCAGGTGCGAGTAAACTGGTCCCTTGGCGCTACGGGGCAAGTGCCTGTAGATCCACAACTCAGACGTTTTGGGGTGCCGGTGGTCAAAGTGAAAGAGGGGTCAGGCGTTGCCCGCTGCGATGGAGCCTAGGTCTCTGAAAGATTCGAGACGAAGAGCAGGGGCCGCCCTCCTCATCAAGCGCTCGCTGGACGTCACGTTAGGGATCGCACTCGGCATTGTCATGCTGCCCGCGATGCTGGTGATCGCGACTGCGATCAGGCTGGACTCGCCTGGGCCGGCGCTGTTCCGGGCCAAAAGAATCGGACGCAATGGTGCGCTGTTTTCGATGTACAAGTTCCGAACCATGGTTCATGGTGCAGAGGAGCGGTTGCAGGAGCTCGCTCACCTCAACGTCGCCAATGGTATGGTCAAGATTCCGGACGATCCGCGTGTGACGCGCATAGGGAGATGGTTGCGTCGGTTCAGCCTCGATGAACTGCCGCAGGTCTACAACGTCCTCTTGGGCCACATGAGCCTGGTCGGGCCGCGACCGCATGACCTTTACGACCTATACCACGTGACTTCCAATGACTGGGAAAACGACCCGAGGCTGCGCATGAAGCCGGGATTGACTGGGCTCTGGCAGGTCAGCGCTCGATCCGATCCGAAATTCGAGAATCGGGTCCGTTTCGATCTTCACTATGTGAACAATTGGTCGCTGCTGCTCGACGCAAAGATCCTGGCCAGAACAATCCCCGTTGTTGTCTTGGGAGAAGGCGGCAAGGTCAACGGACCGGCCATTCGATCTTCTATCGACGGTGCGTCTCTTGGGCACGGTAACGGAACTGACATCCGCATTAACCTCGACGCTCACCGCCGGACGACCAGCGCGATGCAAGAGGTAGCGGACGTGGCTGGGCAACACTGAGCGACTAAGCTTGGTCGCCTAAGCGAGCTTCGATTCCCTCACAGCCGGTGGGGTCCGTCTTGTGACCGCTGGTCTTGGGGTTACGAAACGTCGTCGGCTCTGAGATGCTCGCATAGCAGTCGGCCCACCTCGCCGCCAGTCCACCCTAGGTGCAAAGAGCTCTTTTCGGATTCGGCTTTTGTTTCGTTCAACCAAGCCAATAACCTGATCAATCAGCGACTCATCGAGTCCGTGAGGTTCCAAGCCAAGGTCGAGCAATCGTTGATGCTTCGCGTTGTAATAGTGAGTTTCTGCATCCGTCCGCGGATTCGGAACGTGCGCAACCTCAGTCTGCAGACCGTGTGCCGTTCGCGCCGCTCGCACCCGCTCAGCGAGTTGTAAGACGCTGAACTGCTCAGTAAATTGATTGAAGACTCGGAACTCGCTTCGCTTCGGCGGGTTGAGCATAGCCAACTCAACGCATCGAACTGTGTCCCTGATATCGAGGAATCCACGTGTCTGTCCGCCTTGTCCGTAAACCGTTAGCGGATATCCGACCGCGGCCTGGGCGCAAAACCGGTTAAGCACCGTGCCCCAAATGTCGTCGTAATCGAAGCGAGTGCGGAGTTGAGAGTGCAGGTCTGTCTCTGCGGTACCCGAGCCATACACGACCCCCTGGTTGAGGTCGGTCGCCCGTAAGCCCCAGGCCTTGCAAGTGAACATGATGTTGTGACTGTCGTGAACCTTCGAGAGGTGATAGAAGGACCCTGCCTGCTTGGGATATGGGAGCCGGTCGCTGCGGTCGTTGTGGTGGATTTCAATGAACCCCTCTTCGATGTCGATGTTGGGCGTGCCGTACTCGCCCATAGTGCCGAGCTTGACCAAGTGGCAATCGGGGGCTGACTCCCTTAAAGCGAACAGCAGATTCAGCGTGCCTACCACGTTGTTAACCTGAGTCTCGACGGCGTGGGACCCGCTGATCATGGAATAAGGGGCCGAACGTTGTTCGGCAAAATGGACGACAGCGTCCGGGTTGTATCGGGCGACAAGCGCCGTGATGCTTGGTAGGTGGCATAGGTCAATACGTGCCCACACAATCTGGCGTCCAGTCAAGCGTTTCCAGCGTTCGACGCGGCGCACCATTGAAGCGATACGAACGAGACTCTGAGTGCCACAAAGACGGTCCCATCGCCGCCGAATAAGGCTGTCAGCCGCCACGACGTCGTGACCAGCGGCCGAAAGGTGCAGGGCCGTTGGCCAACCGAGATATCCGTCAGCTCCAAGTACTAGGACGCGCATCAGGCAAGTCTCCCGCCGTGGCCCAAGTGATGGAAGTTATCAAGAAATCGATGGGCAATCAAGGGGAGCGTGGGACAAACAAAATTGACACGAACCCGGACGCCACGTGAGTGTCACCTCCGGCCCGGGAGCTCCGGCCCGCAGGGACTCCGGTTGGAGGATGGACGGTGGCAAGGCGACTAGCGACTGGCGGTCAATGAGGCAGGGCTCGAGGCAATCGCCACCGCCACCCCGATTAGAACCGCCAGCAGGAGTACTGCTCCAACTTTTACCCACTGCAGCGGGTTAGTTTCCCAAGCGCTTCTCACGGTTGGCGAATCTTATGCCTAAACATTGCCTCAGCCATGAGGAGGACTTTGGGCCGCCCCGCGACTATGCGCGCATCGCGCAGATTGGCGAGGAAGGCCTGGGCGCCGTCGAAGTCTTCCATCTCCACATAGACGGAACCGAGCTCGCCCACCGTGTGGGCGTCTGAGCCCGCACCGGGCGCCGCACCCAAGATTTCGCGCAGCTCGCCTGCACGACGGTTTGCCTTTGCATCGGAGCGGGCGTTGTAGACCTCCACTATGTCGATCAGACCAGCCACATCCTCGATGGCTTCCTCGCTTAGATGCCGACGAAACTGATCATAGGGGTGTTCTAAGTAGACGAGAGCCGCCTGATCCTTGATTTCGAGTGCTGTTTGTCTAGCGGTTAGGCCGGCCGCGATTCCTTTCTGAAGAAACAAACCAATCAGCTCTCCGTCGGTCGTGGTGATCTCCTCACCGACCACTACTCGCTGGCTGACGGCGACCTGGAGGCGGCGGGCACCAACAGTGGTGTCGTGATCGGTAATGAAGATAGGATCGAGGCCCAGTCGCCGGCTGCGGCCCGCGATACGTTCGGGTTCGCTCTTTGAGTCAAACGAGGCCGAGCTGTGAACATGTAAATCGACCCTGATCAAAGCACAGAGGTTACCCGCCAAGGCGGTATAGCTCGACCCGCACCCGTGTTAATTCCATCCGACGGCTACGCTACATGTGAGGTAGGATCACCATCTTCATAGTTGGCGGCAATGGAATGATCGCATGGAACTAGGCAGGTATCTTCGTGTAGCCCGCCACCGGCTCTGGATGATCATCGCGTGCCCCATTTTGGCGGCGCTTTCAGCGGGCATTGTCAGCTTTGCCCTGCCGCCCGTCTACGAGGCTCATGCAGCTCTACTGGTGCTGCCGTCGAATCTTGGTACATCGGATCCCAATGTCATCCCACTCACTCCAGATCAGATCCTGCGAACCTACGCCCTGCTCCTGACGCAGCGAAAACTGCTGGATGAGGTGATCGCCGACCTTCGACTCAAAACCAGACCCGATGATCTGGCAAAGAGAATCAAGGCCACCCCTCAGCCAAACACCACGATTCTTGACATCGCGGTGGATGACACAAACCCAGCCCTGGCGAGGAATATCGCTAACGACCTTGTTGACAAATTGATCGGTGAGCTCAAAGACATTCAGACATCTCACCTGCAAGTGCCGAACTCACGGTTGTCCGATGTGCTGGTGCCGGTCTCACCGGCTGTTGTTCCGGATCGGCCTGTATCGCCTACCAAGGCGCTCAACATTTCTATCGCATTCGGCGCGGGACTTCTTCTCGCAGTAGGCCTCGCGTACCTTCTCGAGCGTCTTGATCAGTCGATCAAAACCAATGAGGATCTCACCGAACGCTTAGGGCTGTTACCTGTAGGCCACATCGGGTATGTGCTCGCAGGCAAGGGGAACCGTGGCGAGCTCATCACCCTTGATGCCCACTCACACGCTTCCGAGGCTTACAGAGCATTGAGGACGAGTTTGCTGTTCTCCGCCATCGACCGCGAGCTCAAAGAGATCGTGGTCACGTCGGCCGAAGTAGGCGAAGGAAAGTCCCGGACAGCAGCAAACCTAGCGATCGTACTGGCGCAGGCCGGCCATTGGACTCTGCTGATCGATGCCGACTTTCGGCGGCCTGCACAACATCGAATGTTCGCTCGAATCCGGAATGTTGGTCTGTCCAATTTGATTCTTCAGGATGCGGCCGAATCCGAAGCGATCGCCACGGTGGAATCGGTTCCGAATCTTTGTGTACTTACGTCAGGCCCGACACCGCCAAATCCATCTGAATTGCTCGGATCTGGGCGCATGCGCGAACTCATGGCCCGGCTACGCACCTCATTCTCCTACGTGATCGTCGATACTCCGCCGGTAAACGCAGTTACGGATGCGTCCATTCTCAGTGCATCCGCCAACGGTACGATCCTAGTGGTGGAGCACGGCCAGACGAGTTTTCCTGCCCTTGAGCGCGCCAAGCAAATGCTCGACCGTGTAGGAGCACACACCATCGGCGTTGTGATGAACAAGGTCCGCGCTTCGTCGGGGTCCTATGCGTACGACTACGGCTACTACGCAGCCTCGCCTGACGGCCACGCCCGGCCTGGGCGGCGTCCGTCTTCCAAGTCGGAGGCTCCGACTTCGTCTAGCGGAACTTAGTCCCGAACTCCGTGGCCCCCGCGCGAGAATGCGTCTATTGAATTCATGCGTATAGCTGTTCTATGGCAGTCGATGAGCGGCTACTTCAGCGCATCCTTGCGCGCACTCGCACAACTGCCAGGCGTGGACCTTTGTTTGGCATACAGGTCTCCTGAGTCCCACGCCCCCTTCGATCCAACGTCGTTTGATTGGATCGATCCTCAGTACTCGTGGGCCGATGAGCCGAACACTGCGAGGCTTGATGCCCTCCTGGCAGATTTTGAACCCGACGCGGTGTTAGTCAGCTCCTGGCACATTAACGGCTATCGCGCGGCTCTCAGACACCTTGGCCGGCAACCTACAAGGGTCCTCTGTATGGACAACCAGTGGCTCGGCACGCCAAGGCAGTGGCTCGGTCGACTCACATGGAGGCAATACATCCGGCCGCTTTTCGACGTTGCATTTGTTCCAGGCGACAGGCAAGTGACGTTTGCTAATCGGCTCGGGTTTCACAATAGCCGCGTACTTAGAGGCCTTTACTGCGCGGACACCGAAGCGTTCACTCCCCGGCCCGGCAGCACTGACTCGCGTGACTACGCCTTCCTATTTGTTGGTCGACTCACCGAGCTCAAGGGTGTATCCATTCTCATAGATGCCTACCAGAATTACAGGAATCGGGCCCCCCGGCCGTGGCCACTCCGAATCGTGGGCGTCGGACCTTTGCTCAGCTCCATGGACGGTCGAAATGGGATCGAGTGTCTCGGCTTTGTCCAGCCTGCGGACTTGCCCAAGATAATGTGGGCCGCCACGTCGCTAGTCCTTCCGAGCAGNAGCCTTGGGGGGTAGTAGTGCACGAAGCTACAATCGCGGGCCTCATTCCAATTTGCTCGGAGCGAGTTGGCGCAGCAGTCCACCTGGTCCAGGATGGATACAACGGTTATGTGGTTCCCGCGGAAAACCGTACCGAGCTCGCGGTCGCGATGGAGATGGTCGCTAGCAAATCGGAGACTGAGCTCAGCCAAATGAGACATGCAAGCCGGCAAATGAGTATGCAGTTCAGCACCGACCGCTGGGCTCGCTATTTGGTCGAAATGCTGACGAGGGTAGCCCACCCACGACCCCAGCTCGACATCACCGCCAACTAAAGCTTGCGAATCCTGATAGATGCGTCGGCCGCAGGTAGCGGAGGGCTGGCCCGGGTCTCAGCCAGCATACTTGCCGCTTGGCCGACAGGCGATAACGCCGCCTCTGACGAACTCCACGTTGTTGCTTCGTCACGGTTTCTGGAACTAGCCTCTGGGGAGCTTGGCGATTGCCACACCTATGCTTTTGAGCCCGGTCTGTTCGGCCGACTTCGAGCTCAGTATCTGCTTGTACGGTCTGTGGCAAACAGCGTGATGCCGGACGCCATTCTGGCAACCCTACCGATCGTGCCAGTTGGCCCGGTCCCATGCCCAATCGTAATCATCTCGCATGACCTGCGCCACGAGCTGCGCCCTAGCGAGTTCGGCCGCATTCGCCGCTTCGTGAGAGCTATCGAGTATCGCCGAGCCTACCGCCGCGCGTCCAGAATTATCGTCATATCGCAGCGGACCGCAGGCGACCTCACGCGTCGTTATCCCACCCTGGCCTCGAAAGTGGTAGTTGTGCCGCTCGGCTCCGACCACCTTCGGCTCTACGGCCGCAACTGGTCAGCACCGTCTGGACTTGCCTTGGCCTACGCGCACCACCCCAACAAGCGACCAGAGCTTGCAATAGGAGCATGGGCGATACTGCACGGGACGGTAAGCGACCTGCCGACACTTTGTGTAATTGGGGCTAGCCAGCGGAGAGCAATAAAACTTCAGAACCTCTGTGAATCCCTGGGTATCCCCCGATCCCTCGTCACGATATGCGGGCCATTGGACGAATCCGCGTATCTCGATGCACTGGAAGGAAGTCGATTGCTTGTATTGCCGTCTAGCTTCGAGGGGTTCGGATTGCCTGTTCTGGAAGCGTTGCGCAACCGAATTCCAGTCGTCATCACGCCGGATCCGGCATTGGTCGAAGTCGGAGGCGGTCACGTCACGGTTGCAGAGGACGATTCCGCAGAGGCGCTGGCTCGGGCCGTGAGTTCGGCGTTGGTTCGGGACACTGATGCTCGCCGCGACGCGGGTGCCAGTTGGGCTGCCAGATTCACTTGGCGATCTACCGTTTCAGCTATGCGGAAGATTTTGATCGCAGCTACGTGATCAAATGCTAAGTACGAGACCACGCCTCAGTCGGCACGTCAATTTCCACGGGCGAGGCCCCACTTCCCCTACTGAGCAGGCTGACCGAACGAGCTGGGGATAGCGGTCTCGGGGTGACGCGGCTTGTCGCCCGCGGGCGCGAGGACGCGAGCGGCCGCCTCTCTCCGCAGTCGACCGGCCTGGACCGCTAACAAGAGTGCGGCCGGAACCCACGCATATCGAGAAAAGACTATTGGTTGGGCCAGGGTAACAATGAGAAAACTTGCGAACGATGTTCCAAGCGCCATCACCAGCCTTTGATCGGCCGGCTCACTGATCCGTCGATACTCCGCAACATAGCTGCTGGCTAGCGACCCGACCATCACCATAAGGCCGAAGAACCCGAAGAAGCACGCGCCGACCCAAACGAACAGGAACATGTTGTGAACTCCAATACCTCCCATTGCCTGGGCAACACTGTTGCCGTCGAGACCGACGCCGTAGAGAGGATTGCGGACAATCTCATTCCAAGCGATTGTGTCCAGATCCAGGCGTTGTACCCCTGTGGCCAGAGGCGTAGTGACTAAACCCAGGGTAGTTGACACCCTGTCGATTGGTGACAGCACGGATGGTGCCCCCTGTTGATTAATGGCGGCGAGTGCGACGCTGGTCAAGCTAAGCATTCCCGCAAGCATCAGCAGCCGCGTTGCGGTAACGCGGCCCGATATCGACCAAACTGCGGCCCCCACAAAACCTGCAGCGAACGCCGTGACCGAACCTGACAACACAATGCATGCCAAAACAAGGCAAAGGAGTCCCACGAACACAGCGCGCGGCACCCTAGGCCAGACTCGGATCGTGGCGAAGAGGATTGCCGGTGCGGCCCCTATGGCCGCCGCCCCCCCTAGGTCATTGGGGTGCACGCTCAGTCCGACTTGTCTACCAACAAAACCGACACCCGTCGCGAACTGGGGGACCACCGTGATCGATCCCAACACAAGGGGACCCCACTTGACTTGGGCAATCGCAGCAAGTCCCGAGATTCCGATTGAAAGGATCCAAGCCGCAATTGCGATTTCCACGTGATGTCGGCCACGCAGGACGATCGCGCCCAGGGCAAACCACACGAGTACGGTGAATGTGAAGCGGACAAAGGCCCCTAGAGAATCGACCGGGAAAAGCGCCACCGGTAGTGAGAACACTGCGCCTAAAGAGAAGACCGCAAACCCGAAAACAAACAAATTCGGAAGCGCGAACTCTATCGTCGTGCCTCGAAAGATTACCGTGCCAGCCACCAACGCAAGTGAGGCCAAGAAAAACCAATCGGAGACATCTAGACCACCGAAGGGCCGAACAGCTCCGGCCGCCACAAAGGTCATACCTAGGTAATAGAGGACGCGAGCGGCTCGAAACTCGGTTGAAGCCACTACTGGTTGATGCGGGAGCCTACGCACTTAGCGCACAGCCCCCGTTGGAGAGGAACTCCAGAGCCGCACGATCCCGCACGGCTGGCGCCGATGGAACGCAAGGTATCTCACACTACAGCCGGTCACGACGCGTCCACCGGCACCAATTGATCCTCCGATTTGGTCATTGTGCGGGCTTCAAACGCAGTCAACACGGCTAGGCTCGCAACACCCGCCATTAGAACGGCGGCGGCGATACCCTCCGCGCCCCAGTAGTGCCCCCCCACGACCATGGCCGGAATGAGAACAGCAAGAAGAGCGATTTCTGCAAACGTGCCTGCAGCAGGATAGCCAGCACCTCTGAGGGTCTCAGCCAGGATTCTTCGAGCGCTTAGAACGAGGGCGCCAACGAGTGCAATCCGCGCAATCCCAATCGACGGAGCAAATTGGGTTCCAAAGAACCATGGAATCAATATGGCTACTGAAGCCTCCAGCACAGCAACTATCGCCACCGATACCACACCGAAAAGCAGGAAGAACTGCCACTGGGTCCGGCGACGTTGTCTGTGGTCTGCTTGCGCAGCAACGCCCGGATACGCGACGTAGGCCAAGCTCTGGGAAATGAGCATCGGGAGATTGGTGAAGGCGATGCCAACCACATATAGCCCGAGTGCGGTCGATGAGAGAAACAGGCCAACTACCATCTGATCGATGCGAAACGTGTCGACGGGATACGTGGAGCCCAGCAGTCCCTGGAGACCGAAACGCACCAGATCGCGGATCGAAGTGGACCCATCACCCGGAGTACGGGGCCTGCCAAAGCTAAGGGCTGCCACTAGGAAAGCGGCGCCGCTGGCGGAGAGGGCCAGCATCAGAACGGCTACTGCGGACACGAGCGACGTCTTATGTGTTACCAGCAGAATCAGGAGGCCGGCACATACCACGGTCGCGTTGACCATTCGAAGTGCGTTGAGAGTCCCAAATCGTCTCTGACCCTGCAGCAGGGTCAGACCGTAGTCAACCGCCATCGCCGCGGGCACACCTACAAGAGTCAAAACGGCTGCGTTAACTACGATGCCGGGCTTGCCTTTTAGGAATGCCACCAAGATCAATAGGTGGCAGAGCAGGAGGAGTGGAACTTGACGTTTTGCGATCCGTCCGACTAGACGGACAATATTGCTGAATGATTTTGGTTCGCGCGCGATGTAGTACGCAGCCGCGGTGGGTACCCCTAATTCGCCAACCTTGGCTATTACGATCGGCCACAGCATCAGCAACGCGACGTACCCGCGGTCCTGTGGCCCGAGGAGGCGCGCGAGAAGGACTCCGCTGATGACTAAGGTGCCCTGCCCAAGGAGACCGATGGACACTGATTCAGCGCTTGCGCGCCGCATACCGTGCACCGCCGGCAAGAGATTCCCCAGCTTGTGAGCCGCACGAGAAACGCGAGGCATCAAGTTCTATTGCACCAGGGCGTGCCCTCACACTTGACGCTCACCGTCGTCATGACCATGACTATGGCCAAGTC
>QHVV01000140.1:9981-14866 GCA_003222385.1 Acidobacteriota bacterium
AGCCTTCGCTTTTTCGCGCCGCGCGCCGTGCGCGCCCACCGCATCCTCCGGGGTCCGCTTCGAGGCAGGATAATTGTCACGTCACTTCATGACTATCCGGCCGCGATTTTGGGTCGCACGGAGAAACAACTTCTGACCTGGTTCCGACAGAACGTGAACCCAGGCGAGACATGGCTAGACGTGGGCGCCCACTACGGCTACACGGCCATCGCCCTAGCAGAACTCGTGGGCAACTCGGGTTGTGTCTACGCCTTCGAGCCGTCCCTAACCACAGCGGGTCACCTGAACCAAACTCGCTTGCTAAACAGCCTTTCGCAAATCACGGTCGTCCCATTCGGACTCGGCGATGCAGGCGATCTCCGCATCGTCTCGGTGCCGATTACCCGGGGGATGGCAAACCACGCGTTTGGAGGCCAGCATTACGAGGACATCTTTTTGGTTGGACTCGACAACCTGCGGACGATGCTAGGTTGGCGTGACATCCACGGGGTGAAGATCGATGTCCAGGGCCTGGAGTTGCAGACGCTCTCGGGGATGTCGCAGACCCTTGCCGAGCGGCGACCTAAGCTCATTATTGAGTTTCACGCGGGAGTGGATAGGCGACCAATCTTGGATCTGCTAACCGCGCTCGGATATCGACTCCCGGCCACTCCTGTTGAGCCATTGCCCACAGAAATTGAGCCAGCCTATGCAAACGACCGAAGCTATGCCTTCGAACCCACGTCGCACTGACTTCCGGACGGCGGTGGTCTGACTCTCTGTGGGGGCGGCTGTTCCAGGGTTTCAACAGACGAGCTCACGACGCGTCACTAGTCCGAATGGGAGAATCCGTTACTTTGCCACATGTGGTTGCCAACGTCGTTGAGTTCGCGAGTCGAGCGATCGCGGTCATGAGGAGAGGACGGCGTATCGATCCTGGTCCAAGACCGGTCCGGGTCAACCTTGGCTCAGCCCTCGCGGTCGCCCCCGGTTGGATCCATGTCGACTCCAGCCCCAACGCTCTTCTTGCAGGACGAAGCAGGAGCATCCAATCGTTTGCATATCGATATACGGGGTCCAACGCGCAGTTCGACCTTGAGGAGTACCGTCGACGTCTCAACTCGCACCGCTTCGTGCACCATGATTTGGCATACGGTGTTCCATTCACCGATGCAAGCGTCGACTTCCTGTACTCGTCACACTTCCTCGAGCACCTCTCGTGGGGCGCGGGGCTTCGCTTACTTCGGGACTGCTATCGCGTCCTTCATCCCGGAGGCGTAATTCGATTGTGCGTGCCAGACCTCGAGAAAGCGGTGCAATTCTACCTTCGCGGCGAACGGGATCGCTTCCTATCCTATTTTTTTAGCGATGCAACAGGACAGCGGCGGCAGCATCGTTTCATGTACGACTTCGCGCTGCTCTATGAAGCTCTGTCCTCAACCGGTTTTGTCGACGTTATCAAGTGCGAGTTTCAGACTGGGCGGACACCCGATCTTCTTGAGCTCGACAACCGAAGCGACGAGACGTTGTACGTCGAGGCTGTTCGCGCCGCGTGACGGGCTCTAAATTGTCACCAAGAGTTTGTGCGCGCTGCCACAGTCTCAACTCTTGGCCGAAACGCCATCGTTTCTCAGGTCGCGAGAACATGACCAGTGCCGACATCACAAGGCGAACGCGATCGTGCTAGTGCGGGCCCGAGAAGGCAGGTATGACGGCCGCTACAACCTCTATTTGAGTCAGTGGTTGTCAACTTGCAGTAGGAAACTGATACGCCGAACCGCCTCGCTTAAGAGCTTACTTGCCGTGCTGATTATCACGCAGGAATGCAAAATGAATCCGGCGGTCTAGTACTTGGCGACGATCGTACTTGTCGGCATCAATTACGCGCCCGAGGTCACGGGAGTCGCGATCAATAACGTCGACATGGCGCATTCGCTTCGCGATGCTGGGCACATGGTGACTGTGATAACCGGGATGCCGCATTATCCGGAATGGCGCATTCAAGCACCGTACCGCGGTCACCTGCGGTGCAACGAACTGCTCGATGGAGTTCAGGTAGAGCGTTTTAGCAATTACGTTCCCGCACATCAATCCGCCCTCTCTCGGGGCCTCTATGAAGTCACGTTCCTCGTTAACGCGGGATTGACCACTATCCGACCGACGCCTGATCTCGTCCTAGGAGTCATTCCCGCACTGAGCGGCGGTTGGGTGGCTCGCTTCCATGCGACACGGTCACGCGCGCAGTTCGGTCTCGTCTTCGCGGACCTGATGGGGAAGGCTGCAGAACAGAGCGGCGTCCCAGGGGGTGCGATGGTTTCTGGGGCTGTCCGCAGCGCGGAGGTAACTCTGGCTCGGTCCGCTGCTCAGGTAGGAATCATTGCTGATGGATTCCGCGACTACCTTGTCGCAGCTGGGGTCGATACTCAGAGGATTCACAGAATCGTCAACCGAAATCGCGCACCCACACACCGCCCCACAGAGTCTCGCAAGACTGTCAGGAGGCGTATGGGGTGGCGTGAGGACGAATTTGTCGCCCTGCACTCCGGGAACATGGGGTACAAGCAGGCACTCGACAATGTGGTGCGCGCGGCATCTCTGATAGCTCGCCGGAGGCGGGTGCGCTTCGTTCTGCTGGGCGATGGAAGCCAGCGCCTTGAATTACAAAGCCATGCCAGACGATTAAAGGTCACGAATGTCGACTTTCTACCGCTTGTTCCGACGAAGGACTACGACGCGGTTTTGGCGGCAGCAGACGTACTCCTCGTCAACCAACGTGGCTCTGTGATGGATATGTCCCTGCCAGGCAAGATCACGGCCTATTTTGCCGCGGGAGTTCCGGTTGTAGCGGCAGCCGCCCCCCAAAGCGAAACCGCGAAAGAGGTCGAGCGTTCAGGTGCGGGCATAGTAGTCTCTCCCGACCAGCCCGAAGCGCTATTAACTGCTATCGAGCGTCTTGCGGATGATCGTGGGATCTACTCACAACTAGCTAACGCTGGTCCGGCATATATCGACAAATACCTCACTGCGGCAAACGCGTCAGATATCACCCATTTCGTTGAAGTTCTGCTCGCTGAGGGCCGAGTGCGGCACTTTCGCGGCTAGCAAAATCAGAGGTCGGGAAGCCATACTCAGTTGCCGAGCCAAGCATGGAGGCGTCACGGCGTCAGAGACCGCGCGGATTAGAGCTGGCCACTCCGATGTGTTGCTCCGACTCGTTCGCCTATCGTCGACCTTAGCCGTCCCTCAGTGCGCCGACGACGGCTGCGGTCCAGGCACTGATGGTCTGCGCCTGAACTGCATTCTGCGCCGCAGCGCCGAGTTCTGTGCGAAGCTCGACAGATCGCGCGAGTCCCATAAGCCGCTGGGCAAGCGCAAAGACATCGCCGGCCGGAAAGATAATCCCAGACTTCCCGTCCTCAAATAGAGAGCGCGAACCAACCCGATCTGACACGACGGTGGGGAGACCCATCCCCATTGCTTCATTGACAACGAGACCCCAGGCCTCGCTTCTGCTGGGAAGGCAGAACACATCCAGTGACCGATACAGGTCGCCAAGAGCTAACCCGTCAAGGAATCCGATAAACTGCACATCCGTTCCAAGTTCGGCAGAGAACGCCCGCAAGGAGCTCTCCAACCGGCCAGAGCCAACGATTGCGACGGTCGCGCGCATGTTTTCCCTGGTAAGCGTGGCCGCGGCCCTAATTAGCGTGCGTAAGTCTTTCTCAGGTGACAATCGTCCCACATAGCCGATAACGAACCGATCGCTCCATCCTCGCGCGGCCCGCAACCGGTCGCGCCGCCCACCGTCGTTGGGATGCATCGTCGCGAATCGAGACATATCCACCGGGTTACCGATGATCGCGACCCTGGCACGAGGGTCATAGCTCCGCACATATGCAGCCTGTAAAGGCCCCGTGGCGAGGCACCAGTCTGCATTTCTGAACATCCATCGTTTTGTGATTTCGTAGATTGGAGCACCTGAACGGGCATCGTCGGCAGTGCTCGCGGCAAAGAGCGAGTAGCGCTTACCTTGGAGACGTGACGACAAGGCTGTCAGAACGAAGGTTGCATCCGCGTACGGCATTACAAGGCGGGTAGTTCTTGGCCCGCTTGTTAGCGATTGGAGGGTACGCGGCAGGATGGAGACTCGGGCGAAGCCCGCCTCTCCGGGTCGGGTGCTAAGTACGCGACTTCGGAATCGCCAGGTCGACGGGTCGATCTTGAAGGCGTACGACGCTTCGGAGCCTCGCATAATCACCACCTCGAGTTCGACGCCAGGATGATCGGCAAGCGCGTTGAAACGATCGGTCCAGTACGGGAGGGGCGACCACGTAACCCAGCGAATTCTCAGAAGACTGTTCACGTTGACAGATCGTCACCAGAGAGCGGACGAATCCAGACCATCTTCCGTTACGAATGAAGCGTGATGTCCACCGTCGTTGGGCCGCTCACCGTCACCGCCGGCGTGCTACCGAAGTCTCCGCCTCCGTTCCACTGCGACGAGTTCGGTGCCGGTGGGCTGATAAACAGCTTGTACGTGCCTGCGGGCAGCGCGAAAGAGTAGTTGCCGCTGCCGTCGCTCACCCCGCTGCCGGCATAACTGCAGCAGACCACCCCCGCCCCACCTTGGTACGCATAGACCGCCGCGCCACTGACTGCCACTCCACCGGCATCCCTGACGGTGCCACTGAGCCTTGCCACAAGCGTGATGTTCACCAGCGTCGGGCCACTCACGACCACCGCCGGCGTGCTTCCAAAGTCTCCACCCCCGTTCCACTGCGACGAGTTCGGTGCTGGTGGGTTGACAAAAAACTTGTACGTGCCTGCGGGCACGGCGAAAGAGTAGTTGCCGCTGCCGTCGGTCACCCCGCTGCCCGCATAGCGGCAACAGACCACCCCAGAACCG
>QHVV01000132.1 GCA_003222385.1 Acidobacteriota bacterium
GAGCCCCGTGAACGGCGCCTCGGCGAGCGCTTCGAGATAGGGGAGCGACGCGATCCCGCCGTCGCGCAGGGCGTCTAAGAGATCGCGGGTCGAAAACGCGTCGAAGCTGGAGTGGAGCCGCGAGAGGACCGTCCTTTCGTCCCCCGGTTCCCGGATCGCCTCCCGCACGGCTTCGAACGCGCCCATTTCGGAGAGCGCCTCCTCGAGCAGGTCGGCCCGGAAGAACGGGGTCCCGTGCGGAAGCGCGGAGAGCGGCGTGTGGACGTCGTCGGAACGGCGGGCGAGCGCGGCGAGGACGCGGATCCAGACGGCCAGGTGCGCGTAGACGAGCGGGTGACGGAGCTGAAACGAGGCCTGCGCCCCGGGCTGGCGCGCGAGCACCGACAGCGCCCGTCCCGTGGAGGTGGGAACGCGCGTCGAGATCCGGCCGGCCAGGCCGACCGGCGTTCCCGCGAGCCGCTCGATCCGGCCGACCTTCGCGAGGTCGTTCAAGACCGTGAAGTCTTCGATTTCGTTCTTCTTCGGAAAACCTCCGACGCGCGCGTAGGCGGACGCCGGGATCGCGAGGCACGACCCCATCCCCTCGTACGCGTACGGCGACCCCGCCCATGCCAGGCCGAGCGTGTGGTAGCGCAGCGAAATCTCGTAGAGGCGGCCGGCTCGCGCGAGGTCCTCGTCCCCGGAGAAACGGTGCTCGAAAAAATAGATCGCGGCCGCGGTGGAGGCCGGGTCCAAGCCGGCGACCTGCTCGAAGTAGTCGGCGGGCAGGACCGTATCGGCATCCGTCGCGTGGATCCAGGAGGAGCGAAGCCGACCCCCCGCGTGAAGGCGAAGGAGGAGATCGCACCCGATTTTCCGCGCAAGGCCGATGCCCTGTCCCGCCGGCAGGAACCGACCGGAAGCGGAGCGATCGATGACGAGCAGGCGGCCGTGGGGATGATCATGAAGACGAGCCGGCGGATCCTCCGACAACGGTCGGCCCGGACCGAAGACGCGGCCGATCTCTTCCAGCGCCAAACGGTTGGTTTCGAGAACCTCGGGCGGCGAGTCGCCGCGGGCGTTGACGACCACGGTCGCGAGCACGGGAGCGATCGGCCCGGCCGGGACGGACGCGAGCGTCTCGAGAAGGCTTTCTTTCTCGCCATACGCCGGGATCTCGATCGCGTGACCGAAATCTTCGACGATCGAATCCGCCAGGACCGCTTCCGGCTCCGCGGCGTTCGAAAGATATTGCGAGACGGTCGGTTGCACCGTCGCCGCGGATCAGCCGCCGCTGACCGCGGGCAGAATCGCGATCTCGCAGTCGTCCGGGATCGGGGTGGCCAGCCCCTCGCCGAAGCGGACGCACTCCGGACCCACGAAGAGGTTCACGTGCGGACGGACCTCGCCGCGCTCGTCCAAGACCCGTCGCGCGACGCCCGGGTATTTCGCGCCGAGCGCGTCGAGCGCCTCGGCGAGCGTTCGGGGCGAGATCTCGAGATCGACCCGCGAACGGCCCTCCGCGAAATCTCGCAGCGGGCCGGGCACGAAGAAATGAACCGGCATCAGGCGGCCTTCTTCCGCCGCCGGCGCTCCGCGCCGCCCGGTTTCGCCGCCGGCACGCGAGCCCGCGCCTTCGCCCGCGCACGTACCGTCGCTGCGCGAACGAACGTCACGGCCGGCAGATCTTCCGCGACGAGCGACCAGCTCTCGCCTTCGTCGCGGGAGGCGTACAGCCGCCCGTCCCGCGTCCCGAAGTAGACGCCGGCCGGGTCTTCGCGGTCGACGGAGAGAGCGTCGCGCAGGATCGTGTCGTAACAGTCTTTCTGCGGGAGGCCGCGGGCGAGCGGTTTCCAGGACCGGGCCCCGTCCCGGGTTCGATAGACGCGCAGCTTCCCCTCCGGCGGGCATCGAAACTCGTCCGACTGGAGAGGAACGATGTACACAGTCTCCGGGTCGCGCGGATGGATCGCCATCGCGAATCCGAAGTCGGAGGGAACCCCGTTCTTTCTTTCCCGCCAGGAGTCGCCGCCGTCGTCCGAGCGGTACAGACCGAAATGGTGCTGGAGGAAGAGGCGGTCCGGCTTCGCGGGATGCCGCACGACCTTGTGGACGCACTGCCCGAACTCCGGATCCTTCTCCTTCAGGAAATAGGCGTGGATGCCCCGGTTTCGGGCCTCCCACGTCCGGCCGCCGTCGTCGGTGCGGTAGACACCGCCCGTGGACGTCGCGATGAACAGCCGTTCCGGACGGACCGGGTTCGTCAGGATCGTGTGCAGGCAGAGGCCGCCGCCCCCCGGCATCCACTTCGGCCGGTGCGGGTGATTCCACAGCCCTTCGTTCAACGACCAGCTGTCTCCGGCGTCACGCGATTCGAAGAGCGCGGACGGCTCGACACCGCAGAGGAGGCGGTCCGGCTCGTCGTCTCCACCCGCCTCGATCTGCCAGATGTTGGCGAGCGAGGCGCCGGACGATTCCGGAAAGGCGATCCGAGGCACTTCCGGCCGGCTCCAGGTCCGCCCGAAGTCATCGCTCGCGCACAGCTCCGCTCCCCAGTGGAGGCTCTTGGGCGCGGCCCAGATCCGATGGCGCCCCGCCCGGCCGTCGTACGCCATCGCGTAGACCGATCGACCCGCGAAGTACGGACCACCGACCTCCCATTTCCGCCGCGCGTGGTCGGACCGGAAGAGGAAGGCTCCTTTGATGGTGCCGACGAGAAGCACGATGTCCCGGTCGCGGATGGTGACCGGATTGGGCGAGACCGCGGGAGGTTTGGGCATCGGCGGATCCTACTCCTGGGTCCACGCTCGAAAAAGTGCTTCGACTTTTTTCCGCAGCTCCTCGAGCGTGCCATCGTTGACCAGGACGTCGGTCGAGCGCCGCCGCGCCTCTTCCGGAGGAATCTGCCCGGCCATCCTTCGCCGGGCGTCGTCGGGATCTCCGCCTTTTTCGGTCCAGCGCCCGATCCGTTCGTCTTCCGGCGCGACGATCAGGAGCACGCGGTCGTAGCGGTCCTCGGTCGCCGCTTCGAGCAGCTGGGACGCCTCTGCGACGGCGACCCGCGCGCCCTCTTTGCGCGCTTCATCGAACAGCCGTTCGATCTCGGCGCCGACCATCGGATGAATTCGCCCCTCGAGCGCGTGCCGCTTCGCCGGGTCGGCGAAAACGATCCGGGCGAGGCTCGTCCGATCGACGGCGCCCGCCGCGTTCAGCACTTCGTTTCCGAAGAGGCCCGCGGCCGCCGCCTCTCCCGGACCGCCCGGGCGATAGAGATCGGCGACGATGCGGTCCGCGTCGAACACCGCCGCGCCGAGCTTCGAGAGATGCGTCGCGACGGTCGACTTGCCCGACGCGAGGCCGCCCGTCAGACCGACGCGAAGCACGAATCAGGGGACCGGCGCGCGAACGACTTCTCCGGCCTTCATCACGAAATCCACCCGGGACAGGACTGCGACGTCCTTCAGGGGATCTCCGGGGACCGCGACGAGGTCCGCCCAGGCGCCCTTCTCGACGACACCGATCTTCCCGCCGAGGCCCAGGAGCTCCGCGGCGACGGTCGTCGCGCTGCGAACCGCCTCGAGAGGCGACATCCCGACGCGGACTTCGTGCTCGAACTCGCGCGCCTGGTTGATCTCGGTCCAGGGGAAGCCGCCGGCGTCCGTTCCGAACGCGATCCGGACGCCGGCCCGCCGGCAGTTCGCGATCGATCGGGCGTGCGACTTCGGGATCTCCGCCCAGATCCGGCGGCCTTCCTTCGCGCGCGGCTCGGCGACGTAAGTCGTGACCGTCAGCGTCGGGGAGAGGAAGATCCCCTTGCGCGCCATCTCGCGCGCGAGCTCCGGCCGGATCGAATCGCCGTGCTCGATCGAATCCACTCCCGCCTCGACCGCGATTCGCGCGCCCGTGTCGGACGTCGCGTGCGCCGCGACCTTCGAGCCGCGCGCGTGGGCCTCGGAGACGACCGCCGCGAGCTCTTCCCTCGTCCAGTTCGGCGGCGAATCGATGTAGCCGTCCGGCGTCGTATGGAGGCCGCCGGTGTTCGCGTAGACCTTGACCCAATCGGTTCCGTAGGAGAGCTGTTCCCGCACCGCGCGCCGGCAGCCGTCCGCTCCGTCACAGGTCTGGACTCCGACCGGGAACTTCCAGTCCGGGCGGAAGTGGAGGATCGGATACGTCCCGGTCGTCGAGAGCGCGGGCCCCGCGACCTGGAGGCGGGGGCCGGGGATCACCTTTTCGTTGACGGCGTCGCGCAAAGCGACGTCGTCATAAGAGGCGCCCTCGGTCTCGAGGTCGCGCATCCCGGTGAAACCGTGCTCCAGCGCGATCTTCAGGGCGCGAACCGCCCGCGCGACGCGGTGCGCCGGGTATTCCTTCAAGATCTGCTCCTCGTATTCGGCCTGGGTCGCGTCCCCCTGAAGGAGGACGTGCGTGTGCGTATCGATCAGACCCGGCAGCAGGGTTCGGTCGCCCAGGTCGATCACGCGCGCTCCGGCGGGAACTTCGGTGCCGACGGCCTCGATGACCTCTCCTCGGACGACGACGACCGCCCGATCGACGTATCGGCCGCTCTTCACATCCAGGAGACGCGCGGCTTTCACGGCGATCGGGGGAGCGTCCGCTGGAGGCGGAAGGGCGGCGAGCGGGGCGCACGGGAGCGTCGCCAGCGCGGCGAAAGCGAGCGCCGTCTTCACGATCGTGAGCCGGATTCTATCGAAGATCTCGCGCGTGACGCAGGCCGCGCTCGTATCCGCGGCGGAAGTCGTCGAGCCCGAAGTGCTCGGGGTAGAGGTCCCGCAGGTCGTGCGACGCCTCCTCGTAACCGCGGCCGCGAAAGCGGGGGCGCATCGCCGCTTCGAA
The DNA here is from genome assembly GCA_003222385.1 of Acidobacteriota bacterium. Lineage (GTDB taxonomy): Bacteria > Acidobacteriota > Thermoanaerobaculia > UBA5066 > Gp7-AA6 > Gp7-AA6. Next base: position 4,837 of record QHVV01000132.1, read on the forward strand.
ACCGCGGCGGTACGTGGGCTCGGCGTCAGCGAAGCGGGCGCCATCGCGTTCGTAATCGGACCTCTCGGCGTCGCGAATGCCGACCCACCAGCTCTCGCGCGCCGCATCCAGGCTCTCCGCTCCCTCCGCGTCGAGCGCGGCGCGGGTCCGTTCCGCCTGGTCCTCGTCGACCAGCGCGAAGACGACCGAATGGCCCCTTCGCAACGCGTCTTCGTAGAGGTAGAGCTCGTCCTTCGGGAGTCCGCGGGAGAGCTTCTCGTCGAGCGCTCCTCCCGCAGCGGCGCCGCCGGCGATCCCGCCGGCGCCTAGGAGCGCCGCCCCGAGGAGCTCGGCCGCGGCCAGTGCGCCGAAACCGGGGACGAGGACGCTCGCCGCCAGAGCTCCCAGGCCCATCCCGGTCGTCGCCCCCACGACTCCGCCGACGACGCCGCCCACCGCCTTACCCATCCCGGGCTGTTCGGTCTCGCTCGTGGCGACCGCGGAGTGGATTTCCGCCTCGGAACTGCGTGGGGTCAATACGCTCAAACGCTCCGTCGGGAGTCCGGCCTTCGCGATGTTCTCAGCCGCGCGTCGCGCGTTCTCCGACGAACGGAAGATCCCGACCACCGACTCCACGGCCGGAGTCTAGCTCTCCACCTCGGCGGGCTCCCAGCGATCGAGGACGCGCTCTTTCTTGCTCCGAGGGGCTCGGGCGCCCTGAAGGGCCGGAATATCTCCGGCGGACTCGTACATCTCGAGCCGGTTCTCCAAGTTGGCCACTCCGGGCACTCCGCGGACCGCGGAGAGCAGGTCATCGAGCTCCCTCGTCACGACCGGCCCCGAGAGTGTCACGCTCCCCGCGAGCGCGATCACTTCGATCGCGCCGGGGTTCGAAACCGCTCGGCCGAGCTCGGCGCGG
>QHVV01000030.1 GCA_003222385.1 Acidobacteriota bacterium
AACGCGATCAGATCGACGCCTGGTATTGCGTCCGCGTCGAGGATCGCCTGCCGCAGAGAACCCGGTCCCGAGTCGCTCGTGTTGGTGACGGTGAAGGTCGCGGCGAGGCCTGTCCTTGCAGCGATGAGGAGGCAGATCGCTGAGGCCGCAAGCAAATGCCTCGCGAGAGATGGAATGCGGAAAGCGCTCCTGGAAACAAGGTATCCCGTCGGCGCGTTTTTCGGGACACTACCCGCCTAAAAAAGGCGGCCCCGACTCAAATGGTCGGGGCCGGGAAGGAAGGTATCGCGTGCTGACTCCGACAACACGCCTTCCCGGAAAAACATTCCAGCGCTAACCCTTTGAAGGACCGTGACTTGCTCAGGCCCTCACGATCTCGTAGCGCGCCGGCGGAAGGGTCTCGTCGGTGACGAGCTCGACCTTGACGCCCAGGGTTCGCGCGACGTCGGAGAGAAGCTCGGGCTCGTCCTCGGCCAGGAACCGGACGAGCGACGGCCGGACCCGGACGGTGACGGTCTCGCCCGCGACGAAGAGGACCGGCGGCGCCAGAAGAGCGCGGCGCATCTCGAGGGCGACGGTAAGGTCCGTCTTGACGCGGCCGCTTCCGCCGCAATCCGGGCACGAGCGGGTCAGGAGCTTCTCGAGGTTGCCCCGCGACCGCTGGCGCGTGATCTCGATCAGCCCGAACTCGGAGACTGGCAGCATTCGAAAACGCGCGCGGTCCTTCCCGAGCTCCGCTTCGAACCGGTCGAAGACCTCGCGGCGGTGGCCGAGGTCGAGCATGTCGATGAAATCGACCACGAGGAGACCGCCGAGATCCCGCAACCGGATCTGGCGCGCGACCTCGGGGATGGCCTCCAGGTTCGTGGAGAACACGGTCTCCTCCAGGTCCTCCTTGCCGACGTACTTTCCGGTGTTGATGTCGATCGCGACCAGGGCTTCGGTCTGATGGACCACGATGGAACCCCCCGACGGGAGCGGCACGCGGCTTCGGAGAGCGCTCTCGATCTCGGCTTCGACCCCGTAGGTCTCGAAGATCGGCGCTTCATCGCGATAGAGCTCGAGCCGGTAGGCGAGCGGCGGAGCGACGGCGCCCAGGAATTCCGAGAGGCGCGCGTGGGTCTCCTCGTCGTCGACGCGAATCGCTTCGAAGTCTCCGGTGACGAGATCGCGAACCGACCGCAGCGCGAGGTCGAGCTCCCGGTGGAGCAGCGCGGGCGCCGAAGACGTCTCCACTTTCCGGAAGATCCGGTCGGCGAGCTCCGTCAGGTAGCTCCGGTCGGCCGCGAACTCCGCGCTCGAGCTCCCGGCAGCGGCGGTCCGCGCGATGAAGCCCCCGTCCGCCGGCAGCGCCTCTAAGATCTGCCGGAGCCGCTCGCGCTCGTCCTCGTCGGTGATCCGGCGGGAGATTCCGATCTCGCGAACGCCCGGGAGATAGACGAGCGTGCGGCCCGGCAGCGAAAGGTTCGCCGTGACGCGTGGACCTTTCCCCGCGAGGGCGTCCTTGGTCACCTGGACGACGAACTCCTGTCCTTCCTTGACGAGGTCGTCGATCCGCGGGCGGTCGGCGCGGTCCAGGCTCGCCTCTTCCGTTTCTCCATTTCCGTTCGAGTCGATCGAGGGAGGCAGGACGTCCTCGACGTAGAGAAAGGCGTCCCGCTCCAGGCCGATCGACACGAAAGCCGCCTGCATTCCGGGCAGCACCCGGTGGACCCGGCCGAGATAGATGTTGCCGACGAGCGCCTGCCGCGATCGGCGCTCGTGGAGGACCTCGACCGTCCGTCCGTCCTCCAGCAGCGCGACCCGGGTTTCGGGCGGCGTCGCGTTGACGAGGAGCTCTTTCCTCACGGGTTTGCGGAACGGGCGGCCGGCCGTACCGTCAAGCGTTGGCGAATCGGCGGTATTCGACCGCCAGGATGAGACCGATCCCGAGGAAGGAGGTCGCGACCGAAGAACCGCCGTACGACACGAGCGGCAGCGGAATCCCGGTCGTCGGAAGAAGCCCGATCATCATGGAGGCGTTTACGACCACCGAGAAGAACAGCATCGAGCAGATCGCGAGGATGAGGAAGACGCCGCCGCGGTCCCGGGCGACGCGGGCGAGCGACATCGCGCGGAGCAACAGCCCGGCGAAGAGAGCGAGCACGAGACAGACCCCGAGAAATCCCCACTCTTCCGCGATCACCGCCAGGATGAAATCCGTGTGCTGGACCGGAAGGAAGCGGAGCTGGCTCTGCGTGCCCGAGCGGAATCCTTTCCCGGCGAACCCGCCCGAGCCGACCGCGATCTTCGACTGCCGCACCTGGTATCCGGAGCCGAGAACGTCCGCCTCCGGGTTCAGGAAGGTACCGATTCGCGCCTTCTGGTAGTCCGCGAGGACGAACCAGCCGATCCCCGCCAGGAGCGCGATCGCCAGCACGAGCGCGATCCAGGCCCTCGCGGGCAGCCCGCCGAAGAAGAGCGCCATTCCGAGAAGCGGGAGGAAGGTCGCGGCCAGGCCCGCGTCGGGCTGCAGGAAAACGAGCAGGAACGGAATCATCACGATCGTGCCGACCTTCGCGACGGTCGCGAGCTTCATCCGTGTCTCGTCCGAGCTCTCGAAGAGGTAGGCCAGGAGCAGCGCCGTCGCGACCTTCGTGAGCTCGGCCGGCTGGAACTGGAAGCTTCCGACGCGGATCCACGACTTCACGTTCGCGATCCTCTGCCCGAAGAAGAGGAGGTAGACGAGGGGGATCAAGGTCACGCAATAAATGACGAACGAAAACTTCAACAGGACCCGGTAATCGAAGAGCACCGCGGCGAACATCGCGCCGAGTCCGACCAGGACCCAGATGGTCTGCCGGGTGGCGAGGCCGGAGAAGCGTCCTCCCTCGGTCGTCGACGAGACGAACAGGATTCCGAGGACGGCGAGCGAGATGCCGCAACCGAGCACGATCAGGTCGAGCCGGCGCGGGATCGGAAACACGCGGCGCATCATGGAGAGACCGCTTTCCGAGCGGGCGGCGCGGTCGCCGGCCGTGAAGACGCCCGCTGGAAACCGGGCTCGCCGGGGGCCGGCGGGAGCGGAATCCCGAAATAACGGGCGAGGAGCCGGCGGGCGATGGGCGCCGCAGCCGCGCTGCCATGGCCGCCGTGCTCGACGAACACGACCACCACGATCTTCGGATCGTCGATCGGGGCGAAGGCCGTGAACCACGCGTGATCCTCGAGAAGATGGCGATCGGCCCCCGCGCGGACGACGGACTCCCGTCCGACCACCTGCACCGTCCCGGTCTTGCCCCCCGCCTCGATCCCGGGGACCCGGGAGCCGAAAGCGGTCCCGCCCGGCTCGTTGACGACCGCCCACATTCCGTTCTTCACGATCGAGAGCCGCGTGGGATCGATCGCGAGCGATTTCTTCGGGGGCGAGTCGTAGCGCAGCCGGACGCCCGTCTTCGGATCCTGCGAAGCAAGGAAGAGGTGTGGCGTCGGCAGACGGCCGCCTTCGATCAGGGCGGAGACGGCGCGTGCGACCTGGAGAGGCGTCATCAGCAGCGGTCCCTGGCCGATCGCGAGGGAGATTGTCTCGCTCGGGTACCAGCGCGCGCCGCGCTTCGTCCGCGCCCACTCCTCCGATGGGACGAGTCCCGCCTTCTCGTGGGCGAGATCGAGCCCGGTCGGCTCCCCGAACCCGAAGGCGTGGGCGATCTCCGAGATCCGATCGACGCCCAGCCGCCGGCCGAGGTTGTAGAAGTAGACGTCGCACGACAGCTTGATCGCGTTGCGGAGATCCACCCAGCCGTGGCCTCCCTTGCGGTGGCAGTGGAACGTGCGTCCGTAGAACGTCGCATATCCCGGGCAAAAGACCCGCGCGTTCGGGTCGACCTCGTTCAACGCGAGCGCGCCGTATGCCAGGAAGATCTTGAAAACCGAGCCGGGCGAATACATGTTCTGGATCGCGCGGTTCTGGAGAGGCTTGTTCTCGTCGTTCAACAGACCGGACCACTCTTCGGACGTGACCCGCCGGGTGAACCAGTTCGGGTCGTAGGAGGGAGAGGAAACGAGCGCCAGGATCTGGCCGGTCTTCGGATCGAGCGCGACCGCGGATCCGACCTTGTCCGCGAACGACTCCTCCGCGATCTCCTGCAGGTCGCGGTCGAGCGTCAGGAAAAGGTTCTGTCCGGGCCGCGATTCGATCCGGCTCTCCTCGGCGATTTCCCGCGCGTGCGAGTCGACGATCACCCGCTTCTCTCCGTTCGTCCCGCTCAGGAGCTTTTCGTAGGAGCTTTCGATCCCCTTCTGGCCCATCCAGTCGCCCATCCGGTACTCGTTCGCCGAAGCGCGGATCTGGTCGGGCGTCGCTTCGGCCAGGTACCCGAGAACGTGGGCGGCGGAGCCGCCGCGCTTGTAGAGACGGCGCTGCGAGATCGAGACCGCGAACTCGGGATGCTCCGGCGCGCGGGCTTCCACTTCCGCGACCTCCTCCAGCGTCAGATTCTCGGCGATCGGGATCGGCACGAACTCGGGATATCGCCGGCCCCGGGCGACCCGGGCGCGGACCTGGTCCTCGGGCAGTCCGAGCAGGCGCACCGCAAACTCGACCGACGACTCGAGGCTTTTCGATTCCCGGCGATAAAGCTGGAGCGAGTAAGCCGGCTCGTTTTCGACGAGCACGGATCCTTTGCGATCGAGCACGTAACCTCGGGGCGCGGTCAGCTTGACCGAGCGGATCCGGTTGTTCTCGGAGAGGTCGAAGTAGTGGCCGCCCTGGACGATCTGGACGTACCAGTATGCGATCGCGAGCACCGCGAAGGAGCCGCCCACGGCCATCCGAGCGATCTCGATGCGCGAGGAGAGCTCGCGGCGGTTCTCGCGGACTTTCAGCATGCGCGATCGATCACCGACGTCTCCGGAGGCGACGACGTTCGCGCCATTCGCGCCACGGGAAGCTCCACGCTGCCTCGAGCGCGCCGGCGGTCGTGCCGGTCGCGATGGCGCGCCAGAGCGCCTCGGGAGCTCCGAGGACGATCGGAGAGCCGAGCAGAAGCGACCGCAGAACCGCGACGATCGCGTCGTTCGCCAGCGAGGTCAAGGCGATGACCCCGCCGACCGCGAGCGCTCCGCCGAGCACGACCCGCACCGACACGAACGCGAGCAGGTACCCGATCGCCGCTTTGGCGAAGGCGTTCAGGCCCAGCAGGGTCTCCGTCAGCGCGTCCTCGAAGAAGCCGGCCGCCGCCCCCGTCAGGACCGCTCGGCCGAAGCCTCCCGATCGGGCGACGACCGCGGTCGCGATCAAGAGCCAGTCGACCGGCCAGGCTCCCCGGTACTTCGTGGCGCCGAAGAAGAATTCGAGAGCCGTCGCCCCCGCCAGCAGCAGGGCGATGCGCCCGACTTTCACCGCGAAGCACTCGTTCCTTCCCCCGTCTCGCGCGCGGGAAAGGGCGCGAGCACAAGCACGTCGGTCAGCCGCGAAAAGGGCGCCGTCGGGACGAGGACGATGTCGAGGAACAGATTGCCGCCGTGGGAGACCGAAGCGACGCGCCCGATCGCGATGCCGCGCGGATAGATTCCGTCGATGCCGGCCGACTCGACGAGGTCGCCCGGCCGCACCCGCGACGTCGCCGGGATGTGGTTCAAGCGCAGCGCGCCGCGGCCGTCTCCGCGGACGATTCCGAGCTCGCCGGTCCGGACGATCCGCGCTCCCGCCGCTGCGGACGCGTCGAGGAGGAGCTGCGCCCGCGAAAGCGTCCGACCCGCGGTGACGATGCGGCCGACGAGCCCTTCCGGTACCGCGAGCGGAGCGCCGGTGCCGACTCCGGAAGAAGTGCCGACCCCGATCAGAGCGCTGTGGAGGCCGGCTCGGCGCTCGAGCAGGAGCACCGGGCCGCTGCCGACGACCAGCGGGAGGAAGGGCGCCGCGGCGCGCAACCGGAGCTCGCCCCTCATCTGTTGAACTTCGGCTCGGAGCCGGAAGAGCTCCACGTCCTTCTTCTCGACATCCCTCCGCAGGCGGGCGAGGTCGGATCGCGCGGTGAAGTTGTCCGTGACCGACGAGGAAGTTCCGGAAATCGCCCGGGAGACCGTCGTGACCGCGCGGGCGAGCGGCGCGGCCGCGGTCAGCATCCAGGACTGGAGGACCGAGCCCCGCTGGCCGCGGGCCGGAGCCTGCGCCGAGAGCGCCAGCACGCAGAGCACGAGCACCGAGGCGAGGAGCATCCCCGCCCGACGGGGGCGGTGAGTGACGTCGGCGCGGGCGGTCGGAAATCTCACGGCGTACCCCGCCTTACGTGATCGAGATCTTCCGCAACAGGTTCATGTCGGTGAGCATCGCACCGGTTCCGAGGGCGACCGAGGCCAGCGGATCTTCGGCATACGAGATCGGAAGTCCGGTCTCCTCCCGCAGCCTCCGGTCGAGGTTGCGGAGCAGCGAGCCCCCTCCGGTGATGATGATCCCTTCGTCCATGATGTCCGCCGAAAGCTCGGGCGGTGTCCGTTCGAGAGCGACCCGAACGGTTTCGACGATCGCCGCGACGACCTCGGCGAGAGCCTCCCGGACCTCCTCGTCCGTCAGGAGGAGCGTCTTGGGCACGCCTTCCACGAGGTCTCGGCCCTTCACCTCCATGGTCAGCGGCTCGTCGAGCGGATAGGCCGAACCGATCTCGATCTTGACCTGCTCGGCGGTGCGCTCCCCGATCAACAGGTTGTACTTGCGCTTGACGTACTGAATGATCGCCTCGTCCATCTCGTTCGAAGCGATTCGGACCGAGCGGCTGTAGACGATCCCCGCGAGCGAGATCACGGCGACGTCTGTCGTGCCCCCGCCGATGTCGACGATCATGTTCCCGGCGGGCTCGGTGATCGGAAGGCCGGCGCCGATCGCGGCCGCCATCGCCTGCTCGATGATGAAGACCTCGGAGGCGCCCGCCCTCAAGGCCGAGTCCTGCACCGCGCGCTTCTCGACCTGCGTGATCCCGGAGGGCACCGAAATCACGATGCGCGGCCGGACGAAGAGCGACCGCCCGTGCGCCTTCTTGATGAAGTGATCGAGCATCTTCTCGGTGACTTCGAAGTCCGCGATCACGCCGTCCTTCATGGGGCGGATGGCGACGATGTTCCCGGGCGTGCGTCCCAGCATTTCCTTGGCCTCGGTGCCGACCGCCTCGACCCGGTTCGTGTGGTTGTTGACGGCGACGATCGAGGGCTCGCGGACGATGATTCCTTTGCCGCGGGCGAAGATGAGCGTGTTCGCGGTGCCGAGATCGACCGCAAGATCGTTCGAGAACAGCGAGAACAGGGATCTCCAGGCCAAGAAGCCTCCTCGAAGCTCTAAAGCGTTTCCACGAACACGCGCATGCGGCGGATCGTCTCGTTGCCGGCGCCGTCGACCGCTTTGATCACGAGGATCGAGTAACCATCACGCTCGATCGTGATGGTCTTCTTGAAGCTCCCGTCGACCGCGACGTCGGCCGGCTCGGCGTTGACGGTGACGACCGCGCCCTTCTCGGTCTTTCCGAAGATCAGGAACAGGTTTCCCATCTGCTGCGGAGGGAGAACCGACAGCTCCGGCGGACTCGTGTCGCTCGCGCCGGTGTGGGCCGGCTCTTCGAGCATCCGGAAGCGGCGGACCGGGCTCCAGTCGGAGGAAATGCCGCTCTTCTCGATTGCGGCGAGCCGCCAGAAGTAAGAACCCTCCCTCGACACCTTGACGCGCGTCGAGAGCCCGGTTCGATCGTCGAGATCCACCTCGTTGGCGTCGGGTACGAACAGGCGGGAGCGCGAGATCTGGATACGGTAACGGGCCGCTTCGGGCACGCGCGACCACTTGAGCTCCACGTCCCCCGCGGTCACGACGTCGAACGTCCGGTTGTCCGCGGGCAGGAGCGGGAGCGGCGCCTCCGGCAGCGCCACGCGCGGGGAAAGGACACCGGTGCGGGCCGCGGCGATCACCCTCTGGCGGCCTTCCAGAACGACCGTGTTGAGTCCCGTCGAGACCGTCGTTTTTCCGCGGTAGGTCGTCACCTCGGTCTTCTCTCCCTGGGCGACGTCGACCGAAACGCGCGAATCCTTGTCGACGGCGGCGGTTGCGTCGTCGGTCGTGATGGTCGACGGCGACGCGGACGTGTACACGTTGACCGCGCCCGAGACCATCTTCACCTCGCTGCCGCTCGCCTCGGATGCGCTCGGCCGCCGGACCTCGAAGAGTGAGCCCGGTCGGATCGTGAACAGTGTTCCATCCGTGAACATGATCTCCGCCGAGCCGTTGTGGCCGGTCCGGATGAAGTCGCCGTCGAAGAGGGGCTGTCTCTGCCGCGCCGACTCGAACGTCGACCGGCCGGCCCTCTGCAGCGCCACGTCGCCTTCGACGAAGATGAAGGACGCGTCGCCGTTCTCGTCCGCTCCCCACCCGCCGATGACCCGGCGGGAGTACGACTCGGACTCGACCGCCAGGCGAAATGCCTCCTCGAACCGGGAGTCGCCCATCGAGTTATGCGCGTCCTGAAGGAAGTTGCGGGCCCGCGCGATGTTCGAGCCGGGTCGCACGGTCCCGGCGATCCGGGTGGCTTTGTTCAAGAGTCCGGTCGCGCTTTCGATCTCGGTGCGCGCGCGGTCCTCCGCCGACGGGCGGGCCTTGACGTACGCGCGATATCCCAGGACGCTTCCAGCCGCGACGACCACGATCACGATGCCCCACGTCGTGATCCTTCGTATCGGGATGATGAACCAGTCGAGGTCCGCTCCTACGAGCTTCCGTCTCCGCATAACTTTCGTGATTGGCGAGACTTACCCTGTCTGTTTATAGCACACTCGCCGGACGCCCTGTTATAGTCGCCGGCTCCGAAAAGGAGCCTCGAATGCTCAAAACCATGCGCGCCAGCTTCCACCAGCTGAAGTGGACGCTGTTCGCCGTGATCATCGTTTTCGTCCTCGGTTTCGTTTTCTTTTCCGGCTCGAACTGGGGCGGAAACGCCTCGAGCCAGGTCGTCGCGAAGGTCGGCGGCGATCAGGTCTCGGCGGTCGAGTTCGACCGGGTCTACCAGAATCAGGTCCAGAAGTACCGCGAACTCTACAAAGGCAGCTTTTCTCCGGACCTCGCGCGAGCCCTCGACCTGCCGCGGCAGGTCTTGGACGGCATGATCGAGCGGAAACTGCGACTGGAGGCGGCCCGGCGCCTCAAGCTGACGGTCTCCGACGACGAGCTCGCCCGCGCGATCGCCTCCCTCTCGTACTTCCAGGAGAACGGCCAGTTCATCGGAGCCCAGCGCTACAGCGAACGCCTGCGGCTGGCGGGCATGTACCCGGAGACCTTCGAGGAAGGGGTTCGCGAGGACCTGCTCGTCGAAAAATACGGAGCGCTCGTCAAGGCGAGCGTCGCCGTCCCGGAGGCCGACGTCCGGAAAGAATTCTCGGCGAAGAACGACAAGGCCACGATCGAGTACATCCTGGTTCCGTCGAGCCGGATGGAGGGCGCGCTCGAGCCGTCGGAAGCCGACCTCAAGGCCTACTACGAAAAGAACCGTGAGCGATATCGCTCCCCCGAACAGCGGCGCGCGAACTATCTCCTCGTCGACAAGCTGAAGGTCCGGGCGAAGATGCCGGTCTCCGACGCCGAGGTTCGCGCCGAGTACGAGGCGAAGAAAGCGACTTTCGTGGTCCCCGAGCAGGTGAACGCTTCCCACATCCTCGTCTCGGTCGATCCGAAAGGCGGACCGGAAGCCGACGCGAAGGCCAGGGCGAAAGCCGAGGCGCTCGCCGCGCGCGCGAAGGCCGGAGAGGACTTCGCGAAGCTCGCGACCGAAAACACCGACGACCCGAACGGCAAGGAGAACGGCGGCCAGCTCCCTCCCTTCGGCCGCGGCCAGATGGTTCCGGAATTCGAGAAGGCCGCCTTCGACATGAAGCCGGGTGAGATCCGCGGACCGGTGAAAACGAGTTACGGATACCACGTCATCAAGCTGACCGCGAAGACCGCCGCGGGCACGAAGAGCCTCGAAGACGTTCGCTCCGGCATTTCGGGTGAGCTCGCGGAGCGCAAGGCGACGGCCGAGACGGACCGGATGGCCCGCGAGCTCGCGGGCAAGGTCCGAGCGCTCAAGACGAAGTCGGACGAGGAGCTTCGCAAGCTCCAGAGCGACGTCGTGACCTACAACACGACCGATTGGTTCTCCAAGAGCGGCCCGATCGCGGGAATCGGCGCGAACGCTGACTTCTCGAAGGAAGCGTGGTCGCTCAAGGTCGGCGAAGTCTCGACGAAGCCGATCTCGACTCCCCGCGGCCCGGCTTTCGTCCGGCCTCTCGCCGAGCGTCCGGCCGGCATCCAGCCGCTTGCCGAAGTCCGGGCGACCGTCGTGGAGGACTGGAAGTCGGAGAGACGGCAGAAGGACGCGTTGGAGAAGCTCGCGCCGGCCGCGAAAGAGCTCGGGTCCGGCACCTCGCTCGCCGATCTCGCCAAGCGCTACGAGACCGAGGTGAAGACGACTCCGGAGTTCGGACCAGAGGGTCCGGTGCCCGACCTGGGCGCCGCCCCGCGCCTTCTCGAAGAAGTCTTCAAGACGCCTTCGGGGCAGGCGGGGTCGCCGGTCCCGGTGCCGTCGGGATTCGTTCTCTTCCGGGTGCTCACGCGCGCGGAGGGAAACCCCTCGGCTTTCGCCACGCAGAAGGCGCAGCTCACCGATACGCTCCGCGGGAAGGAGGCGGAGCGGTTGATCCGCGCGGTCGTGGCCCAGATGCGCGCGGATCGCAAGATCGAGATCAACGAGGAGCTCTTGAACTCCTTCCTGCCGGCGCAGCAGAAGACGAGACGGGGGTAGGCACCTTAGACTCTCATCTGTGATCGGCCGCCTCGTCGGGCGTCTCGCGTCGAAGGCGACGGATCACGTGATCTTGGACGTCGGCGGCGTCGGTTACCTCGTCCAGATCCCGCTCTCCACGTTCTACGAGCTGCCGGAAGCGGAAAGTCCGGCTTCCCTCTGGATCCACACCCACGTGCGGGAGGACGCTCTCGCCCTCTACGGTTTCCTGACCGAGCGCGAGCGTTCTCTCTTCCTGATGCTCATCGACGTTGCCGGGATCGGCCCCCGCGTGGCGCTGACGGTCCTCTCCGGAATCCCTCCGACCGACCTCGTCGAAGCGCTCCGCGGCTCGGACGTCCGGCGGCTCATGGCCGTTCCGGGCGTGGGGAAGAAGACGGCGGAGCGCATGGTCTTGGAGCTCGCGGAGAAGGCTTCGAAGTTCGCGGGCGAGCCGAGCGCCGTGCGACCCGCGGCCGTTGCGACCGAAGACGTCGTCTCGGCTCTGGTGAACCTGGGCTATCGGAAGGGCGATGCCGAGCGCGCGGTGGATGGGATCGGACGCGCGGGCGCGCCGAAGGACTTCGGCGATTACCTGAAGCTCGCCTTGAAGAAGCTCACCGGAGGTTAGATCCGCGCGTGCTAATTTGAAGTTCGACGACATGGTGGACGAGAAGGAAATCCTCTCCGGTACGGCGCTCGCGGACGACGTCGCCGTCGAACCCACGCTGCGCCCGAAAATCCTTTCGGAGTACATCGGGCAGACCAAGGTGCGCGAGAACCTCGACGTCTTCCTGACGGCCGCGCGCGGAAGGGGGGATCCGCTCGACCACGTCCTGCTGACCGGTCCCCCCGGCCTCGGCAAGACGACGCTCGCGTACATCATCGCGCACGAGCTGGGGACCGGCCTCCGCATCACCTCCGGACCCATGATCACGCGGGCCGGCGATCTCGCGGGGATCCTGACCAACCTGCAGCCGCGCGACGTGCTCTTCTTAGACGAGATCCACCGTCTGAGCCCGGCCGTGGAGGAAATCCTGTATCCGGCGATGGAGGACTTTCGCCTCGACGTGATGATCGGCGAAGGCCCGATGGCCCGCACGATGAAGCTCGACCTGCCGCCGTTCACCCTCGTGGGCGCCACGACGCGCCCGGGCCTCCTCTCTCAGCCGCTGCACGGGCGTTTCGGAATCGCGCTGCGTCTCGACTTCTACGACGTGGAGTCGCTCGCGAAGATCGTCGAGCGCTCGGCGAAAATCCTCGGCATCTCCATCACGCCGGAGGCGGCGCGGGAGATCGGCGGCCGGAGCCGGGGCACGCCGCGTATTGCCAATCGGCTGCTCCGGCGGCTCCGCGACTTCGCCGAGGTCGCGGGCAAGGGCCGGATCGACCTTCCGACGGCGCGGGAGGCACTGTCACGGTTGGAGGTGGACGAGCACGGGTTCGACGAGCTCGACCGGCGGATCCTCGCGACCATCATCGAGAAATTCGGCGGCGGGCCGGTCGGCATCAACTCGATCGCCGCCTCGCTCGGCGAGGACAGGGGAACCCTCGAAGACCTGTACGAGCCGTACCTCCTCCAGGCCGGATTCCTCCAGCGCACGCCGCGCGGCCGGATCGCCTCCGCGCAGGCGTATCGACATCTCGGGATCCTCCCTCCCCGGAAAGAGGGATCGCTTTTCTGACTCCGGATCTGTCAGCCAAAAAATGAAGCGCGGCGTCCTGATCTACAACCCGACTGCCGGCCAGCGCGATCTCGCGGCTCAGATGCTCGCGCTGATCCAGAGAATGCGGGCCCAAGGGCTCGAGCTCGAAAACGCGCCGACGACCGCGCCGGGTCATGCGACCGAGATCGTCCGTTCTCTCCTGCCTTCGGGGGGTCTCGACGTGGTCGCGGTCTGCGGCGGCGACGGGACCATCTCTGAAGTCGCGGGCGGGCTCGTGGGCTCGGATGTGCCGCTCGGCGTCCTGCCGGGCGGAACGTCGAACGTGCTCGCCCGCGAGCTCTCGATCCCGCTGGCGCTTGAGTCGGCCGCCCGGCTCCTCTTGGACGGAGAGCCGCGCCCCGTTCGGATTCTCTACGCGAACGAGCGGCCGTTCCTTCTGTGGGCCGGCGTCGGCCTGGACGCGCGGATCATGAGAAACATGAGCCTTTTCCTGAAGCGCTGGTTCGGCCGAACCGGGATCTTCTTCACGGCCGGCCCGGAATTCCTGCGGTACGAATTCCCGCACCTGGAGGTGACGATCGACGGCGAGACCTACGAAGCCACGTTCGCGGTCGTCTCCCACGCGCGCCTGTATGGGGGGGACTGGGTGATCGCGCCGCGCGCGCGTCTCGACTCGGACGAGGTGGAGGTCATCCTCTTCTCGGAACGGGACCGCTGGAAGTTCTTCTCGCTCTTCCGCCAGATTCAGGTCGGCCAATCAGGTCACCTCGAAAGCGGTCTCGCGCGCTCCGTCGCCGGCAAGTGCGCGACCATTCGATCGCTCGAGAGCTATCCGATCGAGGTCCAGCTGGACGGCGACTGCGTCCTGGAAACGCCGGTCACCTGCCGGGTCGGAGACCAGAGCATCTCGATCCTGACGCCGCGAAACGGGAGTCCCGAGACCTAGGACTTCGGCTGACCCGCCCGGACGGTCTTCTCGACCTCGGCGGCCTCGCGCGGAATGAAACACGACAGGCACTCGTAGCCGTCCTTCGTGACGAGCACGGTGTCCTCGATGCGGACGCCGATGTTCCACCACTTCCGATCGACGCCGGGCGCGTTCGCTCCGATGTAGATGCCCGGCTCGACGGTGAACACCATGCCGGGCTCGAGCGGCCGGGAGGCGGTCCCGACGGTGTAGCTGCCGGGATCGTGAACGTCGAGCCCGACCCAGTGCGATACGGGGTGTTTCGTGAAGACGCGCTGCGCGTCGTCGCGCACGATCTTGTCGGGATCGCCGGACAGGAGGCCGAGCCGGACGAGCCCCTGCGTCTGGACGCGCGCGGCCGCCGTCCCGACCCGCGCGTGCGGAGCGCCGGGCCTGATCTCCGCCATCGCGGCCTTCTGCGCAGCCAGCACGACGTCGTAGATCGCGCGCTGCTCCCGGCTGAAGCGGCCGTTCGCCGGATAGGTCCGCGTGATGTCGGTCGCATAGTCGCCGTATTCAGCTCCCGAGTCGTTCAGGACGACGTCGCCGTCCCGGATCTCGCGGTCGTTCGCGTCCCAGTGCAGGAAGACGGAATTCGGGCCGGATGCCACGATCGAGGGGTACGCCATGCGGCGCACGCCGTTCTGCGCGCAGTACCCGTCCAGCGCCTGCTGGACCTCGAACTCGTATCGGCCCGGCGCTGCCGCTTTCATCGCCAGGACGTGCCCTCGCCCCGTGATCTCGGTCGCGCGGCGGATGAGAGCGATCTCGTCGGCGTCCTTGACGACCCGCAGCTCGTGAAGGAGCGCACGCGCGTCGACGACCGTCGGCGGCGCGGCGTCGTCCGACCGGGAGGCCATTGCTTCGCGCAGCTCTTCCGCCCACTTCCCGTCTCCCCCGTCGGAGAGATAGACCTTCTCGGCGCCGGCCAGGTAGCCGGAGAACGCGCGAGAGCCCGGATCCGAGCGGACCAGATGCTCTCGGAACTCCTCCGTGGAAAACGCCGCGTCCGCGCCGTAGGCGGATGCCGCCTCCTGCGGGCCGATGCGCGGTCCCTCGTACGCTTCGGCGTGGAGATCGTGTGGCCGGACGAAGACCACGTAGCGCCGGCCGTCCGAAGCGTTGGGGCGGAAAACGAGGATCGCCTCGCGCTCCTCGATGCCGCTGACGTACCAGAAGTCGGAATCCTGCCGATAGAGGTACTCGACGTCGTTCGACATCATGCGGTCCGGCGCGGCGCGCAGGATCGCGATCGAGTTCGGCGGCAGCCTGGCGAGGAACCGATCGCGGTGCGCGCGGAACATCGACGCCGGAGGCCGGAGGGGGGGGAAGTCGAGCGCGGTGGCTGCGGCGAGAGGACCGAGGAGGAGGACGAGACCGACGAAGTTTCTTGGGTGGTTGGTCCTGGATTTCCGGTCCTTCATCTCTTGGAGATGAATGACCAGGGCGCCGGAGCCGCGGCGCCCGCCGCGACCTCCGGACGCACCACGGCGTCGATCCGGCCGCGGTGGGTCTTGAGCAACCGCCGCACCGGCGTTCCCGCCGCCGCTTCTTCGAGAATGTCCGCCGCGGACTCGTCCGCCTTCGCGAGGTAGGCCTCCCAGACAGCTTCCCCCACCGGCATGCCGCGGAAGACGACGTTGCCGATGCGCGCGAGCTCGCGCTGCAGGTAGGCGAGCTTCTCCTTGAGCGACGCGTCGTCGGCCAGGGACTCGTCCTCGTACGGCGTGTGGGGCTTCGGGATGAAAGGGTTCACGGACGGGACGAGCTCCGCGACGCGGCCGAAACGCCGCCCTTCCGCGACCGCGATCTCGTGCAGGTCCGCGACCGTCCGCACGATGTCGTGGACGTCGTCGTCGGTCTCGGAGGGAAGCCCGACCTGGAGGTACAGCTTCAGGCGCGTGAACCCGTGCGCGAACACCAGCCGCGCCTTCTCGCGCAGCATCGCGTCGGAGACCTTCTTGTTCACATGGCGCCGGAGCCGCTCGTTGCCGGCTTCCGGCGCGATCGCGAGCGCGCGCTCGCCCTGGCGGGAGAGGACTTCGAGGATCGGAGCCTCGATCGCGTCGATCTTGATCGACGAAAGGGCGATGTGGTATCCGAGCGCGGCCAGCCCCTCCAGGATCTCGATGATCTGGGGGTGGTCGCAGACCGCCGTGGCGATCAGGCCGGTCCGGTCGGTCAGAGGCCGCGCCGCTCGGGCGGCGTCGAGGATCGAAGACGCCGGATACTGCTTGACGGGCGCCATGGCATATGCGGCCCAGCAGAAGCGGCACATCTCGGTGCAGCCCCGAGAGATCTCGATCAGGAGCTTGTCGGCGAGCTCGGTCGAGGGCGTCAGGATCGTCGAGTGGGGCACTTCGAAATCCGGCCGGATCTCCTTGCGCGACATCGGCTGCTGGATCACGACTTTCGAGCTCTCCGCGCCTTCCGCGCGCGGCCCGTGCAGCGCCGGCACGAAGAAGCCGGGCAGCGCGGCGAGCTCTCGCAGGAAGGAGTCGCGGTCGAGCCCGCGCTTCGCGAGATCCGCGATTCCCGGCACCAGCCGCTCGCCGTCGCCGAGCGCGAAAGCGTCCACGAACGGGACCAGGACCGCCGGATTCATCCGGGCGATGTCGCCGCCGACCAGGAGCACCGGATGGCGCTCGTCCCGCGCCTCGCGGGACAGCGGGATGCCGGCCGCACGCAGGGTCCGCAGGATGTTGACGACGTCCATCTCCCAGGAGAGCGACCACGCGATCAGGCCGAACTCGGACAGCGGCGTTGCCGTCTCGAAGGTCGACGCCGGCTCATCCTCCTCGGAGAAGAATCGCTCGCAGACGACGTCGGGCACCCGGTTGAAGAGCCGGTAGACCCACTGGAATCCGAGGTTCGACATTCCGATCTCGTAGGAGTTCGGAAACCCGAGCGCGATCCGGTAGGCGCCGTAACGGTTCGGCTCCTCCGTGAAGCGCTCCAGAGCGGCGAGGTCCCTGCGGCGCGTCGTGCCTCTCATGCGGAACCCGCGATTATATCGGCCGCCCGGGACAGGGACGTTTCATTCGACCGGCACGGCACGAAGGCGGAAATCGACCTGCATCGGCTCCTTCACGCGCGCCACCACCGGGAAAGACGGGTCCTGGAGCCCGTATTTCTTCCAGTGAACCGGAAACGATCCGCGAATCACCACCGCCTTCGGGAAGACCGACACGTCCACGGGCAGCTGCACCGGCGCCGTCTTCCCGTGGACGGTCAGATCGCCCGCGACCTGGACCGAGAACGTTTCTCCGGGACGAAAGCTCGAGAGGTCGCCGGTGAAACGGCGGAGCTCGAAGACGATCTCGGGAAAACGTTCAGTCTCCAGGACCTTTTCGCGAAGGGTCCGGTCCCGGATCAGACTCCCGGTACGCATGCCGGCCGCCGGCACGACGATCCGGCTGCGAACGTCCCAGGCGCCCGAGGGCAGAGGATCCGCTTCGACGAAACCGTGGAAGAGCGGTACGATCCCGCGAATCGGCCGGAAGCTCGCGGGTAGCTCCCACCGCACCGACGACCCCGCGACCTCGATCCGGTATCGAAGCGGACGCGCGGGACCCTTTTGCGCACGCAGTGCCAGGCTCGCCAACGCGAGCGCGATCCCCGCCGCCAAACTCTTTTTCGTCTTACTTCTCACGTCTCACCGTTCTGGACTGCGGCGGGTGCAGGTTCTTCGGGCCTGTTCCCGCGACATGTTCAAATACGCGCACCCCGAACGCCCAGTCGCAGACGTTTGTTCCGGTCAAACCGGTGACGAAGAGTCCGCCGACCCGGACGAAGAAGGCCTCCGTGTCGTGCCGCGAGAGCGCCTCGGCGGCGTCCAGGCCGCGATTGCGCGCCCGGCCGATCGTGCGGCCGTCGACCAGAGCGCCCGCCGCGCGCGACGATCCATCCTTTCCATCCGAACCGGCCGCGAGGACCGCGACATCCGGGATCCCGTCGAGCACCGTCGCGGCCGCGAGCGCCACCTCGAGGTTCCGTCCGCCCTTTCCGGGTTTGCGCCCGAGCGAGACCGTCGTCTCGCCCCCCGCGAGGACCGCTTCACCGCGATGGAGCCGCGCCGTCTCGGTCGCGAGCCTCCGGCCGGCCAACCGCGCTTCGCCGTCGAGCCGGCGCGACAGAAGGCGCGGCCGGAGCCGGAGTCGGCGAGCCTTCCGAAGAGCGCCTTCCAGCCCGATTCGATTCGACGCGACCACGCGGGTCAGGTCGCCGCGCCGACGGCGAATGGTCGGCCCCGAGCCGACGAGAGCGGGGCGGTCCCCCGGGACGTCGGAGAGGACGAGGGTGATCAGTCCAGCGGCCGTCGACCGTCCGAGCTTCCCTCCCTTGACGGCCGAGAGAGACGTTCGCAACCGATTGACACGGTCGATTGGAGCTCCCGCGCGGACGAGCCGCGCGACGGCCCGCTTCTTTCGACCGAGCGTCACTCCCGGACGCGGCAGACAGAGGAGCGACGAAGCTCCTCCGGAGACGAGGCAGAGGATCAGGTCTTCCCGCCCGAATCCCGAAAAGAAATCGAGCGCGGCGCGCGCCGCCCGCATGCTCGAGGAATCGGGCTCCGGGTGCGCGGAGAAGAGGACCGAGACGCCCGGCCGGCGAGGCCGCGGATAACCTCGCGGGAGCACGACGAGCGAGGTCCGGCCCGGCTTCCACGCGGCCGCGAACATCCCGGCGGCCGCCTTCCCGACCGCGAAAAGCCCGATTCGTCGGGCGCTCGCGAGTCGTTTTGACACGATCGGATCGGCCAGCGCCGCGCCGACCGCGCGGCCCGGTTCGACCGCCGCGAGCGCGGCTCGATATAGAGAACGCAGGTCATCGAACGCGGACGGATTCATCCGAACGTCATCTTTACCCGTATTAGGATGCGGAGGCCCGGATCTTCCCGGGATCCGAATGAAGGAGACAGCATGAAGAAAGTCGTTTCTCGCGTTCTCTTGGCCGCTCTGGTCGTCAGCCTCGCGTCCTTCGCCTTCGCCGGCGACATGATGGAAGGTTCCTGGACCGGCGTCGTCACTGATACGGGCTGCGGAGCCAAAGGCGCCAACGCCGACCACGCCAAGTGCGCGGCGAAGTGCGTGAAGGAGCACGGCGCCAAGTACGCGCTCTATACGCCGTCCGACAAGCAGGTCTGGGTCCTCTCCAACCAGGAGGAGGCGGCGAAGATGGCCGGACAGGAAGTGACGGTAAAGGGGAAGGCGGACAAGGAAAAGATGTCGATCGAGGTCGCCTCGATGGAGCCCGCCGCGAAGAAGTAGTTTCTCCGAACCGGAAACGAAAGCCCCGAGAGCGCTCGGGGCTTTTTTTTGGTGCGTGACCCCGATGTCACAATAGACGCAATGTCCCTGGCCAAGACGATCGCTCCCGACATCGAAGAGCTCATCCGCGAGAACTCTCCGGACCTGGCCGCCGCCGTGTCGGAGCTCCATCCGGCCGACCTCGCGGAGCTTCTCGAAGACCTCCCGCGCGAAGACCGATTGGTGCTCTTCGAGGCCCTCCCTCCCGAAAAAGGAGCGGCCGTCCTCTCGGAGCTGAAAGGCGAGGCGCTGCGGCAGATCCTCCACCAGGCTTCACCCGAAAAGCTCGGCCCGCAGCTCGACCGCGTCCCGGGCGACGAGGTCACCTTCCTCCTCGAGCACGTTTCTCAGCGGCTGCGCGAGGCGCTCCTCGCGAAGAGCGGCTTCTGCGATTCGCCCCGCGCACGGCCGGCCGCCTCATGTCCGAGAAGTTCGCGAAGATCCGGCCGGAGTGGACCGTCGCGGAGACGCTCGAGCACTTGAAGAAGATCGACCCGGAGGTCGAGACGATCCAGACGATCTACGCCGTCGACGCGGAAGGCCACCTCGTCGGCGCGGTATCGCTGAGAAAGCTCTTTCTGGCTCCGCCCGAAAAAAGAGTCGCGGACCTGATGGACCGCCGCTTCGCGTCGGTTCGGGCGGATACGCCGCAGGAAGAGGTCGCGAACCTCGTCTCGAAGTACGACGTTTTCGCGATCCCGGTAGTGGACGACGAGAACCGCCCTCTCGGGATCGTGACGGTGGACGACGTCATCGACGTCCTGAACGAGGAGGTCACGGAAGACGTCCTTCACATGGGCGGCGTCGGCGCGAAAGAGGAAGTGATGCAGGGCTACTTCGCGACGAGCCCGATCCGCAACGTCCGGCTGCGCTTCAACTGGCTGCTGCTGCTCTTCGCGACCGAGACGCTGACGGGCACCGTCCTGCGCCACTTCCAGGACGAGCTCGCGAAGGTCGTCGCCCTCTCGTTCTTCATTCCCCTGCTCATCGGGACCGGAGGGAACTCCGGCTCGCAGACCGTGACCACAATTGTCCGCGGTCTCGCCGTCGGCGAGATCCGGCTGCGCGACTTCGGCCGTGTCTTCGCGCGCGAGGCGGGGAGCGGCCTGGTGCTCGGCCTCCTGCTCGGCGTCGTCGGGTTCGGGCGGGCGCTCCTCTGGGGCTCGCACACCGCGCTGGCCATGACCGTGGGCGTCAGCATCCTCGTCATCTGCACGTGGGCGAACGCCGTGGGAGCCACGATTCCGATGCTCGCGACTCTCTTCCGGATCGACCCGACCGTGATGTCCGCCCCGCTGATCGCGACCCTCGTGGACGCGACCGGCCTATTCATCTACTTCGCGATCGCCCGCGTTTTCCTGGGACTTTGACGTTTGCGGCAGAATAGAAGACGCCTCTCCGAGGTTTTCACACGGATCGAACCATGAGCGCCGCCGCCCCTTCCCCCGCTCCCGCTTCCCCGCGTCCGGAGGAGTACCCGCCGGCCGGCGGCGAGCACCACTGGGCCAAAGTCACCCGGGAGCTGCGTCACCGCCTGGCGAAGGAGATCCCGCGCGACGTCCTGAAGGAGCTCCACCGCAAGAACCCCGCGCGGCACCTCGCGATCGCCGCCCGGCAGTTCCTGATCCTCGGAGTCGCGTCGGGGGCCTCTTGGATGTTTCCGCAACCGTGGATCTGGATTCCGGCGGCCCTGGTGGCCGGATGGACGATCTTCAACTTCACCGTCCTCCTGCACGAGGTCGTTCACCGCGCCGTCTTCAACGGTCCGCGGCCGGCGGCCGAACGCGCCCTTGCGATCCTCTATGCCGTTCCCTCGGGGATCTCGTCGCTGCAGTTCACCCGCTGGCATCTGACCCATCACGCCGAGCTCGGCGATTCGGAGGCCGATCCGAAGCGGCACTACCTGTCCCCCAGAATCAACAAGGCCTGGTACAAGCTGCTCTACTTCACGCCCGCGCTCTTCCCGATCTATTTCCGCGCGGCGAGGCGCGAGACCGCGACCTATCCACCGGCTCTCCAGCGGCGGATCGCGTGGGAGCGCCGCGGCACGATCGCGTTCCACCTCGCCGTCATGGCGGTGATCTTCCTGCTGGGCGGCTGGGGAGTGCTCGCGCGCGTCTACCTCGTGCCGTATTTCCTGGTCTTTCCCATCGCCTTCGCGTTGAACCGCCTCGGGCAGCACTACGCGATCGTTCCGGAAGATCCGGCGAAGTGGGGCAGCATCATCCGCCCTTCGAGGTGGTGGGACTTCTGGTACCTCTACTCCGCGTACCACCTCGAGCACCACTACTTCACGGCCGTCCCCTTCTACAACTGGAAGCCGACGACGTACGGGCGACTCTTCAAAGCGTGGATCTTCGAGAACAAAGTCCCGCACACGAACTGGAGCCTGGAAGACGGATTGGTCGGCTAGGTCGTCAGTCTTCCGTTTCTACGGTTCCTCCAGGGCTTTTCCTTCGAGCCGGGCTTCGAGCCTCGCGAGGTCCGCCTTGAGTCTTTCGATTTCGGCTTCTTGCGCTTCGATGCTGCGATGCTGCCTCTGGAGCTCGTTCAAGAGCAGAGGATCCAGGAGCTGATACCGGATCGTCTCGGGCCGACCCTGGTCGTCGTTGATGACCATCTCCGGATAGACCTGCGCCACCTCTTCCGCGACCAGGCCGTATTCTTTGAACCCGATCGGGTCGATCTCCGGCTTGTACCGGAAAGCGACCGGTCTCAGTTTCATCAGGCCGTCGCTCTGGGCAGCGATGTCCCGGATGTCGTCCTTGAAACGACGGGACGACGTCGTGGTCCCTAGCCGACCCGCCGCGTTGACCACGACCGGTGCACCTCCGACGCTGGTGAATCCGCTGATCCCCACGATCACGGTCCCGCTCGTGATGTTCGCGACGGTTCCGATTCGGATCTGTCCGGACTCGTCGGCGGAGCCGGAACTGCCGATGTAGATGTTGTTGCTCCCAGTCACGATCGTCGACCCTGTGCTGCTGCCGATTGCGATGTTGCCGCTTCCGGTCATGACGTTCTCGAGCGCGGTCGATCCGACGCCGACGTTGTTGTGCCCGCTTGTGTTGTTGATGAGAGCTGCTCCTCCGACGGCCACGTTGCCGCCGCTCAAATTGTTCGTATTCCGGAGAGCGTTGAAGCCGAGGCCCGTGTTGACGACACCCGGCGTAATCGCGTTGCCCGCGAACACCCCCAGGAACGTGTTGTTGTCCCCGAGGTTCGCCCTCAGCACCTGGTTCGCTCCTGCCGAGACTCGCGCGTCTGACGGAAGGACGAGCTTGCCCGTGAGCCCGACGTCGGTCCCGTCATTCGTAAGAGCGCTGCTCGCCGCCCAACCCGTTCCATTGTTCCGCAGCGTCTGGTTGGCGCTGCCGACCGGTAACACGCCCCCGGGTCCTCCGGTCGCCGCCACGGTCAGCGTTTGCCCCGAGGGAGTGATGGTGACGTTGGATCCCGCCGCGAGCGTCACGTCGCCGGAAAGACCGCTCAGACTCGTGACGACTCCCGCCGGGTAATCCCCGTTCGTGTCCAGGATCAAATCGGTGCCCGACACGCCGGCGATGACCGTGATCCCGCCGCCTGCGCCGAGCGGAACGACCGCCGCGTTCGCGATCGTCTGGCCGGCGACGTAGTTCAACGTCGAGACGGTGGGCTGTGCGCCCCCCTGCGGATAAATCAGGATGAACCCGGGCCCCTGCGTGTTCGTGACCGTCACGTTCAACGAAACCGCCTGCGCAGTCGCGCTGATCCCGCACTGCCCGGTCAGAACGAAATTACGCGGAACGCCCTGCGTCAAAGCGGGTGGGCCGTACGGACCGCTGAACCCGTTTCCCCGCGTATCGGCCAGCCGGCACGGATTCAGACCGACGAAGTACAGCGGCGGCGTCGGGACCGTCTCGACCGCGTCGGCCGCCGACGGCGAAACCTCTCCCTTCGAAACCACGCGTGAAGAAGGGCTCCACGAAGCCGGAGCCGGCCAGTTCTCGATCTTCGATTGCGCAAGCGAGACCCCGCCGGAGCACACGAAAGACACGATCGCCCAGAAAGAACGCGTTCGGATCGACATGGAGCTCTCCTTTTTGAGTGGTTTGCTGACCGTCCGGGCTCCAATCCTATCGAGCGCCGCGGCGGAGGATCACCCCGACCAAGGTCGCAGCCGAACTCGACCAGGATGCCGGACGAATGCAGGGAACGGGACTATCGACTGTTCGCGGTTCGGAGGATCTTCTCGAGCTCCGAGGCGTCCCCCCGCTCCCGCGCGGTCTCGCCGGCGCGGTCGTAGACGATGTTGCCCTTCGGGTCGAGGAAAGCGACGGTCGGGATGGCGCCGCGATAGAAACGCGCGACGAGCTCGCGCTGGTCCGGCGAGGCGTTCTCGAGATCGACGACGAGGAACCGGGCTTCGTCGCGATGCTTCCGGTAGAGAGACACGAACCGCTCCGCCTCCCGGTTCGTGTTCCAGCAATGCGAGGTCCCGAAAAAGATCGCGGTCGGTCGATCGGAGGCGATTTTCCCGTCCGAGAGGTTCTCGCCTCGGATCGGGAAGGCGGCCGACGAATCGTCGGTGAAGGACAGGCCGGCAGCCAGGGCGAGGTTCGACGCTCCGCCGGGGCCGGGCGCCGCGGCTGCGAACGGTGATCCGTTCTTTTTTTCGCCCGCGAAGAGAAGCCCCGCCGCCGCGACCGTGGCGAGGCAGGCTGCGACAATTGTGGTCGCGCGGTCCGGTTTCATCCCGTCGAGAGTACGCTTTCGGCCGCC
The DNA here is from genome assembly GCA_003222385.1 of Acidobacteriota bacterium. GTDB lineage: Bacteria > Acidobacteriota > Thermoanaerobaculia > UBA5066 > Gp7-AA6 > Gp7-AA6. The sequence continues at coordinate 23,474 of QHVV01000030.1, forward strand.
CCTCGGATTCCGGCTGACGATCGGGCCGGAGGTTTCGTAATAATCACCCCATGGACGAAGTCGAGGACCTGAACCAGCTCATCCGGGAGCTCAACTCCGAGCGCCCGCCGGGATCGGAATCGGACGCCGCGAGCTCCGCCCGCCTGGACGGCTGGCTCCGGAATCTCGTCGAGCGCTCGGGAAGCGACCTGCTCTTAGTCGCCGGCGCTCCTCCGTCGCTCCGCGTGGACGGAAAAATCACGCCGCTCCCCCACGCGCCGCTCGCGGGCGACGAGGTCGACGAAGCGGTGCTGCCGGTCCTGTCTTCCCGCGCCCGCGCGCGCTACGCGAAGGAGTCCGTCGCCGACGTGTCTTACAAAGTCCGCGGCCTGGGCCGTTTTCGAATCAACCTGCATCGCGAACGGGGACGTGCCGCCGCTGCGATCCGCGCGCTGCCGAGCGAGCCGCCGAGGCTCGCCTCGCTCGGACTGCCGCCGGGGGCGGAGGCGCTCACCCGGCTTCCGCGCGGGCTCGTGCTCGTCGGAGGGCCGACCGGCTCGGGCAAGACCACGACGCTCGCCGCGCTCGTCGAAGAGATCAACCGCCGCGACTCCCGCCACATCGTGACGATCGAGGATCCGGTCGAGTACGAGCACCCGCACCGGTCGAGCCTGGTCGAACAGATCGAGATCGGCGTGGACGCGCCCGATTTCCCCTCCGCCCTGCGCGCGGCAGTGCGTCAGGCGCCGGACGTGCTCGTCGTCGGCGAGATGCGCGACCCCGAAACCATGCGGATCGCGCTCTCCGCGGCCGAGACCGGACACCTCGTTTTCTCCACCGTCCACACCACCGACGTCGCGTCCGCGGTCTCCCGGGTCGCGGACTCCTTTCCGTCGGAAAGACAAAACACGATCCGCCAGGAGCTCGCGATGGCGCTCGCCGCAGTGCTCACGCAGACGCTCCTCCCCAAAAAAGGCGGCGGAAGAGTGGCGGCGGCGGAGCTTCTCTTCGTGAGCTACGGCGCCCGCCAGCACATCCGCAAGAACGCGCTCCAGCACCTTCACCAGGAAATCGTGCTGACGAAGAAGCAGGGCTCGATCACGCTCGAGGAGTCCCTGGCGAAGATCGCGCGGGAAGGCCTCGTGGAAACGGAGGAGGCGCGGGCCCGGGCTGCGCATCCCGAGGATTTCGAGAACCAGTTGCGGTCGGGATAAACGGGGTCAGGTCTCCACTTGCCACGTTGATGCGCAAAGTGAAGACCTGACGCATGTTCTCGTCGCGCGAGGTGCAGTTCGCGGTTCTCGCGTTTTCGTCCCTCTTTTCGGTGATCAACCCGATTTCGGCGGCGCCGATCTTTGTGGCGCTCACCCTCGGATCGCGCGACCGCCGCCGCGCCGCCTTCCGCGCCTGCCTGACGGCTGCCGTCGTACTCGCTGTCTTCGCCGCCGCCGGCGGCGCGATCTTCTCTTTCTTCGGAATCACCGTCCCGGCGTTCCAGATCGCAGGCGGGATCCTCTTCACGCTGATGTCGATCCGGGAAGTGCAGGATCACGAGAGACACGTGCCGCAGGACGACGCCGAGAGCGCCGATCCGTCGATCGTCCCGCTCGGGATTCCCGTGATTGCCGGGCCGGGTGCGATCTCGGCGGTCATGGTCCTGGTGGGGCAGGCCCAGGACGCGGGGCGCCGCATGGCGCTCGGGACGGCAATCGCCGTGAACATCGTCCTGACGTTTGCGATCCTGCTCGCCGCGCCCGCGATCGTCTCCCGCATCGGCGAGACCGGTCAGCGCATCGTTTCGAAGATCATGGGCCTCATCACCGCCGTGATCGGGATCCAGTTCGTCTTGAACGGCGTGTCGAGCGTTTTGACGGAGATCATCCGGGCCGCGCACGCGGGATCTTGAATCGGTCGCGGTCTACTCCACTTGCTCTTTCAATGTGGCAAGTGGAGACCTGACCCTCAATGTGGCAAGTGGAGACCTGACCCCGCCTAAACCTCTCTCCGAAAAAGGACCTGGGTCAGCACGCCGCAGACGAGCGAGAAGGTCAGAAGAACGAGCCACTCCGAATAGCAGCTCTTCAGCGGGGCGCCGCGAAGCAGCAGGTCGCGCAGCGCCGAGACGCCGTAGGTCAGCGGGTCGACGTCAGAAACCACCTTCAGCCACTTCGGATACGACTCGACGGGATACAGGGCGCCCGACGGAAAGAACACGAGCACGTTGATGATTCCGAACATGCCGCGCAGCGCGCTCGTCTTGCGCGCGCGGGAAAAAAGCAGGAACCAGAGACCGGTGATCGCGAGCGCGGTCAGGAACACCGTCACGAGCCCGCCGCCCAGCGCCTCTGGCGTCGTCATCGGGAGCGGCGTGAACAGCATGATCGCGAGCAAGACGAAAGAGCCGGCCAGACCGGCGACGAGGGTTCCGGCGAGCATGTGACCGGTCACGATCGCGCCGGTGGAGACCGGCGTCACGAGATAGCCCTCGTGATAGCCGTACATTCGATCCTCGATCACCTGCAACCCTCCGGCGACCATCGATCCCATGAAGATCGCCAGACAGACGACCGCCGGTCCCAGATAGGTCAGGTAATCGAGGTAGGGATATGCCTCAAGGCGAGTCTCCGCGGTCGCGAACCGGCGGACGCCGGTTGCCTCGGTCCAGATGTCGGAGAGCGCCGACTCGACCGTCGAGTACGAAAACCGATCGGTGTTGTCCCCGATGAAAGCCGGCGCCGGGCCGGCCGCCGAGAGACCGTGCGGCAGCACCCAGACCGCCCGGTATCTCCCGGTTCGCAGGTCGGCGAGCGCCTGTTCGCGGTCGGCCGGAAACGCGGCGACGACGAGGTTGCGTCCGCTTTCGAGCGCGAGCACGGCGCGCCGGCACTCGGCGGCGAGAGAGTTGCCCGCCTCGTCGACTACCGCGATCGGCACGTTCTCGAGCTGTCGGTTGAGGGCGTTGCCGAGAACCGCGAGATAGATGACAGGAAAGAGCATCGTCGAAATGATCAGGACCGGCTGGCGCCAGAGGGTCAGATAGGCGCGCTGGCAGATGGCGAGGATTCCGAGCAAGGCGAGACGCGGCCCGCGCGAGATCCCCGTCGTCGCCCGTTCCCCGATTTCGCGCGCGCGACCGGCCGTTTCGACCGCGCCGCTCACCCCACCGTCTCTTCCCGGAGCGCCCTTCCGGTGTAAGCGAAGAACACGTCTTCCAGCGTGACCGGCGAGATCGAGAGATGGCGGATCTCGTATCCGCGTTCCTCGACGAGCTGCGCGGCGCGCCTTCCGATCCCCTCTCCCGGGCGAGCCTCGAACTGGACGGAGGTCCGGGACGGGGACCGCCAGTTCACCGCTCCGAGCGCGACGATCGATTCTTTATCGCGTGTCTCGATCTCCCGGTCCGTCTCGATCTCGACGTGCTCCCCGGTCGGGAGGCTCCGCTTCAACGCCTCGGGAGCGTCCTCGCAGAGAATGCGACCCCGATCCATGATGGCGACGCGATCACACAGGTAGTTCGCCTCGTCCATGGCGTGCGTGGTCAGGACGATCGCGAGACTGGCATCGCGGGACTTGAGCTCTCCCAGCATTTCCCAGACCGCGCGGCGACTCTGCGGATCGAGCCCGGTCGTCGGTTCGTCTAAGAAAAGGATGTGCGGCGAGTGAAGGACGCCGCGAGCGATCTCGAGCCGGCGGCGCATTCCGCCCGAGAGAGTCTTCGTGAGCTGGTTTTTCTTCTCCCAGAGGCCGACCTGCGTGAGACGGCGCTCGATCCGCTGGGAGAGGTCGCGCCCCCAGAGGCCGTACATCTTTCCCTGCACCGAGAGGTTTTCCCGAACGGTCAGGTTCTCGTCCGTCGTCTCCGCCTGAGACACGGTTCCGATGGAGGCGCGGACGTCCCCTTTCTCGCGCACGACGTCGTGGCCGGCGACCCGCGCCGTTCCGGAGGTCGGGTGCAGAAGGGTCGTCAGCATCCGGACGAGCGTGGTTTTCCCGGCACCGTTCGGGCCGAGAAGGCCGTAAATCTCCCCCTGCCGCACTTCGAACGTGACGGCGTCGTCCGCGATCGTGTCGCCGAACTTTCGGGTGAGCTTTTCCGCCTGGATCGGGCTGACGGTCATTTGGGCGAGCGTTCCGGCGCCGGGCGCCCGACGGAAGGGGGTCGCCCCGAGGTCAATGCGCGCCCGTCTCGACCACGAAAGTCTGGCCGGAGACGACGGGCAGGCCTTCCGGAGCGAGCCGGACGGAAAAAGTCCGGAGGTCGCGGCTCTGGAGTCCCCAGTTGCGACGGGTGGCGAACTCCGATCGCGGACGAATGGAAACGATCCTCGCGCGGGCGCGGGCGTCCGGGCGAGCCTGCGGCCAGATCTCCACGCTCTTGCCGAGGGAAAACGCCGAGAGGCGTTCTTCGGGCACTTCGACGCGCAGGCGCGGAGCCTCGAGCTGCAGGGTGACGATGGGGTCGCCCGCCGCGACCCACTCGCCCATCCGATGATGGCGCGTCAACACCACGCCGCCCGTGTGAGCCACGAGAGCGCCTTCCTTTTCGAAGTGCTTCACTTTTCCGAGGCGCGCCTGGAGCGCATCCTCCTCGGCGCGGATCTGACCCTTTTCCGCTTCCCGCGCCCGGATGGCGGCGGCGGTGCCGTCGCGTCGGTGCTGTACGCTCTCGAGGTCCGCGGCGGGAGCGATTCCCTCGCGCACCAGCCGCGCCATCCTTTTTTCCTCGCTCGCGATCTGCGCGAGCTCCGCCTGGAGGCGCGAAACGTCTTCGCGCCGGCTGCTTTCGCGGGCGCGGGTCTGCGCCATCTGGCGCTCGAAATCGGAAGCGTCCTCGGCGAGCCCCGGCTCTTCGATGCGCGCGATGACCTGTCCGGCGCGAACGGGCTCGCCTTCGTCGGGGACCGGGCTGACCAGGCGTCCGCTGCGCGAAAATGACAGCGCGAGGCTCTGCTCCTCGGCGATGGCCAGGAGCCGGACAGCGCGTCCCGTATCGTCTTCGCGACGAGCGAGCGCGCCGTAACCCCAGGTGCCCGCCACAGCGATCGCGATCGCCACGCCCACCCACATGGCTTTCTTCATTGGCGAAAAATCGGTCGAACAGATCTTAACGCCGTTTGGGGCTGTCCAGCGTTGAGGACAGTCCCGGCGAACTGAGCAATTCGCGCGGGTATCGCTCTTGCTCTCTCAGAGTCTTTTCGACGAGGAGAGCCAGCGTGCACGGAGAAGGACCTCATGCCTCAGCTGCACCGGAGCGGGCGCGTCGCGTCCTCCTGATCGAGGACGACGGAAGCTACCGCTGGGTCATCCGCCGGCTGCTCGAAAGCGCATTCGGCCAGGAAGTTTCGGTCGAGGAATTCGCGAACGGCGAGGCGGCGCTGGAGCGAGCCGCCTCCGGGCCTCCGCCCGATCTCGTGCTGCTCGACATCAACCTACCGGTCCTCGACGGTTTCGAGGTTCTGCGCCGGTTGCGCGCCCACGAAACCACGCGCAAAGTTCCGGTCATCATCGTGACCAGCTCTCAGGAGGAAAGAGACGTCCAACGCGCATACGAGTACGGCGCGAACTCTTTCGTTTCCAAATCCGACTCCCCGGAGAAGACCCTGCAGCGGCTGCGACTTCTGCCGGTGTACTGGCTCGAGCTCAACCGCCTGCCCGAGGGCTCGGAAACACCCGCCAAGCCGCCGGAGGCCCCGGCGAGCTCCTAAAAGGGGACAGACTTATTTAGCGCGTTCCAAAGGAAAACCGGGGATGACTAAATAAGTCTGTCCCCAATTTGCAGCTTCTCGAGCACCTCCTCCGCCCTCCCGACGATGGCCAGGTCGAAGCGTCGAGTCGGCTCGGGGTTGATCTCGATGGTGAACGCTCCACGGCGCTGCGCTTCGTCGGCCAGCCCCGCCGCGGGGTAGACGACGGCTGAAGTGCCGACGACGACGCAGACGTCGCACTCGAGACCCGCGACAGCACGCTCCATCACAGCTGGCTCGATCGGCTCCCCGAACCATACGACTCCAGGCCGCGCGAGCCCGCCGCAGTGAGGACAGCACGGCGGAAGCGAGGGGAACGGGACCGTCTCATCGCGCCAGCGCTCGGGCGATCCCGCGCAGCTCTCCGCGCAGCGCAGGTCCCAGAGCGATCCGTGGAATTGCACGGCGTTTCGCGTGCCGGCGCGCTCGTGGAGCCCGTCGACGTTCTGCGTGATGAGCGCAAATCGCGGATAGCGGCGGCTCCACGCGGCCAGCACCTCGTGGGCGCGGTTGGGTCGGCACGCGGCGACCAGCCGCCGGCGCCACTCGCGCGCGAACGCCTCGGGGGTCGCAAGCTCCTCGACGCGGAAGTTCGACCAGAGGCCATCGGCGCCGCGGAAGGTCGGCACGCCGCTCGCCGCGGAGACGCCCGCGCCGGTGAGAACCGTGACGCGCGAAGCGCGGCGGAGCTGATCGGCCGCTCGACGAAGCTCGGAGCTCAAGCCCCGATTATCGCGTTCCGATCTCGCCGCTGACGAGAGGCTCAGTCGCAGTAGCGCTGGACGGTCGCGAGCAGAGTCTCGACCGGGATGGGCTTCTGGACGTAGCCGTCCGCTTCGAGCCAGGCCGCGTGGCGGAAGCTGTCGTTCATTCCCGAAACGACCACGACCGGGATCCGGCAGAGCTCCGAGTCCTGGCGCTGCGCGTGGCGAAACTCCCAGCCGGTCATGATCGGCATCATCAGGTCGAGGAGGATGACCGCCGGCCGCGAACCTCCCCGCAGGCGTCCCAGCGCTTCCAGGCCATGCCGCGCGCATTCCACGCTGTATCCCTCGGCCTGCAGAAACGACGCGAGAGACCCGAGAAGATCCGGATCGTCCTCGACGACGAGTACCCGCCGGTTCATTTCCCCGTCACGATCTTCGCGCAAATTCCCGCCGTTTTGGAGACAAACCTTTCCCCACGCATCGCCCACACGCCGGGGGTGCGGCTGCCCTGTCCCCGCGGGGGGACGGACGGCGCCGGATCAGACGTGGGGGCGCGCGTCTGTCTCGGACGAGGGTTCGTGACCGAGACACGCGGTTTCGATCACCTGCTTCAAGCGCGCGATCGAGAAAGGCTTGTGGAGGACGACGCCCGGCACCACCTCTTTTTCGGAAAAAGGGTACGCGGAGGTGACGATGATCGGAATCTTCGAGAGCACCGGATGCGCGCCGAGAAGCCGCAGGAAGTCCCAGCCGTTCATGCCGGGCATCATGAGGTCGAGGAGCACGACGCAGGGCGACACGCCTGTCGTCCGGAGAAGGTCCAGCGCCTCGGCCCCCTCCACCGCTGTCTGGACGCGGCAGTCGTCCTCTTCGAGGACCTGCCTCAAACCTTCCCGGAGAAGGTCATCGTCCTCGACGAGAAGGATCTGGTGCATTGAATTCCCTCCAGGCCGGGCCTTGCAATCCGGGGACCACCTCGCCTGTTCAACCGGACCGAATCGACTTTTGACCGCCCCGCCGGGTCCTCTGCAGAAGGAACGTCGCTCTTTCTCTGGCTTTCCCGACCAACCTCCTACGACCACAGTCCAATTTTTTTTGAGCAGTTCAACTGCTACCGTGATTTCTCCAAGACAAAAGAAGCAGAAGGGTGCAACCGTCTCGCGGCGGACGGGTGTATCGGAGCGAGGGCCGCCGACACGAAAGGTCGGAACGAAATGAATTCTCATCCCCGATCCGTCAACGGAATGTGCAAGTCGGCAACGCTTCTCGTCGCCGCCCTCGCGCTTCTCGCTCCGGCGAACCTCGCCCGCGCCGACAACGGGAATTCGTCGGGACATGGCGACCCGCACGTTTTCCGCGTCGTCGACAAGCACGGCAAGTTCGTCGGCTACTCGCTCTCGGAGAACCTGGTCGCCCGGGAAATCAACGGCACCTGGGTGACCTTCTACGTTCACCCCGGATCCGGTGTCTTCGATTCCCGCGCGATCTACGTCCACTATCTGACGACCGATTGCACCGGGACCCGCTACGTCTCCCACTACTCGACGTTCGCGGAAGGCACGCGCGTCGGTCCGACGCTGTACTACCCGACCGATGCTCAGATCATCAGCCCGCACTCCCTGCGAGTCGTTTCCGGTAACGGAGAGGAGGGCGCCTGCTCTCCCGCTTCGGACGTCTCCGGCGTGTACGGCGCGGCGACGACGATCGAAGTCGATTCCTTCGGGCTGGAGGCTCCCTTCAAAGCGACGCAGTAAGCCCGCCACTGCGACCGAGGGCTTCCTCGGTCGCAGCCGCGCGGGTCCTTTCCGCCGGGGTCAGATCGGCCTGTCATCCAGATCCGCCGGCGGATGATACGAACCCCAAAAAACGGAATCCCGAACATTCGGGACGAGGGACAGAGCGGACCGATCTCTCGCGCTGAGAAAACCCGTTT
>QHVV01000231.1:0-1182 GCA_003222385.1 Acidobacteriota bacterium
TGACGTCGCGGTGGACAGTGGCGCGCGAGTGCGCGTAGTCGAGAGCGCTTGCGATCGGACGCAGCAGGGCGACGATGCCATCCGGCTCGTAGCGCTGGCCATCGGCGAGCAAGCTGACGAGAGTGACGCCGTCGACCAGCTCGGTGACCAGATACGGCGATTCGCCTTCGTACGCGAGCTCGTAAAGACGCGGGATCGCCTCATGCTCGAGTGCCGTGTACGCCCGCAGCTCGAGCAGGAACCGCCGCGAGAAGCTCACATCGCGCGCGACGCCGGTGCCGATCGTTCGCAGCGCAACCCTGCGATGAAGGCGTGGATGCTCCGCCTCATAGACGGAGCCGAGACTGTCGGTGTCCAGCTCGCGCAGCAGGCGATACCCGCCTACGTGCTGGTGTCCGTTGGTCTCCGGCTTGCTTTCGCCTTTGGGTCGCGAGCCGTTCTGGTGCGGGCCTTCCTGTCCCACGAAACCTGAACTTTAGGCCACCCGCACGGATTCGGTAAGCCCTGCGAACAAAAATACTGCCTGGAATCGAAGATGGGGCCCGGTGCCCAGCCGGGCCCCATGAGGTTTGGGCGGTCTAGTGGCAGGCCATGAACATGTTGACTTTTCCGCTCGCGCTCACGCTGAAGTGATCGACCGCGTGGATCGTGACGGTCGCGCCGGATCCGTCGGTCGCTGTCGCCCTCGCGTTGAGAATGTCGTGAGTCACGCTGTTCCTATTGTTATCGCTGATGCCGAACCAGGTGGCGAAGTGGCCGGCGAAATTGGGTAACGACGAATCGTCGGGCACGACCGTGAACCATGCCTCCTGCGTGCTCGTCAGCCAGAAGTCTCCCGCCTTGTTGATCGTGGTGTGGAAGACTGCGTTGCCCGATCCCGAGAGAGTGCCACTCGGAGAACCACACGTGGGGTCAACGTGGAAGGACGGAAACGGGCCGTGCATGTTTGTCGTCGACGTGATGGCTCCGTTGCCGCCGGCCGAAACCGGCGCCGCGAACGCAAGACTGGACAGCAGCACAGCGAACAAAAGCAAGAGCAGGCGGCGGATCATGGACACTCCTCCCAGCAATTGCCGACGGGGGTACCGAACCCGCCGATTCTATTCAGCCACCGGTCCACGTCAAGGTACGAATTGATTGGCGGTGGGGGCGGTATTGTGTCGGAGGTCGGCGTGGCGGAAT
>QHVV01000231.1:1302-2461 GCA_003222385.1 Acidobacteriota bacterium
AGCTCGCCCTCGATGGAGCGCCTGATGTTCTTCTCCTGCCGGAAACCGTGCTGTTCGCCCTCGAAGAGCACGTATGCGTAGGGCAGATTCTGTTTCTGGCACGCCTCCACGAATGTCTCCGCCTGGTCCGGAGGCACGATCTTGTCCTCGGCGCCTTGAAAGAGGATCACCGGACAGCGCATGTTGTCGGCGAAGTGGATCGCCGACCGGTCCCGATACACGTCGGCGCGTTCGGGATATGGCCCCACCATCGTCTCGCCGTAATGGGACTCAAACTTGTGGGTCTCCTGGGCGAACAGCTCCAGGTCGCCGATTCCGTAATGGCTCGCGCCCGCGTTGTAGAAATCGCGCTTGGTCAGCGAGAGCAGGACGGTGTAACCACCCGCCGAGCCTCCTGTGATCGAAACCCTGTCCGGGTCGGCCAATCCCTTCTCGACCAGGTACCGCGCGGCGTTGATGCAGTCATCGACGTCGACCACGCCCCAGTTGCCGTTCAGACGCTGCCGGTAGGCCCGCCCATAACCTGACGACCCGCCGTAGTTCACATCGACCACCGCCAGCCCCCGGCTCGTCCAGTACTGGATTTCGAAGGGGTAAACCGGACCTCCGCTGGCGGTGGGCCCACCGTGGCAGCGCACCACCAGCGGCGGCTTCTCCCCCGCCGGCGCTTCGTATCCATGGTTTCGCGGCGGGTAGTAAGAGGCATGCGCCGTCAGGCCGTGCTCGGTGGGGAACTCGATGGGTTTCGGGACGCTGAAGTAGCCGGGCTCGATGTGCGCCGGGTTCGCCACCTTCACGACCTCCTGCGCGAGCGTGTCGAGGTCGATCATCAGCAAGCGCTCGGCGAGCGTCGAGGAGCCCGCGTACATCGCCGCCTTGTTCCCCGAAACCTGGACGCTGGCGAGCGTCGTGTACAGCAGCTCGATGGGACGCAGGTGGCCGGAGTTGAGGTCGATCCGGCCGAGCTTGGCGCCGCCCGGGTCCGAATAAATGCACACGATCTCGTCCGGACCGCTGAAGTCGTAGAAGCGCTGGCCGAACACCCACTGAGGCGCGCCGAATTCAGCGGCGCGCCGGCAGACCGGCTCATCGCCCTCGCCGCGCGCGCGGTAGATGTTCCACCAGTCGTTGCGATCGGAAACGAAATACAGCTCACCCG
>QHVV01000231.1:2494-3646 GCA_003222385.1 Acidobacteriota bacterium
AGGTGACGTTGCCATCGCGGTCCAGCTCGCCGACCCAGATCTCGCTGCCGTCCCAGGGCATGTTGGGGTGGTTCCAGGTCTGCCAGGCGAGGCGCGCGCCATCGGGGCTCAGCTTCGGCGAGGAGTAGAAGTCGTTGCCGAAGGCGATGGAGGTGGGCTCGCGCTGGCCAAGGGCGTCGAGGGCGACGATCGTGTTGACAGCTTCCCGCGCGCCGGTCGTGTGGTCCTCACGGACGGCGATGACGCGATTGCGCGGTTCGTCGATGACCATGTCCGCGTGCCGGATGTCTGCTTCGGGTGTGATCGCTCGGGGCGCGCCACCGCGCTCCTGCCGGTACAGGCGCTGGTCTTTGAAGTTGGTGAAGAAAACGGTCCCGTGCCTGACCGCGTAATGCCCGCCGCCATACTCATGCACACGGCTGCGCGCGTTGAAGCCCTGGGGCGTGAAATCGCTGATGGCCCCGTCTTCGTCGCGATGGCAGACGACGATCCGTCCCGCCTCGTCCGGACGCAGCTCAGACCAGTAGAGGTCCTCCCCATCCCACCGCACCATCTGGTTGCGCATGTGCACGGTGCGTGTGAGCAGAAGGTCGGGCGTGATCGGTGAGGCCCAGGAACCGTAGGGGACTTGCTTGCGTTCGCTCACTGGAGCGGGCGGCGGACGATCAGAGCGTCGCCCTGGCCGCCGCCGCCGCACAGCGCGGCCGCACCAGTGCGCAAGCCGCGGCGCTTGAGCTCGTTGGCGACGGTCAGGACCAGCCGGGCGCCGCTGGCGCCGATCGGATGGCCGAGCGCGACGGCGCCGCCGTTGACGTTGACGCTTTCCTCGTCGAGCGCGAGCATGCGCGTCACGTTCAGCGCGACGGCCGCGAACGCCTCGTTGATCTCAACCAGCTCGAGGTCGTCAACGTCGAGCCCCGCCTTCTTCAGCGCGTTGCTGAGCGCCAGCGCGGGCACCGTGTGCAGCCACGCGTAGCGGTCGGCGCTCATGCCGTGGGCGACGATCTCGACCAGCGGCTCGATGCCCATCTTCTGCGCGCGCTCCCTGGACATGACGACGACCGCGGCCGCGCCGTCCGAGATCTGCGAGGCGTTGCCGGCGGTGATGGTGCCGTCCTTGCTGAAGGCCGCCGGCAGCTTGCTCAACGACTC
>QHVV01000143.1 GCA_003222385.1 Acidobacteriota bacterium
ATTGAGGCTCTGCAGCGTGTGAACGACAGCTTGCCGACCGCGTCGAAAATGACGTCGTACGTTTGGCCGGTCCTGGCGAAATCTTCCCGCGTGTAGTCGATCACCCTATCGGCTCCGAGCGATTTCACGAGCTCCAGGTTCTTGGTGCTGCACACCGCGGTGATGTCGGCGCCAAAGTGCCTGGCCAGCTGCACTCCAGCGGTGCCGATGGCACCGGATGCGCCGTAGATGAGAATCGTGCGGCCCTCCCGGAGGTCCGCCTGCCTCAGACACGTCAATGCGTTGAGCCCTCCGTCACTGACCGGCGCAGCCTCCTCGAAGCCAATGCCGGCCGGCATGTGCGCGATTCGGGCGCCCTCGCGAATGCACATGAATTCCGCATGCGCACCGAACCGAAGACCGCTATTGCCAAAGGCGCGGTCACCGACCGCGAACTCGCTCACGCCCGCCCCGACAGCCGCGACCTCTCCGGCAAACTCGCTGCCGAGAATCCTCTGCCTCGGCCTCCGGACTCCTGAGACCAGGCGGCTGAGAAGTGAGACTCCTAGGCCGCCGCGGCGGTTGGCCTCACGCGTGTGGACGTCCAACCGGTTGACCGTCGTGGCGTGGACCTGGACGAGGACTTCGTCCTCTTTGGGTACCGGCCGCTCAACGTCCGCGAGTCGCAGGACGTCGGGCGGCCCGTACCTGTCGTAGACGACAGCTTTCATGAGCGCGTTCAAACTAGGGGACACATTGGACCGGTGGGCGGGATTGTCGTGTCAGGCCGCCCTCTGGGCGGCCGCAGCCCCTGCTGGGCGGCGGCGCGCCAGCACAAGCCAGACGCCGACGACGATCCCCCATAGGGGAAGCGCCGGCGCCGAGAAGTAAAACGGGGTGGTCAGCGCGAGCACGCCCGCGACCAGGGTCAGCCAGCGCACCCAGTTCGGCAGGCTGCCGCGCGAGCCGAGCATGAGGGCGATCAGCGCAAAACCGAGTAGGACTCCACCCGAGCCGAAGACAACGTTCAGCATGGTGTCCGAGAGAACGTAGGTCACCGGACGCGGCACCGTTGCCCCGCCGCCGCCCTCGGCCGCGGCGAGCGCGATCCCGCTGACCAGGCCCCAACCCACCCCAAACGATGCCGCAGAAGCCAGACCTATGCCCCAGAAGATGCTGGCGGTAAGCGAGCGGTCGGCCTGGGCCCCGATCATCTCGCGCAAGTAAGCAAGCAAACAGATGAGACCGACGACACCCAGCAGCGCCAGGTACGCCGTCACGACCACGGTCGGGAAGTGCGCGATCCCGACGTACCTCGCGACGTCCGCCTCGACATAGTCGCCACCCGGCGCACCTCCGACCACGATGGCGATCACGGTCAGCAGGCCGAATCCGATGCCACCCGCTCCCGCGAGAATCGATCCCTTGTGAGACTCCGACATCTGACCGTTCCTCCAACTTCGATGGCGTCCGCGGCCTTCCTCGTCAGACCGTTCGGAACAGGTCACCCTTGACTGCAAGTTTGGCTGAGTGTCCTGCGATCCCTGCTGCCATTCGGGCCCGGGTGGTCGCATCCCACTCGATGGACAGCGCCTTACGGGCAAAGTTGGTCGCATGACTCCAGGGTCCCGGGCGCGACCCGGCCCAAGATCTAACTCTTGGAGGAGCGGCCGGCGGTGCGGATGCCGGTGCCTGGCGTACTTTCCGCCTTGCGCTCCTTGGCGATCTCAGTGAGCCGGTCCCAGGCCGGCGACGACGCGCCGGCCGAGGCCGCGACCAGCTGGGCGATGGCTGGGTCTTGGACGGACCGTTCTCTGCCCGTGAGGCTGCCGGGCCGTTTGGCCATCCACCGCTCAGCGCGAACGGCCAACGCGTGGAGGCGTGGGTCGTCCGGGGACCAGTCGAACGCCGCGTCGTACTTGAGGTAGATGGCGCGGAACTCTGGGTCGCCCATCGCGTCGCGCTTGTCGGCGAGCCAGATGGCGGCTTCCTTGGGCGAGGCTGACTGCAGCAGGATCCAGAGGTCGCGCTCCAGCTTTACCGAGCGCTGGCTTACGCCGAGCTCGTTCAGCCGGTCAAGGTAGTCGGCGACCTCTGCAGAGACGAACAGCCGGTCGCCCGCGCTGAGGCGGCCGATGCGCTCGCGGGTGCGGCGGAGTTCCTTGGCCCGTTCCTGTAGGTGGCGGTCGATTTCGGTGATCGCCGCGGCGAATCGGTCGGGGGTGGCGGCGAGCAGCTCCTTGATGCGGCCCAGCGGCACGCCGGCTTCGGCGAGCGTTTTGATCTTGACCAGGTCGACGGCCTGCTGGGCGCTGTAGCGCCGGTAGCCTGACGAGTCACGCGGCGGCTCCTCGAGCAGGCCACGCCGGTGGTAATGCCGGACGGCTTTGATCGTCACCCCCGCATAGGCCGCCAGCTGGCCGATGGTGATCATGCGAGACCCTATCCTGTCAACGGGCCGCGCGGCGAAACGCGGCTTGAGCCCACAGGTAGCCGGCCAGCGCGATCACCGCGCACCAGGCCAGGGCCAGGTAGGCCGTGTTGCCGATGGGCGCGCCCGCCAGCAGCGCGCGCAGGGACTCCACCACCGGAGTGAACGGCTGGTGCTCTGCGAACCAACGCACGCCGGCGGGCATCGTGCTGGCCGGTACGAAGGTGCTCGACAGAAAAGGAAGCAGGAATTGGATCGGCAGAGTCGCGCCATTGGCGCCGGCAGCGCTCTTGGCGACCATTCCGAGGGCGGCCGACAACCACGCCAGGGCGAAGGAGAAAGCGGCGACGATGCCTATGACACCCAACCAATCCCGGGCCGAGGCCTTGGGCCGAAAGCCGACCAGCAGCGCCACCCCGGTGACGACGGTCGTGGTTACGAGGGCGCGCAGGACGCTCCCCCCAACATGCCCGGCCAGCAGCGCGCCGCGGCTGACCGCCATCGTGCGGAACCGGTCGACGATGCCCCCGGTCATATCGGTGGACACGTTGATCGCCGTGGCCGCGGAGCCCGCCGCCACCGTCATCATCAGGATGCCGGGCACCAGGAAGTCGACGTACGGCATGCCTTGCGCCGTGTCACCGAGCCCGTGGCCGATCGCACCGCCGAGGATGTAGTCGAACAACAGCAGCATCACGACCGGGACCAGGATCGCGCCGATGAACAGCAACCTGAACAACCGGAGGGTGTGCTTGAGCTCGCGCCCGAGCATTGTCGCGGAGTCGTGGGCGGCGATGGTTAGCGCGTTAACTGCGGTCATCTGCCTCTACTCCTTCGAAGGGTTACCGGTCAGAGCGAAGAACACGTCGTCTAGGTCCGGCGTTTGGACGGACAGGTCTTCCACCGGAATGTCGTCGCCCAGGCGAGCGAGCACCTCGCGCAGCGATCGCACACCGCCCTCGTAAGGGACCCGCAGCTCCAGCTCCTCGCCGTCGTCCATGCTCGCGCCCAGAGCTCGGGCTGCCGCGTCGAGCGAGGCGAGGTCGGCGAAACGCAGCCGGATGTGCGCGCCGGGGATGCGCCGTTTCAGCTCCTCCGGCGTGCCCTCGGCGACAATGCGGCCTCGGTCCAGCAGGGCGATGCGGTCGGCGAGCTGATCCGCCTCCTCCAGGTACTGGGTGGTCAGAAGGATGGTGACGCCCTCGGCGACGAGGTCGCGGATCTGCTGCCACATGGTCTGACGGCTGCGAGGGTCCAGCCCGGTAGTGGGTTCATCGAGAAAGATCAGTCGTGGTCGGCCCATCAGGGTCATCGCGATGTCGAGACGGCGCTTCATGCCGCCCGAATAAGTGGCCGGGGTCTGCCTCGCCGCCTCGCCGAGTTCGAAGCGCTCCAACAGCCGGGCAGTCCTCGCCCGCCGCTCGGCCGCCGGGAGATGCAGGAGGCGGCCGATGAGGAGCATGTTCTCCTCGCCGGTCAGCAGGTTGTCGACCGCGGAGAACTGCCCGGTGACCCCGATCACGGCGCGCACCGCACCGGCCTCGGCGAGCAGGTCGTGCCCCATGACACCGGCCGTGCCGGCGTCCGGCGGGATCAGGGTGGACAGGATCCGCACGATGGTGGTCTTGCCCGCGCCGTTCGGCCCGAGCAATGCGAAGACCTCGCCCTCGCGGATGGTGAGGTCGACGCTGTCGAGCACGACCTTCCCCCCGTACGCCTTGCGCAGGCCGTTCACAGAAACTGCGGTGCCTGTCGGGTGCGTTGTCGGTGCCTTCACGCGACAAATGCTCGAACCTTGACCCCGGGTCAATGTCAAGCCCGAATCGCGACTTTCCTCAACGCCGCGCGCGCCCAAGCGGGCGCGCACGGCCCGCTTGAGTCGCTATTCCTGCGGCGCCATGGCAAACGTGACCCCGTGGGCTGCCACCAGTCCCGGGACGCTGTTCAGGTCGACTTCGGTTCCGTACTCGGCCGCCAGCGTCGCCATCCTGGCCGAGTCAAGCTCACCGCGACCCGCCAGATCGGTGACCTTGTCGAAGAACTTCTCGAAGCCGGCAGGCGAGATGATCTCGAGAATACGGGCGGGCACATCACCTGCATTCCAAAACGTGTGCCACTGGCCACGCGGCTTGAAGATCAGGTCGCCCACCTCGCCGTAAACGATCTCGCCGCCAAGGTCGGCGCCGACTCGCCCCTCGAGGACAAAGCTGTACTCATCCTCGCGACTATGCCGGTGCATCGGTGCTGCCAAGGCGCGCGGCTCCATGGGGTGCTCCACGAGCGAGAAACCCCCGCCCGACTCGGCGCCGTCAACCATGAACCGAACGCCGATACCTCCTAATTGCCCAAGCTTGCCATCGCGAGGACCCACTATCCGAACCGCGGTCATTGTCATTGCCAACTCCTTTTCGCTAAACAGGCCGTTCAGTGAGGTCGAAAGGTTATACGATGGATGAACGCCATGTCAAGTCAAATGCGGAAGTACGAGTTGAAGGCCCGGGCGGAAAGGCAGGCTGCGACCCGCCGACGAATCGTGGAAGCTACGTCAGCCCTCCACGAGGAGGTGGGGCCGGCACGAACGACCGTGGCAGAGATCGCACGCCGTGCCGGCGTCCAGCGGCTCACCGTCTACACCCACTTTCCGAACGAAACCGAACTGTTCGATGCGTGTGGACAACATTGGATGGAAAGGAATGCACCGCCAGATCCGTCTGCCGCGCTCGCAATCGCCGATCCGGACGAGCGTCTGCGCGCGGTCCTGGGACCGCTTTACCGCTGGTACCGGAAGAATGCCCGAACAATTGAGAACCTGCAGCGAGATCGCCTGGTCATGCCGGCCTTTGACGCAGTAATGAGGATTCGCATGGACCAGCAACTCGCCTATCTCGCCAACGCCCTCGCCTCCGGGTTCGCGCCGCGGGGCCGCCAGGCAAAAGGTGTGCGCGCGGCCGTCGCGCTGGCCATTGACTTCTGGACGTGGCGGCGGTTGGCCGGAGAGCGGATATCGGATCACGAGGCCGCGGCTCTGATGGTGGGTGCAGTGAACGCGGCGGCCCAAAACTAGCGAGCGGGCGCCTGATGGACTTCCGCGCTATCTTGCCGAACGCGCGAGTGCCGGCTCCCGCGGCAAATCCGGGCAATTCAAAGGCGCGAGTGCCGGCTCCCGCGGGAAATTGACCAGAAAAAGGGTGGCTAGCGGGATTTGAACCCGCGACACCCAGATCCACAATCTGGTGCTCTGCCTGCTGAGCTATAGCCACCACGGCGCGGCAGGAACGGCTGCCTGGGGAAGACCACGATTCTACCGCCCGGCTTGTTGGAGAATGAGTTGATGGCAAGCTCAGGCGAGCTCGACCAGATGATCAAGTCGGGCGAGCT
>QHVV01000144.1 GCA_003222385.1 Acidobacteriota bacterium
GGAAGCGGTCCAGGAGGCGCAACGCGACGCGCGCGCGCGGGGCAACGCGGAGCTCTCGCCCGACCACCTTCTGCTCGCCCTCCTCTCGCAGGACGAGGGCGTCGTCGTTCCGATCCTCCAGAAGCTGGGCGTCGATCCGGCGGCCCTCACCCGCGAGGTCGAGGCCGACCTGGACAAGCGGCCCAAGGTCACCGGCGCGTCCGCCGACGCGACCGTCTCGCCCGAGCTGAACCGCGTCTTCGATCGGGCATTCGAAGTCGCCCGCGAGTTCGGGGACGAGTACGTCTCGACCGAGCACTTCCTGCTCGCTCTCACCGAGCTGGCCGCGGCGGCGACCGCTAAGCGCCTCTCCGCTCGCGGCGCCACGAAGGACGCGGTTCTTCGCGGATCACGGACCCCAATCCGGAGGACAAGTACCAGGCGTTAAAGCGATACACCCGCGACCTCACGGACCTCGCGCGCCGCGGCAAGATCGATCCGGTCATCGGGCGCGACGAGGAGATCCGCCGCGTGATCCAGGTCCTCTCGCGCCGCACGAAGAACAATCCGGTCCTGATCGGCGAGCCGGGCGTCGGCAAGACCGCCATCGTCGAAGGGCTCGCGCGGCGCATCCACATGGGAGACGTCCCCGAGGGCCTGAAGAACAAGCGGGTCGTGGCGCTCGACCTGGGCTCGATGATCGCCGGCGCGAAATACCGCGGCGAGTTCGAGGACCGGCTGAAGGCCGTCCTGAAGGAGATCGAGGAGGCGCAGGGGACCGTCGTCCTCTTCATCGACGAGCTGCACACGCTCGTCGGCGCCGGCGCCGCGGAAGGCGCCATGGACGCCTCCAACATGCTGAAGCCCGCGCTCGCCCGCGGGGAGTTGCGCGCGATCGGCGCGACGACGCTCGCCGAATACCAGAAGTACATCGAGAAGGACGCGGCGCTCGAGCGCCGGTTCCAGCCGGTGTACGTGGACGAGCCGACGGTCGAGGACACGATCGCGATCCTGCGCGGCCTCCAGGAGCGCTACGAAGTCCACCACGGCGTCCGCATCACCGACGGCGCGCTCGTCGCGGCGGCGCGCCTCTCCCACCGGTACATCTCCGACCGGTTCCTGCCGGACAAGGCGATCGACTTGATCGACGAGGCCGCCGCCCGGCTGCGGACCGAGATCGATTCCGTCCCCACAGAGATCGACGAGGTCGATCGGCGGATCATGTCGCTCGAGATCGAGAAGCGCGCGCTCGAGAAGGAGAAGACGAAAGAGTCGAGAGAGCGCCTCGACGAGCTCGAGCGCGAGCTCGCGGACCAACGCGAAAAGGCGAGCAGCCTGCGCGCGCAGTGGTCGACCGAGAAGGAAATGATCCAGAAGATCCGGCAGACCAAGGAGGCGATCGAGAAGGTCCGGCAGGACGTCGTCGAAGCGGAGAGGGAGGGCAACCTCCAGAAGGCCGCGGAGCTCCGTTACGGGCGGCTCCCCGAGCTCGAGCGCGAGCTCGCCGCGGGGAATGCGCGGCTCGCCGACCTCCAGAAGGGTGGCCGTCCGATGCTCCGCGAAGAGGTCACGGAGGAAGACATCGCGGCGGTCGTGTCGCGCTGGACCGGCGTGCCGGTGACTCGGATGCTCGAGGCCGAGACGCAGAAGCTGCTCCACATGGAAGAGCGGCTCTCGCAGAGGGTCATCGGACAGGACGAGGCCGTGCGGGCGGTCTCCGACGCGGTTCGGCGGTCGCGCGCCGGCCTGGGCGACCCCCGCCGTCCGATCGGGTCGTTTCTCTTCGTCGGGCCGACGGGCGTCGGCAAGACCGAGCTCGCCCGCGCGCTCGCGGAATTCCTCTTCGACGACGAGCAGGCGATGGTGCGGCTCGACATGTCGGAGTACATGGAGAAGCACTCGGTCGCGCGGATGATCGGAGCGCCCCCCGGATACGTGGGTTACGAGGAAGGAGGACGGCTGACGGAGGCGATCCGCCGCCGCCCTTACGCCGTCGTCCTGTTCGATGAGATCGAGAAGGCGCACCCCGACGTCTTCAACGTCCTCCTCCAGGTCTTGGACGACGGCCGCCTGACGGACGGCAAAGGCCGGGTCGTTTCCTTCAAGAACACGGTCATCATCATGACGTCGAACCTCGGCTCCGAATGGATCGCCGAGGCGCGGGACATGAAGGAAGAAGAGGTCAAGGCGAAGATCGAAGAGACGCTGCGCCGGACTTTCCGGCCCGAGTTCTTCAACCGGATCGACGACGTGATCGTGTTCCACCGCCTGTCGCGGGAAGAGATCGGGGAGATCGTGGAAATCCAGCTCCAGGCGCTCGCTCACTCCGTCGCGGCCCGCGGAATCCGGCTGACCTGGACGGAAAAGGCCAGGCGTCTGCTGGCCGGCCGCGGTTACGACCCGACCTACGGCGCCCGGCCGCTGAAGCGACTGATCCAGAAGCAGGTCGCGGATGCGCTCGCTTCCAAGATCCTGAAAAACGAGTTACTTCCGGGAGGCACCGCGCAGCTGACGGTTTCCGACGACGGAGAGCAGCTCGAAATCGAGACCGAATCTGAGCCTCAGAGGCTCAAGACTGGAAGCTCATCTATTTGACAATCCATCGCTCACCTCTGTAGAATTGGGGCTTCTTTTGGGAGGTGAGCATGAACATCGTTCGTTGGGATCCTTATCGTGATTTGACCTCGTTCGCCGACCGCTTCAACCGGGCTTTCGGAAACGTGACCGGCCGGGAGCGGGACGAAGAGTTGAGCCTGGGGACCTGGGTTCCTCCGGTCGACATCTCGGAGGACAAGGAGCGCATCACTCTGACCGCCGAGCTGCCGGGCTTCCGGGAGGACCAGGTCGACGTCCAGATGGAGGGCGGCGTCTTGACGATCCGCGGTGAGCGGAAGATGGAGGAGGAGAAGGAGGGCCGTAACTTCCACCGCCTCGAGCGGTCGTACGGTCACTTCGTCCGCTCCTTCACTCTGCCGAACAACGTGGATCGCGACAACATCCGCGCTTCCTTCAACAACGGGCTCCTCGAGATCGAGATGCCCAAGCGTGAAGAGGCCAAGCCGAAGCAGATCAAGATCGGCACGGGCCAGGAGTCGAGGAAGCAGAAGCAGATCGACGTCCGATAAGTTTTTTTCTCCCTCGTTTTCGACGCCCCGCGAGAGCGGGGCTTTTTTTTCGGCCGGAATGCCGCGGGAGGACATCCCGTTTTTGGAGCCGTGAAGCGAGCGCTGACCGGTCTCCTCGTGACTCTCCTCCTGGCGGGCTCCGTTTCTGCCGCCCCGCTGCCTTCGCGGCGCAGCGAAATCGTCGAGGTGGTCGATAAGGTGTCCCCTGCCGTCGTCAACATCGCGGCCGAGCAGACCGTCCGGCGGCAATCCTCGCTGTTCGACCAGTTCTTCTTCGGCAACGATCCGCGCGGGCGCAGCGACCGCGCGCAGTCTCTGGGTTCGGGCGTGATCATCGATCCCAAGGGCGTGATCCTGACGAACGATCACGTGATCTCGGGCGCCTCGCGAATCCTGGCGACGACGAAGGGGGGTCAGGAGCTCGAGTGCGAGGTGATCGGGTCGGACGCGGACAACGACCTGGCCGTCCTGCGCGTGCGAAATCCGCGCGGCTCTCTGCCGACGATCCGGCTCGGCACGTCCTCGGACCTGCTGATCGGCGAGACGATCGTGGCCATCGGCAACCCGTTCGGGCTCTCGAACACCGTGACCGCCGGTGTCGTCTCGGCGCTCGGTCGAAGCGTCCGCGGCGACCAGAACCAGCGCCTCTATACGGACTTCATCCAGATCGACGCCCCGATCAACCCCGGGAACTCGGGCGGGCCGGTCGTCAACATCCAGGGGGAGATGGTCGGCATCGCGACCGCGATCATCGGCGGAGCGCAGGGCATCGGCTTCGCGACGCCGGTGGATCGCGCGAAGAGGATTGTCGATGACCTGCTGCGTTTCGGAGAGGTCCGCGCCGTCTGGATCGGCGTCCGCGGACGCACCATCACGTCCGGCGACCGGGGAGCTCTCGAACGGCCGCGGGGGTATCGGGTGCGGAGCGTCTTTCCCGGCTCCCCTGCCGCGCGGGCCGGGATCCGGGCGGGTGATCTGATCTTCTCGCTGGACGGATCGCCGATCGAGTCGGAGGACGCTTTCGAGACGGCTCTCGCGGGACGCGGACCCGGGCGTCCGATGAAGCTCGTCCTCCGCAACTCCACCGGAGAGCGCACCGTGACCGTCCAGGGTGCCGCGCCGCCGGCGAACCTCGGCGTCGAGATCCTGAAAGACGTGGTCGGCATGAACGTGTCTCCCGCGAGCGGCGGACTTCGCATCTCCCTTCTCGACCGCGGCGGCGCCGCCGCCCGCGCCGGGATCGAGACCGGGGATTTCCTCCTCGCCGTCAACGGATCGCGCGTCCAGAGCGTCGACGACGTCAACCGGATTCTTCAACGCGACCACAGCCGAACCACCGTGTGGATGGAGGTCGGCCGCGGACGATACGCCTACACCCTGACGTTCCCGCTGGACTAGAGGGACTCTGTCGCGCGGGCGCAAGAACCCGTGCGTCGGCGCACCGCTTCAGCAGCGCGCCCGCGAGGAGAACTTTTCAGTTACCGCGGCCTCGCACCGAACCGGGGCGCAGGCGTAGTTCCGAAACCACGATCCCCGCGAGCACGAGAACCCCGCCCCAGATTCCGCGCGCTCCGAGCCGCTCGCCGAGCAGCCAAGCGGCCAGGAGAGCCGCCCAGACGGGTTCCAACGCATAGAGGATGGCCGCGTGCGTGGCGGACATGTGGCGCTGCGCCCACGTCTGCGAAAGAAAGGTCCCGACCGTGCCGATCGTCGCGAGGTAGGTGACCGCCCTGAGAAATCCTCCGCTCCACAGGAGCGGTCGCATCTCGACCGGTACTTTTCCGATGCGGAAGCTCGCCGCCAGGACCGCCGCCGTCGCGGCTACGACCGAGAGCTGCACGAAGGTGAGCCACACCGGATCGTGCGCGGGCGTCCGGGCCGAAAGCTCGACGATGAAGAACGCGAAGACGACCGCGCAGCCGAAGACGGCGAGGTCGCCGCGGTTGACCGGGCCGCCGCCCGCCGGGAAGGCGAGCAGGAAAAATCCCGACCCCGCGAGAACGATCCCCAGCGCGTTTTCGAAGGAAGGGAGGCCGCGCGTCCTCGCGAACGCCGCGAACGGCGTCATCACGACCGAGAGGCCGGTCAGGAAGGCGGCCTTCGAAGCCGTCGTCTGGACCTGCCCGAGCACCTGGAGAACCATGCCGCCCGCGAGAAGGCCGCCGACAATCGCGCCGTCCCGGAAAAGGCGGGGCGTGCGGCGCCGGCCGGGGAGCAGGAGCGCGCAGACCGCCGCGGCGAGCAGGAAGCGGACAAACAGAAACGTGAGCGGCGGGGAGTCCCGGAGGACGTTCTTGACGACGACGAACGACGAGCCCCACACCACCGTGACCAGCACCAACACCGCGTCGGCGCGCAGGCGCAGCGACGCGGGCTCGGTCTTTTCGATCTCTCTCATCGCGGCCGGAAGGCGCCGTAAGCTAGCATGCGAAGGCCTTGCAGAACTCGACCGGTCCGCGCGTCCGGTTCGCGCCCTCTCCGACCGGCTTCCTGCACGTCGGCGGCGCGCGAACCGCTCTCTACAACCTCCTTTTCGCGCGGCGAGAGAAGGGCACTTACATCCTGCGCATCGAGGACACCGACGTCGAGCGCTCGAGAGACGAGCTCTCCGACCAGATCCTCTCAGCGCTCGACTGGCTCGGTCTCGAGCACGACGAGGGCCCCTACCGGCAGTCGCGTCGCGCCGACCTCTACCGGGCCGCG
>QHVV01000031.1 GCA_003222385.1 Acidobacteriota bacterium
ACGCCGAGCGGCACGATGGCCAACCAGATCGCTTTGCGGATCCTGGCGCCGCCGGCGACCGAAGTCCTGATGGAGGAGCGTTCGCACCCGTTCCACTTCGAGATGGCGGGCATGGCGGCTCTCTCGGGTCTCCTGCCGCGGCCGATTGCGTCGAAGAACGGAATCCTGCGCGCGGATGCGGTCACGGCCGCCGTACAGCCACAACCTGTGGGGAGGAAGGGTCTACCGCCGGTCGGACGTCGAGTCCCTTCTCGAAGCCGCGCACCGGGCGCGGCTGGCGGTCCACCTGGACGGCGCGCGTCTCTGGAACGCGGCGGTCGCGGCGGGGGAGAGCGAACGCCAGCTCGCCCGCGGGTTCGACTCGGTGACGGTCACGTTTTCCAAGGGGCTCGGCGCGCCCGTCGGGTCCGCGGTCGTCGGTTCGGAGCCGTTCGTGAAAGAGGCGCGCCGGATCCGAAAGCTCTTCGGCGGCGGAATGCGCCAGGTCGGCGTTCTCGCGGCGGCCGCGATCGTCTCGCTCGAGAACCGGTCCCGCCTGGCGGAGGACCACGCCCGCGCGAGAAGGCTTGCCGGCGCGATCGCCGGCCTGCCCGGCGTCCGCTTCGACCCCGCCTCCGTCGAAACGAACATCGTGATCTTCGACGTCTCCGAAGCGCCGACGTTCATCGCACGGTTGAAGGAGGAAGGCGTCCTCGCCGCGGGCGTCTCGCCGACAGCGGTGCGGCTGGTCACTCACTTGGACGTCGGCGACGCGGAGATCGACCGGGCGATCGACGCCCTCGGGCGGGCAGCGAAGACGAGCTAGCCCGCGACGCGGGCGATCAGATCGATCTCGAGAGGCGCGCCGGCCGGGAGAGCCGCGACGATCACGGTCGAGCGCGCCGGGCGGTGCGTGCCGAACCTCCGGGCGTAAACCGCGTTCAGCGGCGTGAAATCGTCCGCGCGGGTCAGGAAGACGGTTGTCTTGACGACGTCGGCAAATCCGAGCCCGGCCTGGGTCAGGATCGCCTCGAGGTTGTCGAAGACCCGCTCCGCGGAGCCCTCGAGGTCCCTTTCGACGAGCTTCCCGGTCGCCGGGTCGAGCGGGACCTGTCCGGAGGCGAACAGAAAACCGGCTTCGACGACCGCCTGTGAGTACGGGCCGATCGCCCTGGGTGCTCCTTCCGTCGCGACGAACTTCATGCCGGAGCCGGCGAACCGTCCCCGTCCGGCTCGAGCACCGCGATGTACGGGAGGTTCCGGAACGCCTCGGCGTGGTCGAGCCCGTAGCCCACGACGAAGACGTCTTCGATCGGGAATCCCAGGTAGTCGATGGGAACGTCGTCGTTGCCCGGAATCCGCTTCTGGAGGAGGGCGCAGATCTTGACCGACTTCGGATGCCGCGTTCCCAGGATCTCGATGATCTTCTGGAGCGTCCGGCCGGTGTCGACGATGTCCTCGACGATGATCACGTCCTTGCCGGCGACGTCGGTTGTGAGGTCGCGCACGAGACGGACGTTCCCGGAGGACTTCGTCCCGGAGCCGTAGGAGGAAACCTGCAGGAAATCGAGCGAGACCGGTGTTTTCAACCGCTTGGCGAGGTCGCAGAGAAAGAAGACGGAGCCCTTGAGGATGCCGACTAAGAGCGCCGGCCTTCCGGCCTGGTCCCGGTCGACCTCCGCCGCGAGACGGGCGATCCCCTCGTCGAGGGTCCGCGTGTCGATCAAAGTCCGACCGAGTTTCAGCAAGAGGCCGACAAGAAGGCGATTGGGTCGCCGGAACCCGAAAATGGCGCTAAAATGGACAACACACGGCTTCCAAAATGATCGTCGAGCAAATTCAACTTCTGCACGAAGACTACATCCGCGCGACGGAGCGGTTCAAGGCGCTCTGGACGTTCCAGCAATTCCTGCGCGGCGTCTACAAAACTTTCCTCTCGGGAGAGCCCGAGATCACGCACGACTTTCCGGCTCTCTACGAGGAGATCCGCGGTCTCGGAGAACGCGCGAACACGGAGTCCTCGCGCGAAGCGGCGCCGTACCTCCGGGAGCTCGGCGGCCGGCTCGACCTCCTGACGAAAGAGCTTCGCGCGCTGGATCGCAACGTGTCCCCTTCGTTCGTGCGGCGCTTCTTCGAGCGGGTGCGGCCGCAGAACGAGAAGACCGCGCTCCAGCTCCTGCGGTTCTACTTCTCGCAGCCGGACACGGACGTCGACGTCGTCGACAAGATCAACTTCCTCGCGACGGTGGCCGCCGCGGGCAGCTGCGACCCGGCTTCGTCGGCGGCGCGTCCGCGCGCCGAGCTCCTGAGGCTCTTCGAGTCGGTCCTGTCGACGACAGTATGGCCGCGCCCCTCCGACCAGGAGGCGACGGCGATCGCGTACGTGATCAACGAGGTCGCCGGCAAGCTGGCGCGCGCGCGAACGTTCGAGGAACTGATGAGAGGCGCGCTGATCGAGGAATTCCGGGAGGTCAAACGCGGCGTCGGCGTTTCGCTCGCTCACCCCGAAGTGCTGATGGCCGCGGCCTGCGCGAACCTCTCGACGCGATCGGCATTCTCCCGCCTCTACCGCGGCGAAGAAAAGGTGCTCACTCAGGCCACTTCCCGCATCGAGGATCTCGAGCGGAAGCTCCGGCACGGCGCGGGCGAAGAGGCCCTTCCCGAGGAGCTCCGGAAATTCCGCGAGACGCGCGACCACGTTCGTCGCGAAGCCCAGGCCTCCAACCTTCGCGCCCACGACGTCGTGAAGCTCAAGACCGCGATCGACGACGTGCTGCAGAAATTCGATCTGAAAGTCCTGGACACGCCCGTGGACGACGCCGAAGCGTCCGAGCCGTTCGACGAGGCCGATTCGGCCGGTGACGACGCCTTCTGGAATCCTTCCATCGGACGAATTCTCGCGATCATCGAGATCGAGTCCGACGGCCGCGGAGCGTTGCAGACCGGGACCGACGGTCTGGCGCATCTCCGGCTGGAGCCATGGGAGCTCCAGGCGATCCGGCGAATGGTGGCGGACGGAGGAGAGCCGAAGAACGACCGGGACCAGACTCTCCTGCGAAGCGTGGCGCTGCGGGTGAAGGCGGAGGAGGAGAACGAGCTCCTTCGTTCGACCGCCGACGGCCCGCGCTCGATCAACCTTCTCCGGCGCGCGCGCGGATCGATCGCGCGAGCCCCCGGCCTCGACGGCAAGATCTCGCTGATCATCCGGGTCGCGCACGAATCCGGGTTGAGCCGACACGTCCGGGCCTGGACCCGGACGCGCTTCCGGCTGCTCCGCGCGGTCGCCGATCTCTGGCTGATGCAGGACCGCCCGCTCACCGACCGCCGCACGAACTGACATCCCCGCGCCGCGGAGGAAGGGCCGTTCGAGACGCCGCCTCCCTCTATACTCCCCGCCCATGAGCGGCGCGCAAGAGGAGCCGACGCATCCGCCCGAGGACGAGCTCGTCCGAAACCGGCGCGAAAACCTCCGCCGGATCGTCGAGAGCGGCTGCGACACGCATCTCTACAAGTACCCGCTTTCGGCCACGATTTCCGGGGTCGTCGCGGAACACGGCGGCAGCTCGTCCGAAGACCTCCAGAGAGACACGCCCGTCATTTCCACGGCCGGCCGAGTTCTCGCGCAGCGCAACCAGGGGAAGGCCGGCTTCCTGGACCTTTCCGACGGCCGCGCCCGGCTCCAGGTCTACGTTCGGCGAGACGTGGTCGGCGAGCCGGCCTTCGAGCTCTACCGCCGGCTCGACCTCGGGGACTGGGTCGGGGTCGAAGGAGAAGTCTTCCGAACCAAGACGGGGGAGCTCTCAGTCAAGGCGCGAACGCTCACCTTCCTCGCGAAGTGTCTCCGGCCGCTTCCGGAGAAGTGGCACGGCTTGAAAGACGTGGAGCTCCGCTACCGGCAGAGATATCTCGACCTCGCCGTCAATCCCGAGTCGAGGGCGGTGTTCGAGACCCGGGCCGCTATCGTCCGCGCGATCCGGCGCTTCTTGGACGCTCGCGGCTACCTCGAGGTCGAGACGCCGATGATGCACTCGATCGCGGGAGGGGCTCTCGCCCGCCCGTTCAAGACCCACCACAACGCCCTCGATCTGGAGCTGTATCTGCGAGTCGCCCCGGAGCTGTACCTGAAGCGGCTGGTGGTCGGCGGGATCGAGAAGGTCTACGAGATCAACCGCAACTTCCGGAACGAAGGCATCTCCACCCAGCACAATCCCGAGTTCACGATGCTCGAGTTCTACCAGGCGTACGCGGAGGGCGCGGACCTGATGCGGCTGACCGAGGAGATGCTGGCCGAGGTGGTGTCCGAGGTCGCCGGGAATCTCAAGACGCCCTGGAAGGAAGGCACGATCGACTGGACGCCGCCATACCATCGCCGGACGATGCGCGTCGCCGTCTCCGAAGCGACCCGATCCGACGGCCGCGGAGAGGTGACCCGCGAAGAGATGGCATCGGCCGACGGACTGATGGCGGCGGCGGTGCGGTTCGGCGTCGACCGTCCGGAGCGGTTTCGCGGGCAGAAGGGGAAGCTCCTCGCGGCGCTCTTCGAGACCGTCGCGGAGGCGGGTCTCGTTCAGCCCACGTTTCTCTACGAGTTTCCGACCGAGATCTCGCCGCTGTCCCGCCGGAGCGCCTCGGATCCGGAGTTCGCGGACCGTTTCGAGCTCTACATCGCCGGAATGGAGATCGCGAACGGGTTCTCGGAGTTAAACGACCCGGAGGACCAGGCGGAGCGCTTCCGGACGCAGGCGCAAGACCGTGCGCAGGGAAACCTCGAGGCGGCCGAGTACGACGCCGACTACGTCGAGGCGCTCGAGTACGGCCTGCCGCCGACGGCGGGGGAGGGCATCGGGATCGACCGGTTGACGATGCTCCTGACGGACAGGCACTCGATTCGCGACGTGATCCTCTTCCCTCTGCTTCGTCCGCGATGAACTTCGAAACCCTCGTCGCGCTCCGCTATCTCGCCGCCTCGCGACGTCGCGCGCACGTCGCGCTCATTTCCACGATTTCGATGCTCGGCCTCGCGGTGGGAGTCGCGGCGCTCATCATCTCGCTCTCGCTCCTCTCGGGATTCCAGGACCGCATCCGCGCGCAGATGGCGGAACGCTCTCCGCACCTGCGCGTCTCGCCGGCGCGCGGTCCGATCCTGGCGGACCCGGACCGGGTCCGCGAAGCGCTCGCGGCCCTGAACGGGGCCGTGGCCGTCGAACCCGAGATCGAGGGGCGCGGCTGGGCGTCGGGGTCCGGCCTCGAGTCGACTCTTCCGATCCGATATCGCAACGGTCCGGCCGGAGAGCTCGCCGCCCCGCCGGGCAGCGGCCCTCCGCCGGCGCGAGTCAGCTCCGCGATCGCGACCCGGACGCGAACCGCGCCCGGCGATGTGCTGCGGGTGACTTCGTCGCGCACGCGGCTCTCGCCGCTCGGTCCTCTGCCGGTCACGGTCGTTTTCCGGATCGCGGAGATCCGGCACGCGGCTGTGCTCGAAAAGACGCCGGACATCGAGGTTCCCGAAAACGCGGCGCGGCTCCTCTCCGGTCTCCCTTCCGGGGCGCGCGCCTACGAAGCGCGCCTCGCGGACCCGGCTCGCGCCGAGCTCGCCGCGCGCGCCGTCTCGATTCTGCTCGGCCCCGGCTATCGCGTGCAGACCTGGCGGGAGCTGAACGCTCCGCTCTCATTCGCTCTTCGCCTCGAGAAAGGCGTGATTTTCGCGACCGTCGCTCTCGTGATCGTCGTCGCGGCCCTGAACATCGTGTCGAACATCGCGTTGACCGTTGTCGAGAAGAAGCGCGACCTGGGTGTCCTCACATCGCTCGGTGCGACCCCCGGATCACTCGCGCGCATCCACTTGACGCTGGGAGCCGTCATCGGAGCCCTCGGCACGACCCTCGGAGTCCTCGTCGGCGTCTCGGCCTCGCTCTTCCTCGACCGCTACGAGATCGTGACGTTGCCGGCGGACGTCTACCTCCTGACCCACGTCCCGTTCGCGGTGCATCCTCGCGAGGTGGCGTTCGTCGCCGCGTTCGCGCTGGCGACCGCGGTCGCGGCCGCCGCGCTTCCCGCCCGTGCCGCCGCTCGCCTCGCGCCGGGCGAAGCCATCCGACTCTCCCGGTGAACGACGGCGATGCTTGCCATCAAGGCGGAGTCTCTGTCCAAGACCTACATGGGCGAGGCGGCTCCCGTGACGGTCTTCCAGAACCTGGATTTCGATCTCGAAGAGAGCGTCTTCGCCGGGGTGCGCGGTCCGTCGGGGGTCGGCAAGAGCACGCTCCTGCACCTTCTCGGCGGAATCGACCGTCCGGATGCGGGGCGCGTCGAGGTCTTCGGCGTTTCGCTGGCCGACCTCTCCGCCAGGGATCGCGCGCGGTTTCGTAACGAACGGATCGGCTTCGTGTTCCAGTTCCACCATCTTCTTCCCGAGTTCACGGCCGAGGAGAACGTGGCGTTCCCGCATCGGATCGCCGGAGTTTCCGCGCGCGACGCGCGACGGCGAGCCGGAGAGCTGCTCGATCGCGTCGGGCTCGCCGATCGTCGATCCCATCTTTCGAGGTCGCTCTCTGGAGGCGAGCAGCAACGCGTCGCGATCGCTCGAGCGCTCGCGCGCGGACCGAGTCTCCTTCTCGCCGACGAGCCGACCGGAAATCTCGACTCGGAATCCGCTCGCGGCGTCTTCGACCTCCTGACCGAGCTCCATCGCGAACGCGGAATGACGACCGTTCTCGTGACGCACAACCCGGAACTCGCGAAACGATGTGATAAGATTTTCGACATGTCCCGGGAAGGAATTCTCCCCGCGACCCGTTTCTCGGGCTAATCATGGATTCCCACGATCCCCGCCGCGGCGCCTTCTCGCCACCAGGTGCCGCGGATGTTTGAGAAATACAACGAAAAAGCGAGGCGCGCGCTCTTTTTCGCGCGCTACGAAGCCTCCAAGCTGGGCTCGAAGGTCATCGAGTCCGAGCACCTCCTGCTCGGGATCCTCCGCGAAGGGGAAGACATCATCAAGGAGATCTTCGCCCGCTTCAACGTGAAGCCGGAGGAGGTTCGGCGCGAGATCGAAGGCGACCGCATCTTCGTCGAGAGAATCTCCTCGACGGCGGAGCTGCCGCTCTCCGAGGAATCGAAGAAGATCCTCGCCTACGCCTCGCACGAGGCGGAGTCGATGATGCACCCGTACGTCGGGACCGAGCATCTCCTGATCGGACTCCTCCGCGTGGACGGCTGCGTCGCCGGTCGCCTGCTCACGGCGCGCGGCTTCAACCTCTACGGCGTCCGCGAGGAGACGATCTCGCTCATCAAAGAGCGCGAGGTCTCCAAGCAGAAGAAGGAGCTGCCGTTCCTGGCGGAGTACAGCCGCGACCTGACGCAGCTCGCCGGCTCGGGCACGTTCGATCCGTTGATCGGGCGCGAGAAAGAGCTCGAACGGATCATCCAGATCCTCTCGCGCCGAACGAAGAACAATCCGATCCTCCTGGGAGAGCCGGGCGTCGGGAAGACCGCGATCGTCGAAGGGCTCGCGACCCGCATCGTCGAGGGCGCTGTCCCGATGTTCCTGTCTTCGAAGAAGATTCTGGCGCTCGACCTCTCTCTGATCGTCGCCGGGACGAAGTACCGCGGACAGTTCGAGGAGCGTCTGAAAGGGATCATCCGCGAGCTGCGGGAGAACCCGGATCTCATCATCTTCATCGACGAGATCCACTCCCTGATCGGCGCCGGATCCGCGGAAGGGTCGCTCGACGCGGCCAACATCCTGAAGCCGGCGCTGTCGCGCGGCGAGGTTTCTTGCATCGGCGCGACGACTCTGAAGGAATACCGTAAGTACATCGAAAAGGACCGGAGCCTCCTGCGCCGGTTCCAGGCGATCCAGGTCACCGCGCCGTCCGAGCACGAGACGTTCGAGATCCTGGAAGGCGTCAAGGACCGTTACGAGCAGTTCCACAAGGTGCGGTACTCGCAGGAGGCGATCAAGACCGCCGTTTACCAGTCGAACCGCTACATCACCGACCGCTTCTTCCCGGACAAGGCGATCGACATCCTGGACGAGGCCGGCGCCAAGGTGAAGTTGAAGCGGGTGGCGGACACGCAGAACCTGCGGAAGCTCGAGATCGAGACCCGGCAGATCGTCAAGGAAATGAAGAAGGCGATCTCGGACAAGGACTTCGAAAAGGCCGTTTTTCTGCGCGAGCGCGAGATCGAGCTGAAGGAGGAGATCGAGCGCACGAAGGCGCAGACCGCCGAGCGGACCGAGGCGACGCAGGAGGTCACGAGGCGCGACATCGAGGAGATCATTTCTTCCTGGACCGGGATCCCGGTCGCATCGCTCGAGATGGAAGAGGCCGAGAAGCTCCTCCACATGGAGGACGCCCTGCGCCGCCGGATCGTCGGGCAGGAGGCCGCCATCATCGGCGTCTCGAAGGCCATTCGCCGCTCCCGGCTCGGCGTGAACAATCCGAACCGGCCGATGGGATCGTTCATCTTCCTCGGTCCATCCGGCGTCGGGAAGACCGAGGTCGCGCGCCGGCTCGCCGAGTTCCTCTTCGAGAACCAGAAATCGCTCGTTCGCTTCGACATGTCGGAATACATGGAGAAGCACGCGGTCTCGAAGCTGATCGGATCGCCCCCCGGCTACGTGGGACACGAGGAGGGCGGCCAGCTGACCGAACGGATCCGCCGCAACCCTTACAGCGTGATCCTCTTCGACGAGATCGAGAAGGCCCATCCCGACATCGCGAACCTGCTGCTGCAGATCCTGGAGGACGGCATTCTGACCGACGCCTACGGAAACCTGGTCGACTTCAAGAACACGCTCATCATCATGACGTCCAACATCGGCACCAAGCACCTCGTCAGCCGGACGCGCCTCGGCTTCGGGGGATCGCGCGAGGTCCAGACGACGAGGGAGATCGAAGACCTCGTCTTGAAGGAGCTGAAGCGCGACTTCTCGCCCGAGTTCATCAATCGAATCGACGAGACGATCGTCTTCCATCCGCTCGGGCGCGAGGAGCTCACGAAGATCTGCCGCCTGCTGATCGACGACGTCAACACCACGCTCGCGCCGAAAGGCGCCGTGCTCGACGTCGACGATGCTGCCGTCGAGTGGCTCCTGGCGCAGAGCGGCGACGACGCCAACATGGGCGCCCGTCCGCTGCGCCGCGCCATCCAGAAGTACGTGGAAGACCCGGTCTCCGAGCTCCTGATCCAGAGCCGCGACGAGCGGGTCGAGGCGATCGAGATCCGTGTGGGATCCGATGGCCTGACCGTGGTGGCGCGGGAGACCGAGCCGATCGGCCTGGAGTCCTGAGGAAGGGAAGCCGGGAACCGGTCACCGGGATCGCGAATCACGACGGAGCCGCACTCGCGGCCCGGGCCGCCGATCTGCTGGAATAATCCCCCTCGCGAAAGGAATAAGGTTTTCACTTGCGGCACCGAAGCGGGAACGGCGGGAAGCGCGAGCGGTCGTGGCGGTTGCCGGCGTGCGCGCTCGCGTTTCTCCTCTCCCTCTCCGCGTCGGCGCAGACCCCTGCGGAGGTCTCGCCTCCGCCGACCCCGACCCCCGCCCCGGCCGCGCCGAGTCCGACCCCGACCGCCGTCCTGCCGGCGCCCGCCGCGGTCGTGCCGACGCCGGCGGCAGCCGTCCCGAAGCCCGCGCCCGGACCTTCCGCTCCGGCGCCCGCCGCTCCGACCCCGGCTCCGATCCCTCCGAAGGCCGCGCCGGTCCCGCCGTCCGAGCGGATCGTCGGCATCCGCGTCGTCGGATACCAGACCGTCTCTCCCGACACCATTGCCCATTACCTCGGAGTGAAAGCCGGCGATCCGTACGACGCCGAAAAGATCCGGGCGAACTTCCAGGCGCTCTGGGACGTGGGCCTCCTCGAGAACGTCTCGGTGGAAGCCGAGCGGGGCGCGGCAGGAGTGACTCTGGTCGTGACGATCGAAGAGCGGCCGACGATCTCCTCGATCGACTTCACCGGCAACAAGAAGCTATCGACGTCGCAGATCAAGGACAAGCTGAGGGAGCAGAAAGTCGAGATCCATCAGGGCGCGCCGCTCTCGCTGCGCGACATCGCCAAAACCCGGTCAGCTATCTCCGACTACTACACCTCCCAGGGGTTCCGGAGCGCGACCGTCGACTTCCGGATCGAGGACATCTCCAAGACGGACAAGAAGGTCGTCTTCGTCATCGACGAAGGCGAAAAGGTCAAGATCGCCTCGATCACCTTCGAGGGCAACAACGTCATTTCCGACCGACGCCTGCGGATGGCGATGAAGAAGACCAAGGTGAACGCGTTGTGGCGCCTCTTCTCGGAGAAGACGAGCTACAACCAGGCGAACTACGACGAGGACGTCGAGAACATCAAGGCGCTCTATCAGTCGAGAGGCTACAAGGACATCGTCGTCAAGGATCCGAAGATCGAGATCTTCGTCAAGAATCCGAACGCGAAGCCGAAGAAGATCAAGCGAAGGGCTCGCATCACGATCCCGGTCGTGGAGGGGGAGCGTTTCTACACGGGCACCATCCGTGTCGCCCGGGTGAACCAGCAGGGGCAGCCCGCCGATCCGCCGGAGCCCACGGTGATCCCGTCGGGCGTGCTCTTGAAGCAGTTCGTCGAGCTTCCGCCCGGGTCGATTCTGAATCGGGAGCGACTCGTCGAGGGGCTCCAGCGCATCGAGGGAAAGTACAAGTCGCGCGGCTACATCTACTGGTTCGCCGATCCTGAGTACAAGGAGATCGGGGATCACAAGGTCGACGTCAACGTGAAGCTGTACGAGGGGGACAAGTTCTATCTCGGCCGGCTCGAGGTCAAGGGAAACACCACGACCCGCGACAAGGTGATCCGGCGGGAGTTCGCCCTGGACGAGGGCGCAGTGATGAACATGGAGGCGATCAAGAAGAGCCTGCAGAAGCTGCAGCAGCTCGGCTACTTCAAGATCGCGGAGGAGCCGGATTTCTCGGTCCGCCCCGCTGACAAAAAGGTGGACGTGGTCATCAAGGGGACCGAGGCGAGCAAGAACGAGGTCCAGTTCGGCGCCGGTTATTCCGCGCTCGACGGCTTCTTCGGGCAGTTTTCGTTCCAGACCCGAAACTTCCTGGGGCGCGGCGAGATCATCGGGGCGTCCGCGCAGGTCGGCCGGATCTCCAATTACTACGACCTCTCCTACACCGTTCCATGGTTCATGGACCGGAACCAGACCGTGGGGGTCTCGCTCTTCCGCCGCAACGTCGACTACCTGAACATCGACGAGAAACGGGCGGGAGGAACCACGTTCTACGGCAAGGGAATCAGTCTCTTCGACAGCTGGTCGGTTCTGTACGCGTACGAGGACGTGAAGGCGAACTTCCCGGTGCGAGGCGCTCAGGTGCCGCCGGGTCAGCCGGTCCCGCCGGAGAAGTTCACCGAGGTGACCGGCACGACGTCCTCGTTCACGCCGGGATACCGGTTCGACAGCCGCAACGATCCCTTCGATCCGAACCGGGGGTACCGGCTCTACGTCACCGCGCAGTTCGCGGGAAGCGTGCTCGGAGGGAACCAGGACTTCATCAAGCCGCTCGTCGGAGGCTCCGGGTACCTTCCGGTCGCGTTCCCGCGCCACGCCTACCTCGGGGCCAACTTCGAGGCGGGCTACGTGACCCCTTTCGGCGGGCAGGACGTCCCGATCTTCGAGCGGTTCCAGCTGGGCGGCGAGACGAGCCTGCGGGGATTCCGGACCGGGTCGATCCTTCCGCTCAAGAAGAACAACCAGGTTTTCACGGACGCCGCGGGACGCATCCTGGGCGGAAACAAGTACTTCGTCCTGAACCTGGAGTACGTGTTCGCGTCGGTCGGGCCGGCGAAGCTGCTCGCCTTCACCGACGTCGGAAACGTGTACCACGAGAGTCAGTCGATCGATTTCTCGCTTCTGCGGACGGCCGTGGGCGCCGAGCTCCGCATCTTTCTGCCCATCTTCCAGGCGCCCCTGCGGTTCATCTATTCATTCAACCTCGATCCCAAGCTACCGATCGATCAGTTTGGATTCCCGATCAACAGTTTGAAGGAGCGGCGTTCCGGGTTCGACTTCTCGATCGGCAGGACCTTCTGATGTCGCGGGGACAGGTCCTGCGGACCTGCACCCGCATCCTTATTCAACTCGGGGGACACCGGAATGCCCTTTTCCGCGCGTCTGTTGTGTCAACCCGAAAACTTGCTACTATTCGCAGTTTTCGTGAGAGGAGTCCTCGAATGAAACGACTTGTGCTCTCCCTCCTGGCCGCGTCGCTCGCCGCGGTCGTGAGCGCGCAGACCGCTCCGGCCGGTGGCGCACCGACCGGGACGATCCGCGTCGCCGTGATCGACGTCGAACGCCTGGTGCGGGATTCTTCCCTGGGCAAGGAGGCCTTCAACCGGGTGAAGAGGGTCAACGACGACAAGAAGGCCGAGGCCGACCGTCTGCAGAAAGAGCTGCGCGACCTCGAGCAGAAGCTCGCCGATCAGGGCTCGGCGCTGACCGACGAGAAACGCGACCAGCTCCAGAAGCAGTACCAGGAGAAGGCGATCGACTTCAAGAGCTTCCAGGAGAAGGCGACGCGCGACCTCGACCAGGCCCAGAAGAAAGAGCTCGCGAACCTGGAGCAGCGCGTGTTCCCCATCATCACGCAGCTCGGCAAGGAGCGGGGGTACACGCTGATCTTCAACAAGTTCCAGTCCGGGCTCGTTTTCGCGGACGATGCGGCCGACATCACGGACGACGTCCTGAAGCGTTTCAACACCACCGTCGCGGTCCCTCCGGCTTCCGCGGCGAAGAGCGCCCCGCCCGCGGCGGCTGCGCCCGCGCCCACGAAGGCGCCTCCGAAGAAGCCTTCCTAGACCCGAACCCCGCACAGATGCATGGAGCCCCTCGCGGGGCTCCTTGCTTTAGTACTATCCGGACCCGCGTGAAATCGAGAAGAGCGACCCGCAGACGTCCGGCGTCTCGCCGACGGAAGCCTCGTTCGGCGGGCCTTCCCGGCTTCACGCTCCAGGAGCTGGCCGCCGCGGTCGGAGGACGCGTGGTCGGCGATCCGGACCTGCGTCTCTCCGCCGTCCGACCTCTGGAAGACGCCGGGCCCCAAGACCTGTCCTGGGTCGCGGGGGAGCGGCGTTCCGGCGGAGCCCGGACGACTTCGGCCGGAGCCCTTCTCGTCCCTTCCGTCGAGGCCGCGGCCGGCAAGCCCGCCGTCGTTGTGGACTCGCCTCCGCTCGCGCTCGCCCGATGGCTCGAGCTCTCCCGGCCCATTCCCCGACCGGCCGTCGGCATCGCCCGCGGAGCCCGAGTCCATCCGACCGCGAAAATCGGGCGGGGCGCGTCGGTCGCGGCGGGGGCGACGGTCGGCGCGCGGGCGCGGGTCGGCGAACGGGCCCGGATCGCGGAAGGCGCCTACGTCGGGGAAGCGGCCGAGGTTGGAGACGACTGTCTCCTGCACCCGAACGCCGTCGTTCGAGAAGGTTGCGTCATCGGCTCGCGGTGCATCCTGCACTCCGGGGTCGTCGTCGGGTCCGACGGCTTCGGGTACGTCTGGGACGGAAGGGCGCACCGCAAGATCCCGCAGGTCGGCATCGTGCGGATCGGAGACGACGTCGAGATCGGAGCCAACTCGGCGATCGACCGGGCGACGCTCGGAGAGACCCGGATCGGACGCGGGACGAAGATCGACAACCTCGTCCAGGTGGGCCACAACGTGGTGGTGGGGGAGGACGCGATCCTCTGCGGCCAGGCCGGGATCGCCGGGTCGGCGCGTCTCGAAGACCGCGTGACGCTCGCCGGCCAGGTCGGCGTGAACGACCACGTCACGGTCGGGAAGGGCGCGATCGCGACGGGGCAGGCCGGCGTTACCGGCTCGGTCGCCCCGGGCGCGGTCGTGTCCGGGATGCCCGCCGCCCCGCACCGCGAGTTTCTCCGGCGCGCTGCGGTCGTGGCCCGGCTGCCGGAGCTCGCGCGACGGGTCGAGGAGCTCGAACGGCGGCTCGCGCGATTCGAGAAAGGAGACTCCTCGTGGAAATCGGAATCACCGAAATCCTGAAGATCCTCCCGCACCGCTATCCCTTTCTGCTCGTGGACCGCATCCTGGAAGTCGAGGAAGGCAAGCGCGTCGTCGGGATCAAAAACGTCAGCTTCAACGAGGAGTTCTTCCAGGGCCACTTTCCGGGCAACCCCGTGATGCCCGGAGTGCTGATCGTCGAGGCCATGGCGCAGGTCGGGGGCGTCGGGCTCCTCGCGAGCCTTCCCGACCGGCAGAGGAAGCTCATCTACATGACCGGCATCGACCGCTGCAAGTTCCGCCGTCCGGTGATTCCGGGAGACCAGCTCGTCATCGAGGTCGAGATGCTGTCGATTCGGACGCGTATCTCGAAGTGCCGCGCCACCGCGAAGGTCGGCGGCGTGCTCGCCGCCGAGGCGGAACTCCTTTCGACGATCATCGACCGGCCGTGAGCGTCGACGTCCACCCCTCCGCGGTCGTCTCTCCGGGCGCGCTTCTCTCGGAGGACGTCCGCATCGAGTCTTACGCGGTGGTCGGCGACGGCGTCGAGCTCGGCCGCGGAACGACCGTCGGATCCCATGCGCAGATCGAGGGGCCGGCGACGTTCGCCGAGGCCAACCGGATCTTTCCGCACGCGGTGCTCGGCTTCGAGCCGCAGGATCTGAAGTATCACGGGGAGCGCACGCGGCTCGTTGTGGGAAGCCGGAACGTCTTCCGGGAGTTCTCGACCGTCCACCGGGGAACGACGACCGGCCACGGCGAGACCGTGATCGGCGACGACAACTACTTCATGGCCTACTCCCACGTGGCGCACGACAACCGGGTCGGTGACGGGACGATCTTCGCGAACTGCGCCTCGCTCGCCGGCCACGTCGACGTCGGCGATCGGGCGATCCTCGGCGCCTTCGTGGCCGTCCACCAGTTCGTTCGGATCGGACGGTACGCGTTCGTCGGCGCGTTCACGCAATGCCGCCAGGACATCCTGCCGTTCTGCAAGACCGATGGCGCCGACGCGAAGACCTATGGGATCAACACGATCGGCCTGAAGCGCCAGGATTTCCCGGACGACGAGATCGAGAGCCTGCAGAAGGCCTACCGGCTGCTGGTGAAATCGAAGTTGAACACGAGCCAGGCGCTTCAGCGAATCGAGAACGAGCTGTCCGGTCCGTCCGTCGAGGAGCTCATCTCTTTCATCCGGGCGAGCAAACGGGGATTCCACCGGTGAGAGAGGTCCGGCTGGCCGTGGTGGGCGTCGGTCACCTCGGACGGCATCACGCGAGGGTCGCGTCGTCGCTCGCCGGGCTCAAGGTCGTCGGCGTGCATGACCATCATCCCGGGCGGGCGCAGGAGATCGCGCGCGAGTTTTCACTCCAGGTTCTTTCGAGCTTCGAGCAGATCGCGGGCGAAGCCGAGGCGGTCGTCGTCGCGACCCCGACCGTCACCCACGCCGAGATCGCCGGTTTCTTCCTGGACCGCGGGCTCCACGTCCTCGTGGAGAAGCCGATCGCGGCGTCGCTCGCGGAGGCCGAAGACCTGGTTCACCGCGCCCGCCGCGCCGGCCGGGTTCTCATGGTGGGGCACGTCGAGCGTTACAACCCCGCGATCGAAGCGGCTTTGACGCTCGTCGCGGCGCCTCGCTTCATCGAAATCCATCGGCTCGGTGTCTTCACCGCCCGGAGCCTGGACGTCGACGTCGTTCTGGATCTCATGATCCACGACCTCCAGATCGTTTCGACGCTCGTCGGCCGGCCGGTCCGGGAAGTCCGCGCCGCGGGCGTACCGGTGTTGACGTCCAAGCTCGACATCGCCAACGCCCGGCTTGCCTTCGAAGGCGGTTGCGTGGCCAACGTGACCGCCTCGCGCGTCTCGGCCGAGAAGGTCCGGAAATGCCGCGTGTTCGCCCCGTCGATCTATGCGTCCGTCGACATGCAGGCTCAGAGCGTGTCGGCGTTCCGCCTCCTCTCGGAGAACGGCCGCCCCGAGATCGTGCCGGTGCCGGTCGCCATCTCGCGCGAAGAGCCGCTCTCCCGCGAGCTCGCGGACTTCTGCCGCGCCATCGCCGAGGGGACCCGACCGCTGGTGTCCGGGGAGGAGGGACGGGACGCGCTCGCCCTGGCCGAGCGGGTGCTCGAAGCGGTGGAGACCCACCGCGCCACGCTGGAGGAGGCGCCGGTCTGACGCCCCCCGTGGGCCTGATCGGGGGGAGCGGCGTCTACGACCTCGAAGCGATCGAGGGATTGCGCGAGGAGAGGGTCGAGACGCCGTTCGGTCCACCCTCCGACTCCTACTTCACCGGATCACTCTCCGGAGTTCCGGTCGCGTTTCTGTCACGGCACGGCCGGGGACACCGCCTCTCGCCGACCGAGATCAACTACCGTGCGAACGTCTGGGGATTCAAGGCGCTCGGCTGCGACGCGCTGCTGTCGGCGTCGGCAGTCGGCAGCCTCCGGGAGGACGATACGCCGCGCCGGGCGGTCATCCCCGATCAGTTCATCGATCGAACACGTCACCGTCCCGACACCTTCTTCGGTGACGGCGTGGTCGCGCACGTTTCCTTCGCGGAGCCGGTGTGCGGAAGCCTCGCCCGGACGCTCGAGAAGGCCGCCGCGCTCGCGGGCCTGCCGGCGCGGCTCGGCGGGACCTACGTGTGCATGGAGGGACCGCAGTTCTCGACGCGGGCGGAGTCGATTCTCTATCGCTCCTGGGGAGCCGACGTCATCGGGATGACGAACCTGACCGAGGCGAAGCTCGCACGAGAAGCCGAGATCTGCTACGCCACCCTCGCTCTCGTGACCGACTACGACGCATGGCGCGCGAGCGAGCGGCCGGTTTCGGTCGAGACGGTGATCTCGATCCTCGGGGAGAACTCGGCCGCGGCCCGCCGGACGATGCTCGAAGCGGTGGCGCGCGTGGACCCGGACCGGGACTGCTCCTGCCGTCACGCGCTCCGGTTCGCGATCCTGACGGATCGGAGCGCGATTTCCGAAGAGGCGCGGCGCCGGCTCGCTCCGCTCGTCGGGAAATACCTGTGACGCGGGAAAAGACGCCTTCCCTGGGGCTCCCCGAATCCGGCCGAATCGTGGTCACCGGCTCGGTGGCATTCGACTACCTGATGCGGTTTCCGGGACGGTTCGTGGAGCACCTGATTCCCGACCGCATGGAAAGGCTGTCCGTCTCCTTCCTGGTCGACGACATGCGGCGCGTGCCGGGGGGATGCGCCGCGAACATCGCGTACGGCCTCGCACTCCTCGGAGAGAAACCGCTCCTGCTCGCGACCGCGGGGCACGACGCCGCCGACTATCGCGACTGGCTCGCCCGGCAGGGCGTGGACGTCTCCGGGCTGCGGATCTACGAGGACGTCTTCACAGCTTCCTTCTTCGTCTCGACGGATTCCGACCAGAACCAGCTCGCCTCGTTCTTCACGGGCGCGATGGCGCGGGCGCGCGACCTCTCCGTTTCCGATGCGGCGCCGGGCGACCTCGCTCTCGTCGTGATCTCGCCCAACGACCCGCGGGCGATGGCGCAATACGCCGCGGAGTGCCGGAGCCTCGCGATCCCGTTTCTCTACGATCCGAGCCAGCAGGTGGCGCGGCTGTCGGGCGAGGAGCTCTCCGCCGGGCTGGAAGGGGCGTTTCTCCTGATCGCGAACGAATACGAGTTCGGGATCCTCCACCAGAAGACGGGCCTTTCCCGCGAAGATCTCGAGGCCCGCGTGCCCGTCCTCGTGATCACCCGCGGGGTGGAAGGCTCGGTGGTGTCGGTCGCCGGCGCGCGCGGGCGAGAGCGCCACGAGATCCCGGCCGCGCGCCTGGAGACGCCGGCGGTCGATCCCACCGGCGTCGGCGACGCGTATCGCGCGGGCCTCGTGCGAGGAATCCGGATCGGTGCGCCCTGGGAGGTGGCCGGGCGGATCGGCAGCGTCGCCGCCGCACTCTCTCTCGAATCGCTCGGGCCGCAGCCGCCGCGTTACCCCCCCGAAGAGTTCCGGGCCCGCTACGCGCGGAGCTTCGAAGACGAGCCTCTGCTCGAGCGGCTCTTCTCCGAAGACGCGGCGCGGGGTTAAAATCGAGCCTCCCGAAGGGATCGATCCTTGAGTCATCGAGCCGTGCGCCGCGTTGGTCCGATCTTCGCCCCCCGCGAGCGCGCGGGAAGCCTCGAAGCTCGGGGACTCAAGCTCGGGATCCTCTGCGCGCGATGGAACCCGACCATCACCGACGCGCTTCT
The DNA here is from genome assembly GCA_003222385.1 of Acidobacteriota bacterium. Classification (GTDB taxonomy): domain Bacteria; phylum Acidobacteriota; class Thermoanaerobaculia; order UBA5066; family Gp7-AA6; genus Gp7-AA6. Next base: position 18,191 of record QHVV01000031.1, read on the forward strand.
CCGCTCGGCGCTCGAGACGCTCGAAGCGCGCGGTGCCCGGGCGGAGGACTCGCTGCTCGTCCGGGTCCCGGGAGCGTTCGAGCTGCCCGCGGCGGCGCGGGCGCTGCTCGAAAGCGAGAAGCCGGACGCGCTCATCGCGCTCTGCGCGATCGTCCGCGGAGAGACCACGCACCACGACGTGCTCGGCCACGCCGTAGCGGGCGCGCTCGCGGCTCTCTCGGCCGAGACGGGCGTCCCGATCGGGTTCGGCCTCCTGACCTGCGACACGATGCAGCAGGCGCGCGCGCGTGTCTCCAAGGGGGGCGAGGCGGTGGACGCGGCGATCGAGATGGCGAACCTGCGCCGCCGGCTTCGGAGGAAATGAGGTGGGCGCGCGAAGGAAGGCACGCGAGCTCGCGCTGCAGATGCTCTTCGAGAACGACGTCGCCGGAACGCCGCCGGCCGACATGTTCCAGCGCTCGGCCGACCTCCAGAATGTCTCCGAGGGGCTGCGCAACTTCACGAAACGGCTGGTCGCGGGCACCCTCGAGCACCGCGAGACACTCGACGCCCTGATCTCCCGGCAGGCCGACCACTGGCGCCTCATGCGGATGCCGATCGTGGACCGCAACATCCTGCGGATGGCTCTCTTCGAGCTCCTCCACGAACCCGAGACCCCCCGTCCGGTGGTGATCGACGAGGCGCTCGAGATCGCGAAGCGCCGCTCCTCCCAGTTCATCAATGGAATCCTCGACGGAGTCTTGAAGTCCGGACGGGCGGGTTTCGCCGAGACGTGATCTCCCGGATCGCGAGCCTCCTCTTCGCGGCGGCGTTTGCGGCGGTCGCGACGGCGGGAGAACAGGTCGCGACCTATCGCGGAGAAGGGGAGGCGGCCCGGTTCTTCGATCAATACGACAACGACGGCTATTCGCTCGCGGTCGCGAGCGGTGCCGGCGGGTCGATCGAGCTGTCGGTGCGGGTCAGCGACTCGCCGCTCGCGAGCCGGGCGCCCTTTCCCACCGGGCTTCCCCGGGACGCCGCGCTGCCGCGCGCCCCGGATCGGGACCTCTTCGTCCAGACCGCGGTCCGCGGAGCGGTCAGCCAGGCCGGCGCCGTCGAAGGGATCCTCTCGAGCCTGGCGGCGCTCGTCCGCTACGATCCGGATCGGGTCCGGCGGCAGGATCCCGCGGCCGTTTTCGCCGGGCGGCAGGCGAACTGCGTCGGCCTGTCGGAGCTCGCCGTCGACCTGCTGCGGCGCGCCGGCATCCGCGCGAGGACGGTACAGGGCGTGTTGAAGGGGCGGCCCGGCACGACCGGATACGACCCGGACATCGGAGGCGCCTACCACCGGTGGATCGAAGTCCACTATCCCGACCGCGGGTTCGTCTTTTCCGATCCGAGCGCATCCGTCAATGGAGTCGACGCGCGCTACCTTCCGTTCGGTCGCCGGGCTCTCTCGCGTCCACGCGCGCTCTTCGTCGATTCGCTCACGTTTTCCGGAGAGCTCGCGTACGAGCCGCTGCGAGCGGGAGGAACGACCCTCCGGGTGCGCGCGTCCGCGCGCTAGGCCCTTGCTATATTGCCCGCGATGACCGAGCGCTACGACCCCGTCGCGATCGAGGAGAAGTGGCGGCGCCGCTGGGAGGAGGACGCTGTCGCGCAGGTGGACACCTCCGTCCCCGGCGACGAGTTCTACATGCTCAACATGTACCCCTACCCGTCGGCCAGCCGTCTGCACGTCGGCCACGGACGCAACTACATCCTGGGAGACGCGCTCTATCGCCGCGAGCGCATGGCCGGCCGCAAGGCGTTGAACCCGATGGGTTGGGACGCCTTCGGCCTGCCCGCCGAGAACGCCGCCATCCAGAGCGGAGTCCATCCGCGCGATTACACGCTCGCCAACATCGCGCGGATGAAAGAGCAGCTGCGCTCGCTCGGTCTCCTGTACGACTGGTCGAAGGAGCTCGCTTCGTGCGAGCCGTCCTACTACAGGTGGAACCAGTGGCTCTTCCTCCGGATGTGGGAGCGGGGGCTCGCGTACCGCCGCACGGCGCCGGTCAACTGGTGTCCCGGGTGCCGGACCGTGCTCGCCAACGAGCAGGTCGTGAACGGCCGTTGCGAGCGGTCCGACGATCCGGTCGAGGTCCGCGACCTGACACAGTGGTTTTTCCGGGTGACCGACTACGCCGAGAGGCTGCTCGCCGGGCTGGACGCTCTTTCCGAGTGGCCCGAGCGCGTCAAGACGATGCAGCGCAACTGGATCGGGCGGTCCGATGGAGCGGAGATCTCGTTTCGCGTCGACGCGCTCGTCGATCCCGTCTCGGTCTTCACCACCCGGCCGGACACGCTCTTCGGAGCGACGTTCCTGGCGCTCGCGCCGGAGCATCCCGCGGTCGCGACCCTCGCCGAGCGCTCCGGGAAGCGCGCCGCCATCGAGGAGTTCGTCGCGAAAGTCCGCCAGGAGTCGCGCCTCGATCGGGAGGCGGAGGGCGGAGTCAAGGAAGGCCTCGACACCGGCTGCGTCGCGATCAATCCCGCCACCGAGAAGAAGATCCCGGTGTGGCTCGCGAACTTCGTCCTCCCCGAGTACGGGACCGGCGCGATCATGGGCGTCCCCGCGCACGACCATCGCGACTTCGAGTTCGCGCGGCGCTTCGGTCTGCCGATCCGGCCGGTCTACCGGACGAAGGAGGAAAAGCTCGATCCGGCCACCATGACGGCGGCCGTGCCGGACGTCGGGTACCTCTATGACTCCGGGGAGTGGAACGGCACGCCGTGCGGCCCCGAGGCCGTGCGCCGGGCGGTCGAATGGATCGAGCGGAACGGCTTCGGAAAAGGGAAGGTCGGCTACCGTCTCCGCGACTGGCTCATTTCGCGGCAGAGGTACTGGGGCACGCCGATCCCCGCGATCCACTGCCCGCGATGCGGGGTCGTGCCGGTGCCCGACGAAGATCTGCCGGTTCTGCTGCCGGACGACGTGGAGTTCCGCGGCGCGGAGGGCAACCCGCTCGAGAAGTCGAAGGCCTTCGTCGAGACGCGCTGCCCTCGCTGCGGAGAGGCGGCACGGCGGGAGACGGACACCATGGATACCTTCGTCGACTCGTCCTGGTACTACCTTCGATTCCTGAACCCGCGGGACGAGAAGAGGATGGTGGACTCGGAGCGGGCCGCGCGGTGGATGCCGGTCGACCAGTACGTGGGCGGCATCGAGCACGCGATTCTGCACCTGCTGTACGCGCGGTTCGTCTGCCGGGTTCTCAAAGACATGGGTCTGGTCGACATCGAGGAGCCATTCGAGCGCCTCTTCAATCAGGGAATGATCACGCGCGTCAACGCGGCGACCGGGAAGGTCGAGAAGATGTCGAAGTCCCGCGGAAACACCGTCTCGCCCGACGAGCTGATCGAGAAGTTCGGCGCGGACACCGTCCGGCTCTACACGCTCTTCATCGGACCTCCCGAGAAGGAGTCGGAGTGGTCCGAGGACGGCGTGGCCGGGGCGTTCCGGTTCCTGAACCGCGTTCACGACCTCTGCGCCCGCGTTTCCGAGGCCGCTTCCGGCGCCGGCAGCGCATCGGGTCCAACCGATACGCCGCTGACGCGCTTCGAGCACCGCACGATCCGGCGCGTCACCGAAGACGCGGAGCGATTCCACTTCCACACCGCGATCGCGGCGTTGATGGAGTTCCAGCGGGAGATCTCCGACGCGCTCGAAGCCGACTCCGAGCCCGCCGGCGTTCTCCTCGGCGCGGTGAAGACCCTGCTCGAGCTCCTCCATCCCGTGGCGCCCCACCTCACCGAGGAGTGGTGGGAGCGGCTCGGCGAAAAGCCGTTTCTGCTCGAAGCGGCGTGGCCCGCCTTCGATCCGGAGCTGGCGACGTCTCCCCGCGTGACGCTGGTCGTTCAGGTCAACGGAAAGGTGCGGGGCAGGCTGGACGTCGAACGGGGGGAGGGCGAGGCGACCGCGCTCGAGCTCGCGCGCAACGACGAGAAGATCCGGCCCTGGGTCGAGGGCAAGGAAATCACGCGATCGGTCTACGTGCCCGACCGGCTCCTGAACCTGGTCGTCCGTTGAGGGCGGCCGGCTTCCGGCCCGGCCGCGCCCTTCGCGGCGCCCTCCTGCTGGCCGCCGCATCGGCCATCGGGTGCGGTTACTCGCTGGTCGGGCGCGGATCGACGCTGCCTCCCGGGGTCCGAGTCATCCGCTTTCAGACGCTCCAGAACGGGACCTCCCGCGTCGGCGTCGAGCAGCGCGTCTCGAGGGAAATCGCCCGGGAGCTCGCGACCCGGGGACGCTTCGAGGTGCGGGCGGATACGCGTTCGGCGGACGCCGAGCTCTCCGGCACCGTCACGCAGTTCGACCTCTACGCCGTGGCCTTCGACGAGCTGGGCCGGGCGAAGGAATACCAGGTGGCGATCACCGCGAAGATGTCGCTCAAGACGCTTCCGGACGAGAAGGTTCTCTGGGAGAACCCGGCGTACACGTTCCGGGACGACTACACACTTCCGACGAGCGCGGCGTCGTACGCCGACCGCGAGAACGAGGCAATCGACCGGGTGGCCGAGCGGTTCGCCGCGAGCCTGGTCTCGAGCGTGCTCGAAGGGTTTTAGGCTACGTCTTCGCGGACGCCTTCGCCAGGCGCGACTTGTAGCGCGCCGCGGCGTTGGCATGGATGACGCCCTTCCGGCGGGCGCGATCGATCTCCGAGTACGTCGCGGAGAGGTTCTCCGGTTTCCCCCGGTCTTCGGAAGCGCGATGCTTCTTGATCGACGTGCGCAGCCTCGAGCGGACGCTCTTGTTTCGCGCCTGGCGGCTCACGGTCTGGCGCATGCGCTTCTTGGCGGACTTGATGTTGGCCATTGGGACTCCTTCGAGGGTCGTTCTTCAGCGGGCCTCGACGCCGATCTGCTTCAGCCGCGCCCGCGCGAGCCGCGCCTCCTCGGAGGCGGGATGTTCGTGGATGACGTATTGCAGCTGCACGACCGCCTCGGCCTTCTGTCCGAGCTCCAGGAGCGCATAACCCTTCTTCAGGAGCGCGGCCGGCGCCTTGTCGCTCTTGGGGAAATCCTTCAACAGACGGTCGAAGTCCGCGATCGCGTCCGGGTACTTCTTCTGGGCGTAGTGGGATTCGCCGATCCAGTACTGCGCGTTGTCGGAGAGGTCGGTCGTCGGATAGGCCTGGAGATATTCCTGGAAGCCCTGGATCGCGAGCGCGTAGCGCCCCTTCGTGTAGTCCGCGTACGCCGTGTCGTAGAGCTCGGAAGGGCCCGCGCCGGGTCGGACGACCGCGTCGTTTCCGCCGGGCCGGCCCGGGTTCGCGGAGGGCTCGCCGATCCGTGGGGACGCCGGGTTCGCGGTCGGCGGCGGCGCTCCGGGGATCCCGCCCGGAGGGATCGCGGCGGAGCCGCCGCGCATCCGGGAGAGGTCTCCCTGCGTCTCCGCGATCTGCTGGGAGAGCTGCGAGAGCCGGCGGTTCGTGTCCTCGAGCTTCGCCTGCAGCTGCTCGATCGCGGTCGAGAGCTCGCCCAGCTTCACGCCGGTGTCGGCGTTGGACTTCAGGAGCTGCTGGGTCTGCTCCGAGACGCTGGCGTTCAGCCGCGCGACCTCTTCCTTGGAGGACGACTTCCGCTCGAGCGCCTGGATCTGCGTCTCGATGTCGCTCATCTGCCGGTGCAGTCCCTCGATGTCGCTCGACGAGACGCAGCCGACGCCGCCGATGAGCACCGCCGCGATGAGCCCGACGAGAAGACGGAGGCGGTGCCGCGAACCCACGTTACTTGGCGGTGATGACGAAGTGCGCGCGGCGGTTCTGCTGCCAGCAGCTCTCGCTCGACTCGGTGCAGAACGGGCGCTCCTTCCCGTAAGAGACGGTGCGCACGCGCGCCGCGGAGATCCCGAGCGAAGCGACGTAATCGCGCGCCGCGTTGGCGCGATGGTCGCCCAGGGCGAGGTTGTAGGCGGACGTTCCGCGCTCGTCGCAGTGTCCTTCGACGAGAACCTGGATCGACGGATACCTCTTCAACCATTCCGCGTTGCTCGAAAGGGCGGTGCGGGCGTCGTCGCGAAGGTCCGACTGGTCGTAGTCGAAGTACGCGTCCGTCAAATAACCCTTCTTGTTCAACTCCGAGATGTCCTGGGTCATGACTTCGCCGGCCGCCTCCGCTGGCGCCGAGGGAGGCGGCGGGGGAACGCGCGTCTCGGGTGGCGCGGGGGCCTCGACCGGGGGTCGGGCCTCGGCCGTCGTGGTGGGCGGCTTCTTCTTGCAAGCTCCGGCGAGGGGGAGGAGCGCCGCAGCCAGGATCGCCAGCGCGGCGAGCGGGGTGGAGTGCCTCTTCATACCTTCTCCTTGTCGAATCAACAGGTTCGCGCCCGGAGCCGGGGTGGGCGTCGTTGGAAATATAGCACGCAGCTTACGGCAGCCACACCGGTTGGAGATTGTTTCCGGTATCGGTCAGCTGCCTCTTGTTCTGTCCGTTCAGGTCCATCGTGTAAATGTGGGTGCGGCCGCCGCGGCGCGACGAGTAGACGATCTTCTCTCCGTCCGGAGACCACGTCGGGTGACCGTTCGACCCTTCCGCCGTGAGTTGTACGGTCTGACCGGTCGCGAAGTCCATCAGGCAGACGTTGAAGTCCCCCTCGTTGCGGCAGGAGAAGGCGATCCGGGCGCCGTCGGGCGACCAGGCGGCCTCGTCGTTCCAGTTTCCGGCGAACGTCACCCGGCGGGCGCCCGTCCCTTCCGGGTCGATCACGTAGATCTGCGGGTTGCCGGACTGGTCCGACGTATAGAGAATCTGCCGTCCGGTCGGGGACCAGGCCGGGGACGCCTCGATCGCACGGGTCGTGGTCAGCCGCCGCAGCCCGCCCCCACCCGCGTTCACCACGTAGACGTCGGCGTTGCCTTTCGCCGAGCCGGCAAAGGCGATCTGCGTCTCGTCGGGAGAGAGCGACGGCGAGGCGTTCAGCTCGACGCCCGTCGGGATCTCGCGCTTGCCGCCGCCGTCGGAGCCCATCATCCAGATCTGCGGAAAGAGCTTGCCGTAGCTCGTGTAGACGACCTTTCCGGACTTGCTCCCGCTCGGAGAGAGTGCGAGAGAGCGGACCGACGTGAGCCGCCGGACGTTTCTCCCATCGAAGTCCATCGCATAGATCTCTTTCGCCCCGTCGCGGTCGGACACGAAGACGATGCTGGTCAGGAAGGGTCCGTCCTTCCCCGTGAAGTACTTGACGATGTCGTTCGCGAGCGTATGGGCGATCCGCTCGACATACGAGGCGCCGCCGGTGTAACGCTTCCCCATGATCATCTTGCGGGTCGGCAGGTCCCAGACGCGGCCCTCGACCGAGACCCGGTCGCCAGAGATCTGCGCCCGCGTGTCGACGAGAACTTCGGCTCCGCCGGCGCGCCACTGGTCGGCCATCTCGGGCGTCGCAGGGTCGCGGAAGCCCTGCGGATAGTGCGCGGGGTCGGCCACCGAAAACGCGCCGGAGTACTCCAGGTCCGACCGGAGCGTCGCGACGAACGGGTCGGAAAGGGTCGACTTCAGGGTGGCGGTCCCGGGAGTGACGAGGTCGGGCACGGCCACGGCGACCTTGCGGGCCGTCGGCTTGTTGATCGAGATCCAGAGGTCCTGGTTCTGCGGGCTCCGCGTCGGCTGCGGCTGCTGCGCCGCCGCGGGCGCGACGAGAGCGGACCACGCGGCGAGGGCGGCGAGGACGGAAGGGATTCGGCGCATCGGGACTCCGAAAATGAGTTGACTACTCGAACTTCAGGTGGACGCCCAGCTGGCTCCCGGCGTACTCGGCCGGCAGAGGCGGCAGCGGGGACGACGAGAGAACCGCGCGCAGCGCGGCGCGGTCGACGAAGGGAAGGCCGCTCGATCGCTCGACCGCGGCGTCGGAAACCGTGCCGTCCTTCTCGATCTTGAAGTGAACAACGGGAGAGACCGAGCCTCCCTGCGAAGGCTTGAACCAGTTCATTCCGATCGCGACGAGCATGCGCTGAATGTAATAGGAGAACTGGAAATCGGAGTCGAAGGCCGCTCCGGAGACGCCGACGTTGCCTCCGGCGCCGACCGGGCCTCCGGCTCCGCCCCCCGCGCTCTCGCCGGACGACGGCAGGCTCACCTCCGGCGCCTTCGATCGCTCGGCCGCCGCGTGCGCGACCGGCGCGGTCTTCTTCTCCTTCTCCTTTTCCTTGGACGGAATGACGATCGCCTTCTCCGACGGGGGAGGCGGAACCTCTTCGGGCGCGGGTTTCAGGATCTTGTTCTTCTCGGGAGCCGGGGCGGGAGCCGGCGGCGCCGGAGCTTCGCCTCCCTTGAGCGAGCCGGCCGGCAGGAGATGCACGGCGACCGTGCGGGGCATGACGAAATGGACCGGATGGATCATGGCCGAATAGAGGAGCGCGCCGGCGATCGATCCGTGCAGCAGGACGGCCAGGAACGTTCCGATCCCCCACGGAAAACGCTCCTGGCTCCGTTGCGCGATGAGCTCGCCGACGTCGTCCACGGCGATCTACTTCCGGCTGGGGTTTCGGGCGCCGGACGTATCGGTCACCGCGCCGATGTTCTCGATGCCCATCCGATTCAGGAGATCGAAGGTCTCGATCACCGTTCCGTACGAGAGCGCGCGGTCCGCCTTCAGCAGGATGATGCGGTCGCGGCGAGTCCCGAGGAACCTCTCCAGCCGCTCCCGCAGCAGGCCGCGGGCGACCGGCGTCTCGTTGATGTAGTAGAGGCCGTCCTTCGTGATCGAGAGGACGACCGGATCCTCCATGGTCGCGGGCAGGTTCGTCGTCGCGGTTTTCGGGAGCGCGACGGCGACGCCCTGATGGAGCATCGGCGCGGTCACCATGAAGATGATCAGGAGCACGAGCATGACGTCGACGAGCGGCGTGACGTTGATGTCCGCCAGGTGATCGAATGGGTCGCCGGTTTCGCGGTGGAAGGCCACAGAACCCGGAGGGGTCAGGTCTCCACTTGCCACTTCGCAATACGAAGTGGCAAGGGCACCCGGGCTAAGTCACTCCTGCCGCGACTCGTGAAGACCTGACCCCGCAGGCTTAGGCTCACGTGAAGTTGCGCTCCGCCAGGTTGATGAACTCCAGTGCGAAGTCCTCCATTCCCGCGCGCTGCTGGCGGACCTTGCCCATGAAGTAGTTGTAGAAGATGAGCGCCGGGATTGCCGCGGCGAGACCCGCGGCGGTGTTGACGAGCGCTTCCGAGATTCCCGGCGCGACCGCGACGATCGAAGTCGAGCCGGTGGTGCCGATCGCGCGGAACGACTGCATGATGCCCCAGACCGTGCCGAAGAGGCCGATGAAAGGGCACGCGGCGGCCGTCGTCGCGAGAAACGTCATGTACTTCGTCAGCCGGGAGAGCTCGACTCCGATCGCGCGCTCGAGCGCCCGTTCGATCCCCGAGATGTTCCGGATCAGGAAGCGCTGGCTCATCGTGACGCCGCTCGCGGTGGCGCCCGGGTCGTCCGGGCGGTTCGCCTTGACCTGCGCGTCGAGCTCGGCGTAGCCCGCCTTGAACAGGGTCGAAAGCGGGGTCTCGGAGAGCTGGTTGGCGACCGTGTTGACTTCCGAGAAGCGCCGCGACTTCCGGAAGAACTCGACGAACTTCTCGGACTGGCGCGAGACCACGCGGAGCCGAACGAACTTGGCGAAAATGATGATCCAGGAGACGAACGAGAAGAACAGGAGGATTCCCAGGACGACCTTGGCCGTCGGCCCGGCCTCCTTGAAGAAGGAGAAGATTCCACCTCCTCCGCCGATATTTTCGACCGAGACGGCCTGAAACCCGGCGGAGATCATCGGGATCGAACGTAACATAGGCACTCCGGACCGTCAAAGAAGGGCGGCGCCGGATGGTGGCAGAGGCGAGGGAATGGAGCCCGGAAGAAGTCACGTTTTGCGCAGTGTGAAGTTCTCGGTTCGCTCGGCTCTGCTCGGCGCTCTGCCGATCGCGCTCGTCTCCGCGCTCGCCGCCGCTCCCGCTCCGTCTCCGGCGGCGCCCGCCGCGGCGTCTCCGCCTGCTCTGCCGTCCGACCGTCCGACCGAGATCTTTCCGGTCGAGAAGCTGGTCGCCGGAATGAAAGGCTACGGGTTCTCGGATCTCGGGGGAGGCAAAGGCATCCAGCGCTTCGACGTCGAGATCCTCGGCGTGTTGAAGCGCTACGCGCCGAAACAGGACCTCATCCTTGCCCAGGTCTCCGGCGCGGGCCTCGAGCACTCCGGGATCATCGCGGGCATGAGCGGCAGCCCGATCTACTTGGACGGGAAGCTCGTGGGCGCGCTGGCCTATGGCTGGCCGTTCTCCAAGGACGCCGTCTGCGGGATCACGCCCATCCAGAGCATGCTCGACATCCGGCACGCTCCTCCCTCTCCGCCCGTTCCGATCGGCGGCCCCGCGGTCCGGGCGGGCACGCTCGTTTCGATGTTCGGGCAACGGCAGTTCTCGGGCGCCCTCGACGCGCTGCTGGCTCCTTTTCGCCGGCCCGGCGACGCGGGCGCGATGGCGTCCCTGCCCCTTCCGGTGTCGTTCGCGGGCGGGCCGGGCGGCGCGCCCGGCTGGCTCTTCGGGAAGGTCGCCGAAGCCGCGGGCTGGGTCGCGGCGCCGGCCGGGTCATCGGGAGAATCGGAGGCCCGCAGTCCGAAGTCGGCGGAGAGCGCGGTGAAACCGGGTTCTTCGCTCTCGACCGTCCTTCTATCCGGGGACATGCTGCTCGCTGCGACCGGGACGGTCACGTGGGTCGACCGCGACTCCGTGCTCGCCTTCGGCCATCCCTTCCTCTCGATGGGGCCGATCGAGATGCCGATGGCGGAGGCGCAGGTCCTGACCGTGCTGCCGTCGGTGTACCGGTCTTTCAAGTTCGCCGACACCGGCCCAGTCTTTGGTTCGGTCACCCAGGACCGTTCCACCGGAATCCTCGGCACGTTCGGGACCCGCGCGAAGATGGTCCCGATCACGGTCCGCATCTCGTCCGACGAGCTGCCGCAGCAGACCTATCACTTCGAAGCGGTCCACAACTCGATGCTCACGCCGGTCCTCGCCGCAATCGCGATCGACAACGTCCTGACGACGCTCGAGAAGAGGGCCGGTGAGCGAACGCTCGTCTGGAAGTCCTCGATCCGCACTCCGGACCGCAACGTCGAATGGAACACCGTCTTTTCCGGGCTGCAGGCGCGGGAAGACGCGGTCACTTCGCTCGCGCTCCTGGCGAATTACCTGATGGCGAACGAATTCCGGGACCTTCCGATCCTGGGCGTGGACGTCGAGATCAAGCACTCCGACCGGCTGCAGAACGGCCGTATCGTCAACGTCGAGCCGCGCAAGGAACGCTTTCGCGCGGGGGAGCGTGTCCCCATCCGCGTCGACGTCGTGGACTTCCGGGGCGGCTCGCGGCGGGTCACGCTCGACCTCGACGTTCCGAAGGACACGCCTCCCGGGCCGCTGACGGTCTTCGTGGGGGACGGCAACGCGGCGACGGCCTACGACCTCGGGATCTATCCGGCTGACCCGCAGTCGCTCGACCAGGTCCTCGACTTCCTGGGGCGCATGCGCCCGCCGAACAGCCTGAACCTGATCGCCTACCGGCGCGCCGCCGGCGCGGTCGTCGCGGGGGAGCCGCTCGCGGCCCTGCCTCCGTCGGTGGCCGCCCTCCTGCGCGATCGGGGACCGGGCGACGGCACGCCCGACCTCTCGTACGTGCGGCTCCAGAGCCGGACGCTCGAGCAGCCCGTCCCGATCAGCGGGTCGGTCCAGCTCAACCTGGAAGTTCTGCCGAACAACTGGTGAAGGTTCCGCCCGTCTTCCGCGCCACGGCGCTCTTCGCCGCGGCCCTCGTGTCTTCAGTCGTCGCCGCTCGCGCCGCC
>QHVV01000162.1:0-5605 GCA_003222385.1 Acidobacteriota bacterium
AACTCGCAGCGGAGCTGCGCGCCTGCGGCGGAGACGCGAAGCTGACGATCTTCCCGGCCGAGGGCCATGACGCCTGGACGGAGGCTTACCGGACGCGCGCGCTCTTCGACTGGCTCCTCCGGCAGCGCCGCTAGAATCGGTTCGTGGCTCTCGTCTTGCTCCTCACCGCGTCGGCGATCGTGGGAAGCGTTTCGCCGGAGTGGGCGAACGAGCGCTGGGCGCAGGGCGGGCCGCTCACTCTCGCCGGCCTGCGCGGAAAAGTCGTGCTCGTCCGATTCTTCACCGACCCGGACTGTCCGTTCTGCAGCGCGACGGCCCCGGCGTTGAACGAGTTCGACCGCGAGTTCGGTCCGCGCGGGCTCGTCGTCGTGGGCTTCTACACGCCCAAGCCGCGGCCGCGGCCGGTCTCAGTGGAAGAAGTGCGAAGGACGATCGCCGCTTATGGATTTCGGTTCCCGGTCGCGATCGACGACGACTGGGCGACCCTGAGGCGCCTGTGGCTCGACCGGGCGTCCGGCGCCGGGTGGACGTCGGCGTCTCTTCTCATCGACCGGCGCGGGATCGTGCGGCACGTCCATCCGGGCGGTGCGTTCGCGAAGGATTCGCCGGACGCGCGGGCGCGGCGCGACTACGCGGAGATGCGCTCGGCGATCGAAAAGTTGCTGGAGGAGCGGCCGTGACAATCAGATTCTGTGAGGCGATCCCGGTTCGGCTGAGAGCCATCGAATGGCTTCGTGAAGGTACGAGACGTCATCCGGCTGATCGAAGGGGATGGATGGCAACTGACCAGGACGGTGGGCAGTCATCGGCAGTTTAAACACGCGTGGAAGAAAGGATTGGTGACGGTCGCGGGTAAACAGAGTCTGGACCTTCCTCCGGGCACGCTCCGGAGTATCCTGAGGCAAGCCGGCCTGAAGCCGAAATAGAAGGACCGAGTGGAGTACATCGTCATCTTCGAGCGCGGCGAAACGAATTACGGGGCTTACGTTCCGGATCTTCCCGGATGCGTTGCTGTCGGTGAAACGAGAGAAGAGGCGGCGCAGCTCATCCGTGAGGCGATCGCGCTCCACGTTGCCGGACTCCGCCGAGAGGGTCTTCCGGTCCCGGAGCCGTCTACGACCATCGATTCCGTCGAGGTCTGAACTCCAGGGCTCCTCCGGCTCAGCCCCGCTGTCGCTGCTTCATCGCCTCCGCGGCGCGCCGCTCGAGCTCGTCCGGCGGAACGTCTTCGATGTGCGTCGCGATCCACCACTCGTTGCCGGCGAAATCCTTCACGCCGCCGTTGCGATCGCCGTAGAACATGTTCATCGGTTCCATGATCGAAGTCCCTCCCGCGGCCACGGCACTCTTGTAGACCGCGTCGCAGTCGGGCACGTAGAGGTAGAGCGAAGCGGGCTTTGGAGAGTAGTCCCCCCAGGCTTCACCCATCATGATCGGCGAGTCGCCGATCTTCACCTGAGCGTGCATCACCGTGCCGTCGGGGCGCGTCGAGCGATGCATCTCGGTCGCGCCGAACGCCTGTTTCAGGAAGTCGATCAGCTTCGCGACCCCCTGGACGACGAGGTACGGAGTCACGGTGTGGAGACCTTCGGGAACCGGTTTGACGGCCATGTCGACTCCTTGCTTTTCGGAGAAGGCTCAGCCCTCGGCGGGAACTGTTCCCAACCGGGTGCGGCGCTGAAACATCTGGTAGACGTGGTGCGCCTCGTGGTGCGCGAGGTAGTCCATCTGGAGTTGCACGTCATAGTTTTCGATCTCCGGGTGCCGCCCCGGCCGCTGCCAGCCCTCGGGCGACAGCTTTTCGAGGCGTGAGAGGAGCTTCTCGCGTTCCGTGAAAAACTCCTCCAGGCACTCTGCCGCCGGCCGGTCCGCCATCTCCTCGAAGATGAGGTCTCCTTCCGGCGCGTAATTCGCGATTTGCGGGTTGTCGTCGGACAGCAGTGTGTCGAGCCGCGCGTCGAAGACCCGCTGGACGCGCGAGATGTGGCAGACGAGCTCCTTGATCGACCACTTTCCCGGGACCGTGTGGCGGGACAGCGACTCCTCGTCCAATCCCGCCGTCAGCCGCCGGACCTCGCCCGCGTGATCGCGCAGCCGCGCGGCGATCCGCTCGCGCGACCGCCGATCGGCGGCGTCGTCCCTCACTTCGCGCGCTTCCACGTCCCCTTCTTACTGCAGCTCATACGAATCGACCTTCTTTCCCATGAGGTACTTGTCGAACCAGTTCGCGATGTGCTGCAGACGCTGCACGCGGTGCGACGGCTTACCCGAGCGCGACAGCTCGTGGTTCTCGCCCGGGAAGTTCACCAGGACCGCGACCTTCTTCTGCGCCTTCAGCGCCCGGAACATCGCGCCGCCTCCCTGCCAGGTCGGGGTGCGCCAGTCCTCCTCCCCTTCGATGAACATCATGGGCGTCTTGATCTTCTCGGTGTAGCGCACCGGAGAACGGGAAAGGAACTCTTCCGGGTCCTCATACGGGTTCTTGCGGAACCAGGTCGGGGTGAAGAGCGTGAAGTCCGCCGAGTACCAGAACGAGAGCCAGTCCGCCACCGAGCGCTGCGACACCGCCGCGGCGAAGCGGTCGGTCTGGGTCACGGTCCAGTTCGTCAGGAGGCCGCCGCCGCTCCCGCCCGTGACGCCCATCCGCTTCTCGTCCACGTATCCGCGCTTCAGCACGGTATCCACGCCGGCCATGATGTCTTTGTAATCGTCGCCGGGATAGTGGTACTGGATGACGTTCGCGAAGTCCTGGCCGTAAGAGGTCGAGCCGCGCGGGTTCGAATAGAGAACGACGTAGCCCTTCGCGGCCAGCCACAGCATCTCGTGGTACAGGATGTGGCCGTACGCGGTGTGCGGTCCGCCATGGATCTCCACGATCATCGGGTATTTCTTCGAGGAGTCGAAGCCGGGCGGCTTCTGGATCCACGCGTTGATCTTCTTGCCGTCGAAGCTGTCGTACCAGATCTCCTCGGGAGGCGAGAGGTCGAGCTGCGAGAAGAGCACGTCGTTGACGTGGGTCAGCTGCGTCAGCTTCCTCGTGCGCGCGTCGAGCAGATAAACGTCTCCGATGTGCGTCGCGTCCCCGATCGCGACCGCGAACTTCGAGGCGTCCGGCGTGGCCGTGTACGCCATCACGTCGTGGTTGCCGGTGGTGAGCGGCTCGATCCGGTGCGTCGCGACGTCGACCTTGACGAGGTTCGACCGGGCCTTCTCGGTCGTCGTCAGGATCACGGACTTTCCGTCGGGAGTCCACACGATCGCGCCGGGCAGGCTTCCGCGCGGCGGCCGCTGGTCCCCAGCGAGGTTGCTTCCCATCTCGTAGTCGTAGTCGGCCGTCAGGTTGGCCGCCTTGCCCGACGCGAAGACGAACAGGTCGGACTCCGTGGAGGACTGCCGCTGCGCCGGGTTCACGAACCCCGTGAACGCGAACCGCGCGCCGTCGGGCGAAGGAGACGGGTCGTTGATCGGTCCGTTGATGTCGATGACGGTCTGGATCTCGCCGCCCGCGGCCGGAACGGAGTAGGCGTTGGCGTCGGGATCGACGTAGTACGGCTCGTCGACGCGGTCGGAATTGAAGTAGATCCGGGAGCCGTCGCGGCTCCAGACGAGGTCCCCCTCGTCGTACCGGCCCGAGGTCAGCCGCTTCGCCTCGACCGGCTCGGCACCGTCGGCGACCGCCACCGTCCAGATGTGCGCGTGGTGCTCGGGGTCGAGCCAGCCCTGGTTGTTGAAGCGATAGACGGCGCGCGTGACGATGCGCGGCTTGTTCCGCTCGTCCTTGTCCTTCTTCTCCTTCTCGACTTCGACCTCCTTCGGGTCCTTACCTTTCGCGGCCTTCCGTTCCGCGAGGTCTTCGTCGCTCGTCTCGCTCGTGAAGGCGATCGTCTTGCCGTCGGGCGACCACAGCGCCGCGCCGGAGCCCCTGGGCAGGTCGGTGAGCCGCCGGGCTTCCCCGCCGGACATCGACAGCAGGTAGATCTGGGGCTTGTCTTTCTCGCCCGCGGCCCGCGTGAAGGCGAGCACCCGGCCGTCGGGCGACCAGCGCGGCGAGGAGTCGCGCGGACCCGCGGTCAGCCGCCTCGGCGCGGCGGAGCCGGTCGCCGCGACCTGCCAGAGACTCGTGTCGTAACGGTCCTCGCTCTCGTTGACCGTGACGAGGACGTAGGCGACTTCTCTGCCATCCGGCGAGATCTGCGGGTCCGAGACCCACTGGAATTTGAGGAGGTCGGTCTCGGTGATCGGGCGCTTTCCGGCCGCGCCGACGGTCACCGCCCAGGCCATCGTGAAAAGAAAGAGCGACTTTCGCATCAAAGGCTCCTCGAATCAGCGGCGCAGCATATCCGAGCTGCCCGGATCGTCCGATCCGGAATTATTCGAAATACCCGTTGACGTCGAGGATGAAGTGCGTCGGGGCGGCGCTCACGACGGCGAGACTCCCGCTGGCGCCGAGCGGGACGATCGCGTTGTTCGCGCGCGTCTGCCCGGCTCGGAAGTTGATCGTGGAAACCGAGGGCGCCGGAGTCCCGCCGGGATAGAGGATCACGTGCCCGGGCGCGCCCGGCTGCGTCACGGTCACGTTGAACGACACGGCCCTCGCGGTCGCTGGGATCCCGCACTGGTTCGCGATCACGAAAGTGCGCTCGACGCCGGTGGACAATGCCGGGCCGCCGTAGGGGCCGATCGGATCACGTGTATCGGCGACGCGGCACGGAGTCACGGTGAAGAACGACGCCGGACACATGGTGTCGATCGGCGCGTTCACCGAGCCCATCGAGCTGCAGCCGCCGTGCTGCACGGTGACGTTCAACGCGACCGATCCCGAGGCCCCGGCCGTGAACGTGATGCTGCGCGTGCCGGCGCCCGCCGTGATCGAGCCGTTCGTGATCGACCACGTGTACGTCGCGCCGACCCCGGCGTCGGGAACCGAGGCGCCGTGGCCGCCGGAGTTCGCACAGACGGAGGATGGCGCCGTGATCGTCGAAGACGGCGCCGTGTTCACGACCGCGCTGGTCATGGCGACAGGTGAGACGCATCCCGCGACGGTCGCGCTGACGCTGTAAGTTCCGGACGCCGCGAGCGTCGCCGAGGCGATCGACGGGTTCTGCTGGCCGGACGTGAAGGAGTTCGGCCCCGACCAGGAGTAGGACGCTCCCGAGATCGTCGAGGCGGAGAGCTGCAGCGTCTGCCCGACGCAGACCGGCCCGTTGTTGCCCGCGACCGGCGCCGGGGTAGAGTTGACCGTCAGCGACGCCGCGGTCGAGGCCTGCGTCTGCCCGAAACCGTCCGTCACGACGACGTCGTAGCTTCCGGCATTTCCCGTCGCGGTTGGATTGATCGTGAGCATCGCGGTCGCTGCGCCGGAGATCGAGCCGCCGTCGAAGAGGTTCACTCCACCCTTCCGCCACCGGTAGGAGAGCGTGGGCGCCCCGGACGCCGTGACCGAGAAGCCCGCGCTCGCGCCCGCGCACACGGTCTGGCTGGCGGGAGACGGAGCCGAAACGGTCAGCGGGACGCGCTCGTACGCCCCCATGTCGACGATGGGCGGCGTGCCGGCGCCGACGTTCGGAGCGGCCGGGTCGTCGAAGAACCGCGGAAGGCCGGCGAT
>QHVV01000162.1:5631-6169 GCA_003222385.1 Acidobacteriota bacterium
CGGGAGAGCCGCTGCCGAGCCTCAGATCCGTGGGCGCGCCCGCGAAAAGCGGATTGCCGCTGACGTTTCCGGTGCCGGCGAACCCGCCCTCGACGTCGCTGTACGAGACGGTCGCGATCCCGCTGATGCCCAGAAAGAACGCCCCATTCGGATTGCTGTAGAGGATCGAGTTGACGATCGAGTTGGGGTTGGCGAAAAGCGCGATCCCGTAAGAGTCATTGTTCGCGACGGTCGTGTTGACGAACGTATTTCCGCCGCCCAGGAAGTTCGCTCCGTTCGGCGAGTTCTGCGCGATCACGGAATTGACGACCGTCGTGTTATCGGTCGCCTCGATTCCGCCGCCACCGGTCGAGTTGCCGACGACGTTTCCGCGGAAGACGCAGCCTTTGACCTGCATGCTTCCGACCGACGCCGCGGAGAGACCGGCTCCCGCCGTCGAGGCGACATTTCCCTGGAACGTGCAGTTCGTGAACGAAGGGCTGCCCGCCGCGACCCGCACACCCCCGCCGCGGTTGCCCGCCGAATTCCCGGAAAAGAT
>QHVV01000162.1:6333-6758 GCA_003222385.1 Acidobacteriota bacterium
ATGTCGCCGGAGAGGATGGTGACGTTGCTCGTCGGGTTGCGCTGGCTGCGCATCGTCTCGGTGCCCGCGAACCCGCCATAGACGCCGACCCCGTTCTTGAGCGCGAAGCTCATCGTCCGATCCGCCGTCGCGGTCGGCTTGTACGTCCCGGCCGCGACCCAGATCTCGTCGCCGGAGGCGGCCGCCGTAAGCGCGGACTGCAGACTCGTGAACGCGTTGGCCCAGCTCGTTCCGTTGTTGGCGCCGGAAGCGGTGGACTTGACGAAGATCGTCGCCGCTCCGAACGAAGACCGCGGGAGCCCGACGAGCAGGGCCGCGGCGACGACGAAACGCGCCAACGCGGCCGCGGGCCTTGCCGGGAGGATCGGTTTAGTCTATCGCTGCGTCATGGAGAGCCTGCAGGACCGGTACGCGCCGAAGAACCG
>QHVV01000032.1 GCA_003222385.1 Acidobacteriota bacterium
TTGCCCCAGTATGCGGGAACGACGGCCGGGAAGTTCGCTTTGAACAGCGCCGTGGGGACCGAAGCCTGGAACGCATCGTCGGCCGCAACGGCGACGCTCATGAGGGTCTGTTCCGGGCCGAGGTAGACGAGCTCCTTTCCATCGCCTCTCCACCACGGTTGACTCCCCCCGGCCGTCGAGATCTGCCAGCGCCCCCGCTTCTGCGGGAACTGCGTCACGTAAATCTCGAACCGGCCCGACTCGTCCGAGGCATAGGCGATCCAGCGCCCGTCCGGCGAGACCTGGCCCTGCGCCTCCGTGAATTTCGACGCGAGCAGGGCGAACGGCTTTCCGCCATCGGTCGGCGCCACCCAGATATCCCAGGTGCTGCTCGCGCCGAACGTGTGGTACACGAGATAGCGCCCGTCGCGAGTCCAGTCGGTCGGAAACTTGTCGCTGGCGGAGCGAACGGCGAGCCGGGGTTCCCCGCTCCCGCTCGCCGGTTTCTCGTACAGGTCGAGCACGCCGGCGGTACCGGAAGTGAACACGATCCGGCTCCCGTCCGGAGACCAGAGCGGAGCGCGCTCGGCGGCCGGGTCGAACGTCAGCCGCGACCACGCTCCTCTCGTCGAGTCGGAGACCCAGATGTCCGTGTTCGTCTTCGACTCTTCCCTCAGGGCGACGGCGATCCTCTTGCCGTCGGGCGAGAGGCGCGGGGTGCTGTAGTCGCCGGCCTCGCCGACCGTACCGACGCGGCGTCCGGAACGGTCGAACCAGGCGAGTTGTCGGCTCTTCGCGGAAGGGGTCGAGTAAGCGAGCACGTTCGATCCCGAAACCGAAAAGGGCGCGTACCCCGGGGGGTTTCCGGTGAGAACCCCTTCGGCGACCCGGACGGGATTGCCTCGCAACTGCACGGATACTTCGTCGAACGGATAGGCGACGAGCATTCCCTGCTGGACGGTGAGCAGGTATCCCCCGGCGTACTGGCCCATCGATTCCGAATTGACGACCAGCCGGGCCTTTCGCGAGTCCAGCGACGCCACGTAAATCCCAGTGTTTTCCCGCTTGGTGCTCCGCGCCCAGAACAGGAATCGTTTTCCGTCCGGCAGAAAGAACGGGAATCGATGCCGGTCTTCCGCGCGCGCGACGTCGAATTCGGTGGCCGGCTGCGATTCTCCGCCCGTGTCCTGAACGCGAAAGAGCGGCGTCGGCGAACTCTGCGAGAAAACGATGACTCCTTGACTACTCCACGAACCGCCTCGTCCTGCCACGGCGTCGCAAAGCCTCTGCGGAGTCCCGCCCGACGCCTCGACTCTCTTCAGGCTCGTCGGTGTGAAGAACCCGAGGGACCGCCCGTCGGGCGACCAGAAGGGATGAAGAGCGTCCTCGGTACCCGGAAGAGGAACCGCCGTCAGGCTGTCTAGGGGGCGGATCCACAGCAGCGGCCGCGCTCCCCCGGGATTGGCGACGAAGGCGAGAGTTCGTCCGTCGGGTGACAGAGCCATCTGAGCGGAAGAGAGCTCTCCGGGAGGGGTGAACATCGTCTTTTCGGGAGCGAGAACCAAGAAGCGCGTCACCGCTGCGCGAAGGGAAGATCGCCTCCAGTCGCGCAGCAGCACGCCGGCGAGCAACGCCGCCGCAAGCGCGGCCAGCAGCCACGGCAGGAACAGCGCGGCGGTCCGGCGCCGCGGTCCGACGGAAACGGGCGCGGCGGACGTCGCCCCGTCCTGGATCCACCGGAGCTGCACGCCGATGTCGTGCGCGGTCTGCCAGCGGTCGTCCGGGTCTTTCGCGAGGCACGTCCGCACGACCCGGTCGAAGGCGGGCGGAGCGGTGGGGACGACCGTCGAGGCCGGCGCCGGCTCCGACGTCATGATCGAGGAAATGAGAGATGCCTGGCTGCGCCCGGAGAACGCCTTCTTGCCCGTCGCCATCTCGTAGAGCACCGCGCCGAAAGCGAAGATGTCGGAGCGCGCGTCGGCGTCGCGGCCCTCCAGCTGCTCCGGAGCCATGTACTGGAAGGTTCCGAGGATCGTTCCCTCCGCCGTCAGGTCTCGTCCCGTCTGCGTCGGGAGCGTCGTCAGCGACGCGCCTGATCGCGCCGCCGCGGGCGCCACCATTTTCGCCAGCCCGAAGTCGAGGAGCTTCACCCCGGACTTCGTCAGCATGATGTTGGCCGGCTTCAGATCCCGGTGGACGACCCCCTGCCGGTGCGCCCGGTCGAGGGCGTCCGCGATCTCAAGGCCGTACCGGAGCACCTGATCGAACGCGAGCGGCCCTTTCACCAGCCGATTCGACAGCGCCTCCCCCTCGAGGTACTCCATGACGAGGAACTCGACGCCGTCCTGGTTCCCGACGTCGTAGAGCGCGCAGATGTGCGGATGCGAGAGCTGCGAGATCGTCTTCGCCTCCCGCTCGAACCGCTGGCGGACCTCCGGGCTCGCGGAGAGGTGCGACGGCAGGACTTTGACGGCAACCGTGCGGCCGAGGCGCGTGTCGCGGGCGCGGTAGACCTCGCCCATGCCGCCGGAGCCGACCTCGCTCACGATCTCGTACGGGCCGAGGCGGGTGCCGGCGGCGAGCGTCACGGGTTTCGCGCTATCCGTGGATCCGCTTCGTCAGCGCCGGAACGCGGCCCACGAGGCGCGCGTACACGGCGAGCTGCCCGCGGTGGTATTCCTCGTGGGAAATCCCGTGGTTCATCCAGGCGAGGCGCGTCCCCTTCTTCCCGTCGAAGCGGTTGATGAGCTGCAGCATGTGGAGCTCCCCCGCCGCGCGGATCCTCTTTTCGCCGTCGGTGTGGGTCTGCCGCAGCGCCGCGAGGAGCTGCCGTTTCGATCGCATTCCCGAGATCCCGCGCGCGTACTCGATCAACAAGCCTTCGTACGACTTGCGCCGGAAGTCTCCGTCGGGACGCGAGAGCTCTCCGGACATCAGGAGACCCGACTCGATGACGTGCTGGAGGAGCTCGATGATCGAGCGGCTCTTCTCCGACGCGCGGAACCCGAAGTCCTTTTCGGGAAGGTTTCGCGCCTCCTCCAGGACGCCGCCGCGCGTGTAGGACCAGGCCTCCAGGGCTTCTTCGAGCATGCTGCGAAAGTCCATGCGTTCTCTCAGCCTCCCTACGGTGTTGCGTGGGAATGATATCTGGGCGGCCGAAACGGACGGAAACGACCTACTTCCGAAGCCCGGACGTCCAGTTGAGAACGAGCGTCATCGGATTCGGTGCGCCTTCCGCCGCCGGCATGTTGATCAGCAACCGCTGACCGTCGCGCGTGACGTCGGATCCCTGAGGGTGCGGCGTCAACAGGAGATCCGTTGGGGCCGACGACTGGAAAGAAGGCGCGGTCTGAATCTGGACGAGCTTCCGCTTGTCGGGGAGCTCCAGGTAGACGAGCTCGCGGCCGCCGCTCGTCCACCGTGGGCTTCGGCCGCTCGACGTCGAGACCTGGAACTTCTGACCCGTCGCCGGGAACGGCTGAACAAAAACCTCCTCTTTGCCGGTCTCGTTCGACCGATAGGCGATCCACCGGCCGTCGGGCGAGAAGCGTGCGTCATCCTCCTCGAACGGGGTCGCGAGCAGCGGAGTCGGCTTCCGATCTCCCGTCAGAGGCAGGAGCCACAGATCTGATCCGGTCTTCGGATCCCTCTGCCGGTAGACGAGCCAGCGTCCGTCGGGACTGACGTCGATCGGATCCTTCCAGAGGTCGGATTTCAGCAGCTGAGTTTCGGAGCCGCCGCCCGTCGTCTCCTTTTGATAGAGGTCTCCGATCCCGGCCTTGTTCGAGCTGAAGAAGATCCGTTTGCCATCGGGCGACCAGACCGGGTCGGATTCCCGCGCCGGGTCGAAGGTGAATCGCGAGCCGATCCCGCGCGAGTTGTCGATGATCCAAAGATCGGCGCTGCGTGTGGTCGGATCGAGGCGTTTGACGGCGACCGAAGAACCGTCCGGCGAGATCCGGGGGTCGCCGTCGTACTCGCCGTCCGGTCCCAGCGTCGAGATCCTCCTGCCGGACCGATCGAACCAGACGAGCTGCTTCGCGGCGTGACTCGCGCCCTCGTAGGCCAGCACGCCGTTGTCGGACGCCCAGAACGCGGCGGAACCCCACGTCGCGACGTACTGGACGTCGCGACCGACGACGACCGGCTCGCCGGTCGTGCGGAACGCTTTCGCGTCGAACGGCTGCGCCACGAGAACGTTCTCGCGCACGAATAGGAGATATCCGGGTTTCGCGAAATAGGCCGGAACGTCCAGGTCGGCCACGCGCTTCACTCCTTTCGAATCGAGTGACCCGACGTAGATCCCGCTGTTCTGGGACGGCTCGGCGCGGGCGAGGTAGAGAAAGTGCCGTCCGTCCGGCAGGAACTGCGGCCGCCAGTGGCCGACTTCCCCGCGCGATTTGTCGAGCGTCGTGACCTGCTCGATCGGGCCGCCCGAGGCCGAAATGCGAAAGATGGAACTGGCGCCCGTCTTTTCGAACAGGATGACGTTGTCGCGGTTCCAGGAGCAGCCGCGGCCGTCGGCCATATCGGCGATCTTCTGCGGAGGGCCTCCCGGGATCTCGAACTTCATGAGGCCGGTTCCTCCAAACCCGATGAAACGGCCGTCCGGAGACCAGAACGGATCGTACGACTCCCGCGTGCCTTCCAGTTTCTGTGCCTCGCCCGAATCGAGCGAGCGGACGAACAGCCATCCGATGCCGTCGGCGTCCTTCGCGTTGAACGCGACTTTTCGGCCGTCGGGAGAGACGACGGGGGGGCCGTCGATCGGATCGAAGAGCGTTCCGGGCGGCGGCAGGATCGATGCGCGGACCGGAACCGACGGCTTCGGCGCGCGCTGGACGTAACCGATCGTCGGGGCCGCCGCGACGAGGGCCAGAACTCCGGCGATTCCCCAGGCGAGTCTTTCGCGGCTCTTTCTCCGCGCGACGACCGGCGCGGGCAACCCTGCAGCCGAGCCGCCTTCCGCGACCCATTTGAGCTCCAGCATCACGTCGTGCGCCGTCTGCCAGCGGTCGTCGGGATCCTTCGCGAGACAGGTCTTGACGACCCGGTCGAACGCGGGAGGCGTCATCGGCGCGACCGCCGAGACCGCAGGGGGCTGCGTCCCCATGATCGACGAGATCAGCGACGCCTGGCTCTTGCCGGAGAACGCTTTCTGCCCCGTCGCCATCTCGTAGAGCACCGCCCCGAACGCGAAGATGTCCGTCCGCGCGTCGGCTTCTCTTCCCTCGAGCTGCTCGGGCGCCATGTACTGGAACGTGCCCAGGATCGTGCCCTCCTGCGTCAGATTCGATCCCGCCTGAGTCGGCAGGGCCGTGAGCGACGCTCCGGAAGAGCGCCCCGCCGGCGCGATCACTTTCGCCAGACCGAAGTCGAGAAGCTTTACGCCGGACTTCGTGATCATCACGTTGCCGGGCTTGAGGTCGCGGTGCACGATTCCCTGCCGGTGCGCCTTGTCCAGGGCATCGGCCATCTCGATCCCGTAACGCAGTACCTGCTCGAACTCGAGCGGTCCCTTGAGAAGCCGGTCCGACAGCGTCTCGCCCTCCAGGTACTCCATGACCAGGAACTCGACGCCGTCCTGGTTGCCCACGTCGTAGAGCGCGCAGATGTGCGGATGGGAGAGCTGGGAGATCGTCTTCGCCTCCCGCTCGAAACGTTGGCGCGACTCGACCGAAGACGACAGGTGCGCCGGCAGCACCTTGACCGCCACCGTGCGATCCAAGCGCGTGTCCTTCGCCCGGTAGACCTCTCCCATTCCGCCTGCGCCAATCGGCGCGAGAAGCTCGTAAGGCCCGAGACGGGTTCCCGCGGAAAGTGTGGTCACAATCCGCACTTCCCGAGATAGCTGCTCTCGATCTGCGAAAGCATCTCTTCGATATCCGCGGTGGGAAACGAGTACCGGAGGGCGGCGCGAACTGCCTCGATCTTTCTCCTCTCGCTTGAAACGGGATCCCTCCGGAGCGCAGTTCGGAGCGCACGGCGGACCCACACCGCCACTGTCGGGAGCCGCTCGCTCATGTCTGTGGGTCCATCTTACTCACGTGTATCAGTCACTCGTTTGCACAAGGAAGGGATTCCTTGCTCCGTCCGGGATGACACAGGCAATGACCCGCTCAGAACCCCAGCGCGAAGAGAACGGCGCTGCGCAGCTCGGCCATCCGCTCGGCCGAGAGCGTCGTGATCAGGGAACCGATCTTCTGGCGGGAGACCGTCTGAACGTGGTCGAGATTGGCGGCGCACTCACGAGGCATCCCGTCTTCTTTTGTCAGCGCGACCTCCGAGGGGATATCGCGGACCGTGCTCGTCACTGGAGCGACGGTGACCTCCGCGAGGTACTCCAAGGTCGAGTCGCGCGTCAGGATCACGACCGGCCTTCGCTTGTCCGGATTCGAGAACCGGTACCACCGTACCTCGCCCCGCCTCACGGCTCGGTCCAAACCTGCTCGGATTCCCATACGTCGAACTCCGCGACTCCGACCGGCTGACGCTCGTAACCCTGGCGGTGCTTCCGTTCGAGATTGCGAGCCCGCTCCCGGGCGAGCGCCTCCCGCAGAGCGTCGCGGGTGAAAGCCGACCGGCTCTTGCCGAGCTTGCGCGCCGCCCGGTCGACGGCTTCGACCAGGCTCTCGTCGAGTGTCATCTGAACGGTCTTCATGGGCACTCCATGTGGATGATTATAGCTATTCCGATCCTCATCCCTGAAACCCTGCCCGGACCGGGCTCGTAGAGAATACGGACTGACCGGTCAGTTCCGAAACGAGATGCCGCGAATCAAGACGCCCGACAAGGAACAGGCGATCCTGGAAGCGGCCGCCCGGGTCTTCTCGGGACGGCCGTTCCACGAGGCCCTGATCGACGACGTCGCCGCTCGCGCGCGCGTCGGCAAGGGCACGATCTATCGGTACTTCCAGACGAAGGAAGATCTTTTCTTCGCCGCGATCCTCCACAGCTTCGACGAGCTCTCGGCGGCGCTGGCCGTCTCCCTCGAGCGGGAGACGTCGCCGGTCAAACGCCTCGAGCGGATCGCGCGCGAGGTCCTCTCGTTTTCGTGGGAGCGGCGGGACCTCTTCGCCCTCCTCCTCTCGGACGAGCGGCGGTTCCCCGAGCGGGAGGAGGAGTTGCAGAAGAGACGCGAGGCGATCTCCCGCCTGGTGCAGGAGGCGATCCTGGAAGGCATCCGCCGGCGCGAGTTCCGCGGAATCGACGCGCGCGTGGGGGCGGAGCTCTTCCGGGGAATGATCCGCGCCGCGAATTCCCTTCGCCCGAGAGAGGAGACGTTGGACGAGCTGGTGTCGGAGATCGTCGGCATCTTCACCCACGGCATCGAGAGAGACGGCCGATGAAAACAGCAGGCGCGCGGACGCGGGCGACGTTGGCGGCGATCGCAGTGATCGCGGCGACCACGGTGCTGCCCGGTTGCGCGACGCGCGACGTCGACGCGCGGGTGTCGTCCAGTCCCGCGACGCCCTGGCAGCCCCCTCCCGAAGGACGCATGCCTCCCGCAAAGCCGACGCCGCCGCCCGCGATTCCGGCGGCGTATCTCCAGCCGGGAGCGACCATCACGCTCGAGCAAGTCTTAGACGTCGCGCTGCGGAACAATCCCGTGACGCGCACCTCCTGGCACCAGGCCCGGGCGGCCGCCGCGAACCTGGGCGCCAAGCGAGCCGAGTACTTTCCGGACCTCGAGCTCGACGCGAACGTGACGCGATCCAAGCAGACGTCGGTCGGGGGACGGTTCATCACGCTCCAGACTACGTACGGCCCTTCGGTCAGCCTGTCCTGGCTCCTCCTCGACCTGGGCGGCCGCGCCGCGGACGTCGACGAGGCGAGGAACGCGCTCTTCTCGGCCGACTGGACCCACGACGCCGTGATCCAGAACCTGGTTCTGCAGGTCGAGGTCGCGTTCTACCAGTACCAGAACGCGAGGGCGCAGGCCGCGGCCGCCGAGGCGACGCTCAAGCAGGCGCGGGAGAGCCTCGCCGCGGCCGAGGAGAGGCACCGCGCGGGGGTCGCGACGATCGCCGACGTCCTGCAGGCAAAGACGGCGGTGTCCCAGGCGGAGCTCGCACTCGAGACCGCGCAGGGATCGATTCAGACGCTGCGGGGAGCGCTCGCGACCGCCGCCGGCGTTTCGCCCGATATCCCGGTGGAAGTCGCGCCGCTGGCGGAGAACGTGAACGTCGAACAGATCGGGGAAACCGTGGACGCATTGATCGAGCGCGCGCAGAGTCAGCGTCCCGACCTCGCGGCCGCGCGGTTCGAAGTCCTCAAGGCGCAGAGCCACGTCCGGTCGATCCGGTCGGAGGGTCTTCCGACGCTCGCGGCGGCGGGCTCGGTCGGCCGGGTGTACTTCTACAACTCCCCCGGCCTGCCGTTCGCGGACAACTACTCGGGCGCGATCCTCTTCCGCTTTCCGATCTTCACCGGAGGGCAGAACGTCTACGAGACCCTGGAGGCCCGCGAGCAGGCGCGAAGCGCCGAGGGGCAGGCGGAGACGCTGAAGGACCAGGTCGTCCTGCAGGTCTGGACGAGCTACTACAACTTGAAGACGGCCGCGCAGCGCATCCGCACCGCGCGCGATCTGCTGACCGCGGCAACGCAGTCGCAGGAGGTCGCGGCAGGCCGGTATCGCGCGGGAGTAGGGTCGATCCTGGATCTCCTGATCGCTCAGAGCGCCTACGCCAACGCCCGCGCCCAGGAGGCGCAGGCCCGGTCCGACTGGTTCGTCGCTCTCGCGATGCTGGCGCACGACACGGGCTCGCTCGGACCGCCGGCGGACCGGCCGGTCCCCTCCGCGGGCGAGAAGGGAGCGGGGCAGTGAGCGTCCAGAAAAGAGCGATCGTCCAGAAGAGAGCGCTCCCGTGGGGGATCTCTTTCGCTGCGGCCCTTGTGTTGGCCTTCGCCTGCACCTGCTCGAAGAAGGACGCGCGCGCGGGTGCGACTCCCGAAGCGGCTCCCGTGACCGTCGCGAGCGTCGCGCGGCAGGACGTCCCCGTGGAAGTCCGCGCGATCGGGCACGTCGAGCCCTTCACGACCGTGGCGCTGAAGGCGCGCGTGGGCGGCCAGGTGATCCGGGTCGGGTTCCAGCAGGGACAGGACGTTCGGAAGGGCGACCTTCTCTTCCAGATCGACCCGCGTCCCTATCAGGCCGCGCTTGCGCAGGCGCGCGCGCAGCTCGAACGCGATCGAGCGATCGCCCGGAACGCCGAGGATGATGTCAAGCGCTACACCGACCTCGTCAAGAAGGATTACGTGACGCGGGAGCAGTACGACTCGACGCGAGCCGCCGCCGCGGCCGCGGTCGCCACGACGAAATCCGACGAGGCCGCCGTCGAAAACGCGCAGCTGCAGCTCTCCTACTGCACGGTCGCCGCGCCCATGTCAGGGAGGACGGGAAGCGTCCTCGTCAATCCCGGCAACATGGTGAAGGGCAACGACGACAATCCCCTCGTCGTCCTGAACCAGGTCCAGCCGGTTTATGTCTCCTTTTCCGTCCCGGAGTCATCGCTTGCGCAGATCCGCCAGCGCCTCCGCCCCGGCGAGAAGCTGAAGGTGCTCGCCGCGGCCTCGGGGAACCCGTCCAACACCCAGACGGGTGAGCTCTCGTTCCTGAACAACGCGGTCGACCCGGGCACGGGAACGATCCTGTTGAAGGCGACGTTTCCCAACGAGAATGAGGCGCTCTGGCCCGGGGAGTACGTCGACGTCGTGCTGACTCTCGCGACCGAGGCGAAGGCGATCGTCGTACCGGCGCAGGCGGTCCAGACCGGCCAGGCGGGACAATACGTCTGGGTGGTCAAGAACGATCTGACCGTGGAGTCGCGGCCGGTCACCTTGAGCCGGACGCAGGGTCCGCTCGCGATCGTCGCGAAGGGGCTGGAAGAGGGAGAGCGGGTCGTCACGGACGGACAGTTGCGACTCGCGCCCGGAACGAAAGTGCAGGTCCGCAAGGTCGAAGGAAAGACGGCATGAACATCGCCGAGATCTTCATCCGCCGTCCGGTCATGACCACGCTGGTCATGCTGGGGATCCTCCTCTTCGGGATCATGGGATACCGGTTGCTGCCCGTATCCGATCTGCCGAACGTCGACTTCCCCACCATCCAGGTTTCCGCGGCCCTTCCCGGCGCCTCCCCCGAAACGATGGCCTCGGCCGTCGCGACCCCGCTCGAGAAGCAGTTCACGACCATCGCGGGGCTCGATTCGATGAACTCCTCCAGCATCCAGGGCATCACGCAGATCACCCTCCAGTTCAACCTGTCGCGCAACCTCGACTCCGCGGCGCAGGACGTCCAGGCGGCGATCGCGGTCGCCAACCGGCAGCTGCCGCCGGAGATGCCGAGCCCGCCCTCGTACCAGAAGGTGAACCCGGCGGACTCGCCGATCCTCTACCTCGCCCTCACTTCGCCGAGCCTCCCTCTCTACAAGCTCGACGAATACGGGCAGACCATGATGGCGCAGCGCATCTCGACGATCTCCGGCGTCGCGCAGGTCATCGTCTACGGCTCGCAGAAGTACGCGGTCCGGATCCAGCTCGACCCGCGCCAGCTCGCCACGCGCGGCATCGGGATCGACGAGGTCTCCGGCGCGGTTCAGAGCGCCAACGTCAACCTGCCGACGGGGACGCTCTACGGCCCGAGCAAGGCGTTCACCGTCCAGGCCAACGGACAGCTGACCGACGCCGAGGCCTACCAGTCCGTCATCGTGGCGTATCGCAACGGCTCGCCGGTGCGGCTCGACCAGATCGGCAAGGTCACGAACAGCGTCGAGAACAACAAGACCGCGGCCTGGTTCATCACCGGCAAGAGCATGGAGCGCTCGGTGATCCTCGCCATCCAGCGGCAGCCCGGAACGAACACGGTAGCGGTCGCGACCGCGATCAAGAAGCTCCTCCCGCAGTTCCGGACGCAGTTGCCGCCGTCCGCCAGCCTGAACATCCTCTACGACCGCTCCGAATCGATCCGGGCGTCGGTCAACGACGTGCGGTTCACGCTCGTCCTGACGCTCTGCCTGGTCGTGCTCGTGATCTTTCTCTTCCTGCGCAACCTCTCGGCGACGATCATCCCGAGCCTCGCGCTGCCTCTTTCGATCATCGCCACGTTCGCCGTCATGTACCTGCTCGGATACACCCTCGACAACCTCTCGCTGATGGCGCTGACTCTGTCGGTCGGCTTCGTCGTGGACGACGCGATCGTCATGCTCGAGAACATCGTCCGGCACATGGAGATGGGGGAAGGCGTCCTCGAAGCCGCGTTCAAGGGCTCGAAGGAGATCGGCTTCACGATCCTTTCGATGACGCTGTCGCTCACCGCGGTCTTCATCCCGATTCTCTTCATGGGCGGCATCGTCGGCCGGCTATTCCACGAATTCGCCGTCACGATCGGCGTCGCGATCCTGGTCTCCGGGTTCGTCTCGCTCTCCCTCACGCCGATGCTTGCGAGCCGGTTCCTCCGGCGCGACCATGGCAAGAAGCACGGCCGCTTCTACGAGGTCTCGGAGCGGTACTTCGACGCGATGGTCCGCGTCTACGACAAGGGCCTTCGGTGGTCGCTCGCCCGACGGCGCACGACGATGGCGGTCTCCGCGATGGTGCTCGCCGCGACGGTCTTCCTCTTCATGAAGATCCCAAAAGGCTTCCTGCCGAGCGAAGACAACAGCCAGGTCTTCGGCTTCACCGAGGCCGCGCAGGGGATCTCGTTCCAGGCGATGGGCGAGCACCAGATGGCCGTCGCGAACGTCGTCCGGGCAGACCCGAACGTCGAGGCGTTCATGTCGAGCTACGGCTCGCGCGGCTCGATCAACGCGAGCAACTCCGGCGTGGTCTTCATGCACCTGAAGCCGCGCAAAGAGCGCAAGCTCTCCGTCGACGGAGTCATCCAGGAGCTGCGCCCGAAACTCGCGCAGATCCCGGGGATCAAGGTCTATCTGCAAAACCCGCCGCCCATTCGGATCGGCGGGAGCCTGACCAAGAGCCTCTACCAGTACACGCTGCAGGACGCCGACACGAAGGAGCTCTACGAGTACTCGCCGAAGCTCGAGCAGAAGATGCGACAGCTGCCGGGATTCCAGGACGTGACGAGCGACCTCCAGATCGCGAACCCGCAGATCCAGGTCGACATCGACCGCGACAAAGCCGCCGCCCTGCACCTGACCCCTCAGAAGATCGAGGAGGCTCTCTACACGGCCTATAGCTCCCGCCAGATCTCGACGATCTATGCGCCCAACAACGAGTACCAGGTCATCATGGAGCTCGACCCGCAACACCAGGTGGATCCGGGGCAGCTCTCCTCGCTCTACGTGCGCAACTCCGACGGACAGCTCGTCCCCCTCGATGCCGCCGCGAAGCTCGACCAGAACGTCGGCCCGCTCGCGGTGACGCACGCCGGTCAGCTGCCTTCGGTGACGATCTCGTTCAACCTGAAGCCGGGAGTTTCCATCGGCGACGCGGTCGCCGCGGTCAACTCGGTGGCGAGGCAGACGCTCCCCGCCACGATCACGACGAGCTTCCAGGGCACCGCGCAGGCGTTCCAGTCCTCGTTCCAGGGCCTCGGGATGCTGCTCCTGATGGCGATCCTCGTGATCTACATGGTGCTCGGAATCCTGTACGAGAGCTTCATCCACCCGCTGACGATCCTCTCCGCGCTGCCGTTCGCGGGCTTCGGGGCGCTCGTGACGCTGCTGCTCTTCCACACGGAACTGTCCATCTACGCGTTCGTCGGGATCATCATGCTCGTCGGCCTCGTCAAGAAGAACGGCATCATGATGGTGGACTTCGCGATCGAGGCGCAGCGCAAGGAGGGGAAAGACGCGCAGGCCGCGATCCACGAAGCGTGCCTCGTGCGATTCCGCCCGATCATGATGACGACGATGGCCGCGCTGATGGGCACGCTGCCGATCGCGCTCGGCTTCGGCGCTGGCGCCGAATCGCGCCGTCCGCTGGGTCTCGCTGTCGTCGGGGGGCTGCTCTTCTCGCAGATGCTGACGCTCTTCGTGACGCCGGTCTTCTTCACCTACATGGAGCAGTTCCGCGAGTGGCTCGGCCGGCGGCGCGGCAAGGGAGGGCCCGCGAGAGAAGCGCTCGAGCCGCGGGCCCCCGAGCGCGAGGAGGAGCGGATTCCGGCGGCAGCCGCCATGCGATCGGTCACGCCATAATTGGGGACAGACCCCAATTTCGCGGATCCATTCGACGTCCTGAAACCTTCGAAATCGGGGTTGTCGCCGCTCGTCCGAAATCGTGGTCTGTCCCCGGTTGATCCGGGATGAGCGTTCTGCGGTCGATCCTTCTCTCGGCCTCGGAGAGCCGGTGGCTCCGAGAGCGCGCGGTCCGGTATCCATTCGTGCGGCGAGCCGTTTCCCGCTTCATGCCGGGCGAGGCGGCCGACGACGCCCTCGCCGCGTCCCGGGCACTCGGCGTCGGAACGGTGCTGACCCGGTTGGGCGAGAACCTGGGCAGCGCGTCGGAGGCCGACGGCGTCGCGAACCACTACCTGAACCTCCTGGATCGGATTCACGCAGAGCGGCTCGACGTCGAGATTTCCGTCAAGCTCTCGCAGCTCGGCCTCGACTTCTCGCGCGAAGAATGCGAAGCGCACCTGTACGGCCTCGCCGAGCGTGCGCGCTCCCGGAACAACTGGGTCTGGGTGGACATGGAGTCGACGGCTTACACGGACGTGACTCTCGAAGTCTACCGGCGGCTTCGCGCGCGGTTTCCGAACACCGGCGTCTGCGTCCAGTCGTATCTCTACCGCACCGCCGCCGACGTCGAATCTCTAATCGCGCTCGGCTCCGGGATCCGGCTCGTCAAGGGCGCCTATCGCGAGCCTCCGGACAAGGCGTTCCCGAAAAAGGAGGACGTGGACGCGAGCTACTTCCGCCTCGCCGAGCGGCTTCTGTCGGCGGACGCGAGCGCGAAGGGCGTGCGCGGGATCTTCGGGACGCACGACTCGAATCTCATCCGGCGCATCGAAGAGCTCGGGCGGACGAGGGGCCTCGCACCGAAAGACGTCGAGTTCCAGATGCTCTACGGGATCGGCCGCTCCGAGCAGCTCCGGCTCGCCGCCGCCGGGTATCGGTTCCGGGTCTTGATCAGCTACGGCGAGGCGTGGTTCCCCTGGTACATGCGGAGGCTCGCCGAACGCCCGGCGAACGTGCTCTTCGTGATGCGCAGCCTGGTCGGCGGCTGAGACCCCGCTATTTTCTTAACGCAGCCGGCCAGTTCGAAACGAGGGTGACGGGCGTGTTTTGCGCCGTTTGCGGAACAACCGCCATCAGCTCGCGATCGCCGCTCGGGTCGCTCCGGAGAAGGGTCGCATTGCTCGCGTCGAAAAGCACTCTCGGGACGCCGGTTTCGAATCCGGAGGCGTCGGCTTTCACCTGCACGGACATCTGATTCAGATCGAGCGAGAGATAGGTAATCTCCTTGCCGCCCCGGAGCCACTCGCCGCCCGAGGCTCCTCCGGCGGAAATCTGCCATTTGCTGCCCGGCCCGGGAAAGGGCGCGACGTAGAGCTCGGGCCTCCCGGACTCGTCCGACGTGTACAGGACCCACCGTCCGTCCGGAGAAAACCGCGAAAACTGTTCGTCGAACTGTGTTGCGAGAAAAGGGAACGGCTTGCGATCGCCGAAAAGCGGCAGGATCCAGATGTCGGACTTCGTTTTGGCAGCCGCTGCGAGAGTTTCGTAGGCGAGATAGCGCCCGTCCGGCGACCACGCTTTTGGACAGATATCGCCGCTGCCCTGAAGGAGCGTCTCCTCTCCGCCGCCGCCGCTCGACGGCCTCGCGACGATCCTCGTGAGAAGCGTTTTCTCCATCCGGGTGAAGGCGATCCGGCTTCCGTCCGGAGACCAGACCGGACAGATCGATTCACCGGAGCCGAAACTGAAACGCGTCCGGGTGCCGCGGGCGAAGTCGGAGAGCCAGATGTCGCCGGCCCCGGTGGTCGAATCGGCGACTTCAGCGGCCAGGCGCTTTCCGTCCGGAGAGATCGAGAACATCCGGTAGTCGATCGGATCGCCGAACGGCGCGCCGATCGGCTTTCCCGATCGGTCGTACCACGCGAGGCGCGCCTTCGAGCCGCCGGTGCCGCCCGCGTAGACCAGGACCCCGTTGTCCGAAACGGAGAAGGCCGCCCGGAAATAACTGGGATCGTAAAGAACCGAGTCGCCGAGCGGAACCGAGTCGCCCGTCAGACGAAGGCGCTTCGCGTCGAAGGGCTGAGCGAGGAGCGTCTTCTCGAGCACGTAGATCAGGTAGCCCGACGCGAAGGCGACGTTCGATCGGGCGTGAACAAGAAGCGTTCGATCTTTCG
This sequence comes from Acidobacteriota bacterium, assembly GCA_003222385.1. Taxonomy (GTDB): domain Bacteria; phylum Acidobacteriota; class Thermoanaerobaculia; order UBA5066; family Gp7-AA6; genus Gp7-AA6. The sequence continues at coordinate 15,293 of QHVV01000032.1, forward strand.
AGTCGAGGGACGCGAGGTAGATCACGTTCATCTCGCTTCCGGTGCCGGACGCGTGCGTTCCGGCCATGTAGAGGAAGTGGCGGCCGTCCGGAAGAAATCGATTCGTCGAGCCGCGTCACCGGAGTCGCGGCGCCGCCGCCGGCGGAGACGCGATCGACCGCGACGGTTGAATCGGGCGAGAAGAGAATCACCCCGTCCCGGTTCCAGGATCCCGACCTTCCGCGCTTCGCATCGCACACTGTGAGGGGCGGCCCGCCGGCGGCGTCGACCTTCTTCAACTTCCCTTCCGCGAAGAACGCGATGAAGCGGCTGTCGGGGGACCAGAACGGCCACGTCGCGCCTTCCGTCCCCGGAATCGACCGGGCGGCGACGGCATCGAGCGGCCGGAGCCAGAGCAGCTTCTTGCCCGACGGATCTTTGGCCACGAACGTGATCCGCCGGCCGTCGGGGGATATGGTCAGCGATCCGGAGTCCTCGCCCCCGATCTCGAAAGCCGTCTTCTCCGGCGGCAGGATCGAGGAGCGGATCGGCGCGGTTTCGACCGGCGCCCGGCGGACATATCCCAATGTCGCGAACCCGGCCGCGAGAATCGCTCCAGCGGCAACACTCCAGGCCATGCGCTCCCGGCTTCGGCGCCGCGAGACGACGACCGCCGGCGCTCCCGCCTGCGAGCCGCCTTCGACGATCCATTGGAGCTGGAGCTTCGCGTCGTGCGCGGTCTGGAAACGATCCTCGGGGTCCTTTGCGAGACACGTGCGGACGACCCGATCGAACGCCGGCGGCGTCATCGGCTGGATCGTCGAGACTGGCACCGGCTCCTCCTTCATGATGTTCGAGATCAACGACGCCCGGCTCGTGCCGGAGAAAGCCTTCCGGCCCGTCGCCATTTCGTAGAGCACGACACCGAAGGAGAAGATGTCCGTGCGCGGATCGGCTTCGTGCCCTTCGAGCTGTTCGGGCGCCATGTACTGGAAGGTCCCGAGGATCGTCCCCTCCTGGGTGAGGTTCGCGCTCCCCACCACCGTTGGCAGGGCTGTGACGTTGGCTCCTGCCATGGGATGCTGCCCGGCCGCCGCTTGCTCCCTTCCGGTCGCGTCGAGCGACCGCTCCAGTGTCTTCGCCAGACCGAAGTCGAGGAGCTTAACTCCCGACTTCGTGAGCATCACGTTGCCCGGCTTCAGGTCGCGATGGACGATTCCCTGCCGGTGCGCCTTGTCGAGCGCGTCCGCGATCTCGATTCCGAAGCGAAGCACCTGCTCGGTCGGGAGAGCTCCCCGGGCGAGGCGATCCTCGAGCGTCTTCCCCTCGAGAAGCTCCATGACGAGGTACTCGATCCCGCTTTCGCGCCCGACGTCGTAGAGCGCGCAGATATGCGGGTGAGAAAGCTGCGAGATCGTGCGGGCCTCGCGCTCGAAGCGCTGGCGCACCTCTTCGGAGGAGGAGAGACGTTCCGGAAGGACTTTGATCGCGACGCTTCGATCGAGGCGGGTGTCGCGCGCCCGGTAGACCTCGCCCATGCCGCCCGATCCGAGCAGCGCGAGGATCTCGTAAGGCCCCAGCCGGGTGCCCGATGTCAGCGGCAAGGCGGGGTCAGGATATACCGCGACTTCGAAGCCCGAAGTCTAGGAACCGCCGCGGCCGGAGCCGTAGCAGGCGCGGAAGAGATCGGCGCTGGAGACGGGCGCAAGACCGCAAAGGCCTCGCGCGTCGCCGCGGATCACGCGGACCTCGCGGATGGGGCTGGTCACCACGCGGTTCCCGAACTCGAGCCGCAGACCGCGGGCCGCGACGAGATCGCGCTTGATCGCGGTGCCGCCCCAGGTGCAGCCGGTGATCGAGGTCAGCGCGGGAGAGAGTCCGTTGCGGTCGAACCAGCCGCCGGAGATGGAATACGTCCCGTCGTCCTCGACCCGAATCGTATAGAGAGAGTTTTCCGTCGAGACGAGCACCTGGTCGCCGCGGCGCAGGTCCCCTTTCCGGATGGCCTCGAAATGCCCCATCTGGTGGAGGATGGCGTCGACGGTCCGCACGCGGGCGATCAAGGATCGCGTCCTTTCAGGCAGCGTAGCACGCCGGCCTCCGTCCCTTCTGTGTCAGAGAGTCGCACGGAATCGCTCCCGCTGGTCCCTCGTACGCAAAAGAAGGGCCTGGAATTCGGGGGGCGCTCCGCCCCCTTTCGAGGTCGATGAGAACCGGATTCGCACAGCTTCCCCTCCACGGCGGAAAGGCGCCGGCCTGGCTGTTTTCTCGAATGGTCCGGCTCGGGCGCGAGATCCTGGGTCACATCGTGGCCGAACATGGCTCCGACGAGGTCCTCCGCCGCTTCTCCGATCCGTTCTGGTTCCAGGCGTTCGGCTGCGTCCTCGGATTCGACTGGCATTCGAGCGGGGTGACCACGACTGTGTGCGGCGCGGTCAAGGAGGGGATCCGCGGGCTCGAGAGGAACTTCGGGTTCTACGCGGCGGGCGGAAAGGGAAACGTCGCGCGCCGGACCCCGTCGGAGATCGCGGCCGCCTGCGAGAAGCTCTCGCGCGATCCGGCGGACCTCGTGTACGCGAGCCGCACGTCGGCGAAAGTGGACAGCGCGGCCGTCCAGGACGGCTATCAGATCTACCACCACGCGTTCTTCTTCACGCCCGCGGGAAGATGGTGCGTCGTCCAGCAGGGGATGAGCGACGCCACTTCGACGGCGCGGCGTTATCACTGGCTCGGAGAATCGTTGGAAGACTTCGTCGACGAGCCGCACGCGGCGGTGTGCTGCGACGAAAGGCGGACGACGTTGAACCTGGTCGCGGGCGAGAGCGCGCCGGTGCGATCGGCGTCCGCCGAAGTCGCGCGGCAGGACCCCGCGAGCACGCTCGCGATTCTTCGCAGACTGCCGACGCTCGAACTGCCGTCGCGGCACGCGATCCAGCAGTCCGAAGATATCCACCCCGAGCGAATGAAGAAGATCCTGCTCAAGACCTGGGAAGAGGCGCCGCCCGACTTCGAGCGGCTGCTCGGCATTCCCGGAGTCGGAGCGAAGACGTTGCGCGCGCTGGCGCTGGCGTCGGAACTCGTCTACGGCACGCCGGCCTCGACCCGGGACCCGGCGCGGTTCTCCTTCGCGCACGGCGGCAAGGACGGGCACCCGTTTCCCGTTGATCGGACAACCTACGATCGGACGGTCGATGTCCTCCACTCGGCGCTGGAGCGCGCGAAGGTCGGCCATACCGAGAAGGTCGCGGCGTTGAGGCGTCTCGCGAGCTTTCCCGCCTCCGCTTCCCGCTAAGATCGCGCCGGACGCCACATGCGCACGCTTTTCCGGCTTCTTCTGTCTCTGACGGTTTCGGCTCCGATCGCGCCGGCAGCGGACACCGGCGGCGTTCCGGCTGTCCCGGATTCCGTTCCGAAGGACGCCCTGCGCTACAGCGTCCTGTCCAGCGGCAACCTCGCCGGCAACCAGGTGGTCTGGAAGTCGGCGGACGGCCGGCGGCACGCCCTCTACCAGTACAACGACCGGGGACGCGGCCCGCGGATCGACACCGTGACGACGGTCGGGACCGACGGGATCCCGACGTCGACCGAGAACACCGGCGTCGACTACTTGAAGGGACCGGTCGAAGAGCGTTTCACCATCCGCGATGGCGCCGCCCGGTGGAAGAACAAAGCCGAGAGCGGCGAGCGGACTCTCTCGGGCGCCGCCTTCTTCCCGTCCTTCTACGGCCCGCCCGACGAGTTCGGACTCCTCGCGAAGGCGCTGATCCGGGCGGGAGGGGCGCTTCCGCTCCTGCCCGAAGGCGAGGCGCGGATCGAGAAGATCCGGGAGGTCAATCTCGCGGGAGAGGGGAAAGTCCAAGCGGTCACGCTCTACGCCATCCGGGGATTCCAGTTCAGCCCGTCGTACGTGTGGCTCGATTCCGACAACGTTCTGTTCGCGAGCGGAAGCCGCTGGCTCATGACCATCCGCGAAGGCTGGGAGAAGTCCCAGGAAGAGCTGGCCCGCGCGCAGGATGAGGCAAGCATCGAGTGGCGCGCGGGGCTGGCGCGGCGGATTTCCCGGAAGCCCGCGGCGGACGTGGTGTTCTTCAACGTCAACGTCTTCGATTCCGAAACCGGAAAGGTGCTCCGGAACCGGGTGGTCACGCTGCACGGCAATCGCATCGCGTCCGTCGGCTCTTTGGAGAGCCGCGGAGAGAACGTCGAGCGGATCGACGGCGCAGGCGGCACGCTAATTCCGGGTCTCTGGGACATGCACGTGCACGTCAGCGACGACGATGGACTGCTGAACATCGCAGCCGGCGTCACCTCCGTCCGCGACCTCGCCAACGACACCGACGAGCTGGAGGCCCGGCGCAAGCGCTTCGATTCGGGCCTCGAAATCGGTCCGCGCGTGATCGCCGCCGGCTTCATGGACGGCCCGGGGCCGTACCAGGGTCCGACGAAAGTTCTCGTGGACACGGAGCAGAAAGTCCACGACGCGATCGCCCGGTACGCCGCGCTCGGTTATCCGCAGATCAAGGTCTACAGCTCGATCAAGCCGGAGCTCGTGCCGGTGATCATCGCCGACGCCCACAAGCGCGGCATGCGGGTGAGCGGCCACGTCCCCGCGACGATGTTCGCGGACCAGTTCGTCCGGGCCGGCGCCGACGAGATCCAGCACATCAACTTCGTCTTCCTCAATTTCTTCCGGGACGTCACCGAGACGCGGACGCCCGCGCGTTTCACCGAGCCGGGAAAGCGGGGCGCCGGACTGGACCTCGACTCCCCCGCGGTGCGGGATTTCATCGAGCTGCTCCGGACCCGACACGTGGTCGTCGATCCGACGCTGGCGACGTTCGAGTCCATGTACCGGGCACGGCCCGGCACCCTCGACCCCGCGTTTGCCGCCGTGGCCAGCCGGATGCCGACGCAAATGCGGCGCGGGTTCCTCGCCGGCGGCCTTGCCGCCGAGGGCGACACCGACGCGCTGTACCGGAAGTCCTACGCGAACATGGTGAAAATGGTCGCTGTCCTCCACCGCTCCGGAGTCCAGATCGTGGCGGGCACCGACACGCTCCCGGGTTTCGGACTCCACCGGGAGCTGGAGCTCTACCGCGAGGCCGGCATCCCGGCGTCCGAGATTCTGCAGATCGCCACCCTGCGGGCGGCTCGCCTCATGAAAAGGGATTCGGACCTCGGGTCGATCCAGCCCGGCAAGCTCGCGGACCTGACCCTCGTGACGGGCGATCCGACGCAGGACATCTCGGCGGTCCGCAACACGAAGCTGGTCGTGAAGGACGGCGTGCTGTTCGACCCCGCCCGGATCTACGAGGCGATCGGGGTGCAGCCGAAATAAATCGCTCTAGGCCGAGACCTCGAGGTTGGCCGCGCGCCACGCCGCCATGCCCCCCACGACGTTCGTGATTCGATGGAATCCCTGCCGCTCGAGCAGGCTCGTTCCGATCGACGAGCGGAAGCCGCCGGCGCACACCACGGCGAGCGGCTCCTCCCTGGAGAGATCGTCGGCCTTTTCGGCGAGGTCGTTCAAGGGGAGGTGCAGCGCGGTGGCGATGTGTCCGGATTGCCACTCTCCGGGGCGGCGGACGTCGACGACCCGGACCGCGCCCTCTCGGAGGCGCTCGTCGAGCTCCGCGACGTTGATCTGCTCGAGGGTCGCAAGACGCAGTCCCGCGCGGTCCCACTCCAGGATCCCCCCGGCCAGGTAGCCCGCGACGTTGTCGAGGCCCACCCGCGCGAGCCGCAGTCTCGCCTCGCGCACCTGCTCTTCGTCCTCCGCGACGATCAGCATCGGCGTGCCCGGCGAAACGAGCGCGCCCGCCCAGGAGGCGAACTGCCCCGAGAGGCCGATGTGGAGCGAACCGGGGACGTGCCCCGCGCCGTACTGCGCGGCGGGTCGGGTGTCGAGGACGATCGCGCCCTTCTTCTGAAGAACCTCCACGTCTCGGGCTTCGAGAGCCGGCGGATCAGGAAGCTCCGCCAGTTCGGATGCGCCTCCCCGGTTGATCGCGACGTCGCGCGAGAAGTACGCCGGCGCTTCCGGAAGGTCCGTCGTCATCATCCGGACGAACTCCTCCTTCGGCATCGGCCGCAACGCGTAGTTGAACTGGCGCTGTTGCCCGATCGTCGAGCTCGTTTCGCTCGAGATGTTGCGCCCGCAGAGCGAGCCGGCGCCGTGCGCGGGGTACACCTCGACTGAGTCCGGCAGCGCGAGGAGCTTGTCGTGAAGCGAGTCGTAGAGCATGCCGGCGAGCTCCTGCGCGCTCATCTTCGAGCCGAGCAGATCCGGGCGGCCGACGTCGCCGATGAAGAGCGTGTCTCCCGTCAGCACGGCCTTCGGAACGTCGGAGACGGACCGGTCGACGACCAGGATTGAAACCGACTCGGGCGTGTGGCCGGGGGTCTCCAGAAAACGCAGGACGACATCGCCCATCCGGATCTCGTCCCCGTCGTTCACCGGCACGTAGTCGAACTCCGCGCCGGCCTTCGCGCCGAAGTAGATCTTCGCCCCCGTACGGCGCGCGAGCTCCCGGTGCCCCGAGACGAAGTCCGCGTGGAGGTGCGTCTCGATGACGTGCCGGATGCGGAAGCCGCGCTCCTTCGCTTCGTCGATGTACGTGTCGACGTCGCGGCGGGGGTCGACGACGGCGGCCTCCCCGTCCGATCCGATCAGGTAAGACGCGTGGGCGAGGCAGCCCAGGTAGAACTGTTTGAAAAACATTTCCGAGGGCGCGATTCTAGTCTTCGGCCGGGTCGCGCTCGATCTCGACCGCGAAGTCGGGTGTCAGCCGCAGGGAGAGCGCCGCGAGCCGGCAGGGCCAGCCTTCCCGGCCGATCCGCGCGGAGACGCGCCGCCAGATCCAGACGGCCAGGTTTTCGGCGGTGGGAGGGACGTTCGCGAACTCCGACACGTCGCGGTTCAGGTTGCGGTGGTCCAGCGGCGCATCGACTTCTTCCTGGAGGATCCGATCGAGGTCGGTCAGGTTGACGACCATTTCCGACTCCGGGTCGACCGGTCCTTCGACCGACACCTCCAGCCTGTAGTTGTGGCCGTAGCCGTGCGGGCTCTCGCTGCCGTAGACGGAGCGGTTCTTTTCCTCGCTCCAATCCGTTCGCCAGAGGCTTCGCCCGGAGTTGAAATGGATCGTGCGCGAGAGCCGCACCACGGTCTCGAACCTAGCACACGGCTCGGGCTCCGCTAGAATCCCGGCCGCGCCCGCCGCAGCACGAATGAATCTCTACTCGAGCGCCTCGGAACTGGAAGAAAGCCTCGACCGTTCGGCAACGGTCCGGCGGAACGGGTCGCTCTCGGTCACGAACGCCCCGCGCTTTCGAGAGGAAGTCTTGGACGGCCTGGTCTGGACGGCCGTCTTCGGCGGCCGGGACGGAAAGGAGAGCGCCCGCGAGGCGATCCGCGAAGCGGCGGCTTCGCTCGGCATCCTCCCGGCGTCCATCCTTCCGCTCTACGAGGCCCGCGGGCGTGGAGAAGTGTCGGGCTTTACGGTCCCCGCGATCAACGTCCGGATGCTCGCCTACGACACGGCCCGCGCCGCGTGTCGCGCCGCGAAGCGGCTCGGCGTCGGCGCACTCCTCTTCGAGATCGCCCGCAGCGAGATCGGCTACACCGAGCAGCGGCCCGGCGAATACGCGGTCGTCGTGCTCGGCGCGGCGATCCGCGAGGAATGGCAGGGTCCCGTCTTCCTCCAGGGCGACCACTTCCAGACCAACCCGAAGAAGATGCAGGCGGATCCGGACAAGGAGATCGCCGCGATCGAGGCCTTGATCGACGAAGCCATCGCGGCGGGGTTCTTCCAGATCGACATCGATACGTCGACGCTCGTGGACCTCTCGAAGCCGACGCTCGAGGAGCAGCAGGCGGTCAACTCCGCGCTGACCGCGCGTTTCACGAAGTTCATCCGGGCCCGGGAGCCCCGGGAGATGCCGATTTCCGTGGGAGGGGAGATCGGCGAGGTCGGCAAGGCAAACTCCACGCCGGAAGAGTTCCGCGCCTACATGAACGAATACCGGCGGGCGCTCGGCGACGGAAAGGGGATCGCCAAGGTGTCGATCCAGACCGGCAGCTCCCACGGCGGCGTCGTCGGACCGGATGGCGCCGTTCAGAGAGTTCGCATCGACTTCGACGCGCTCTCGCGCATCTCGAAAGTCGCGCGGGAGGAGTATCAACTGGCCGGCGCCGTCCAGCACGGGGCGTCCACGCTGCCCGCCGAGTTCTTCGGCCGCTTTCCGGAGCACGACTGCGCCGAGATCCACCTCGCCACCGAGTTCCAGAACATGGTGTACGACCATCCGGCGTTCCCTCTGCCGCTGAAGCGCGCCGTCGAGCGCTGGCTCTTCGAGCGCATGGCGGACCAGAAGCAGAAGGGGGAAACCGAGAGCCAGTTCCTCTACAAGACCCGCAAGCAGGCGATCGGACCGTTCAAGGAACAGGTCTGGAATCTTCCGGCCGGAACGCGGGAGGCGATCCGCGACTCGCTCGAAGCGAAATTCTCGTTCCTGTTCGAGAAGCTCGCGGTGACGGGGACGCGCGACATGGTCGCTCGCTACGTCCGCCCGGTCGCAGCCGCGAAGCTCACGGCCGCTGCCGCCGGCGCGCGGGCAGGGTATGTGCGCGACGACGAGGCCGGGGATTGAGGACGGAAATCGGAAATCGGAAATCGTGAAGAAGAGGAAGAAGACGAAAAAAGCCTCGGCCCGGCCGAGGTCTCGATTACCGATTACCGATTCCCGATTACCGGCTCGCATGACGGCTGTCGTCAAGACGAAGCCGCTGCCGGGGCGGGAGGGAACGCAGGTCAAGTCGGTGCCAGTGCCGCGTGCCGGCCCCGGAGAGGTGCTCATCCGGGTTCTCGCGACCGCGGTCTGCGGATCCGATCGTCACATCTACAAGTGGGACGAGTCGATGGCGACGATCGTGAAGCCCCCGCGCATCTATGGACACGAGTTCTGCGGCGAGATCGTCCGGTTCGGCCCGGAGGCGGAGCGCCAGGACCTGCGCGAAGGACTGTACGTCTCGGCCGAGATGCACGTCACCTGCGGCCACTGCCGGCCGTGCCGGACGGGACAGCGGCATATCTGCGAGAACACGCGCATTCTGGGGGTCCACGAGGACGGCTGCTTCGCGCAATACGTGGTGGTTCCCGCGTACAACGTCATCCCGCTCGACCGGCACGTCGTGCCTCCGCGCGTCGGCGCTTTCTTAGACGCCCTGGGCAACGCGGTCCACACCACGCAGGTCGCGGACCTCTCGGGAAAGTCGGTCGCGGTACTGGGATACGGCCCGATCGGCGCCATGTGCGCGGAAATCGCGCGCATCTCGGGCGCGGCGAGGATCGCGATCACCGACGTCCACGCGCAGGCCGCGGCGCACGCGCGGCGCTGGGCGAGCTCGCGGCGCCTTTCGCACGTGTCGGTCATCGACCTGACGCGCACGAAAGACCCCGCGGGCAGCGTGCGCGAAGCGCTCGGCGGAGGAGCGGATGTCGTGCTCGAGCTCTCCGGCGCCGAGGCCTCGATCAACCTCGGCCTCGCGGTCGCGCGCCGCGGCGCGACGATCTCGCTCCTGGGAATCCCGAAAGCCCGGTCGGTCACGATCCAGGACTACACGGGCTGCCTGATCTTCAAAGGGCTGACGCTGCACGCCGTCATCGGCAGACGGATCTTCGAAACCTGGATCAAGATGCTCGATCTCCTGCGCGCGGGGCTCGACGTCGAGGATATCGTCACCAACGAGTTCGAAGGGCTCGAGAGCTTCCACGACGCGATGGCGCTGCTCGAGAGCCGACAGGCGATGAAGATCGTGTTTTATCCGAACGGACGACCGTAGTCCGGGCATCGATGGGAGCAAGCGAATGCCGACCAATCACCCTCCCAAGCCGGATCTCTCCCAGGAATTGAACGACCGCCGTATCGCCGAGTTCGCGCTCGAGGAGTCGCGGCTTTCGAACGTCGCCTATCGCTTCCAGCTCGCGCCGAGAGACCGCGTGTGGAAGAACTGGGACCGAACGGAGTTCGAGCCGAACCGCTACCGGGTCATCGGACTGGCGGGAGTCTGCCTCCTGCGCGAGGAGACGGGCGACGCGCAGAAAGTGGCCTCCAGGGCGCTCGGTGACCTCGACGACCTCCTCTACACGGTCGAACGGCCGGCCCACGCCGTCATCGTCCGCGGCGCCGGCGGGACTTCCGAGATCATCAACCGGCCCACCCTCTGCGCGGAGATCATCGCGCCGGACCCTCCCGCCTTCAATCGCGCCCTCGCGGCTCTCGATTCGGCGTTTCCGGGCGGCCGCGTCGCCGGGAAGATCCTTTCCGAAGAAGGCTCGTGAGCACGACGTCTCTCGTCGGACACCTCGCGGACGAGATCGAAAAGCTCCGCCGGGCCGGAACCTACAAGGAGGAGCTCGTCCTCGAGTCGCCGCAGGACGCGCGCGTCACGGTCGATGGCCGCGAGCTCGTCATGCTGACCTCGAACAACTACCTGGGCTTCGCGAACCATCCGAGGGTCCGGGAGGCGCAGAAGAAGGCGATCGACCGATGGGGCGCGGGCATGGCCTCCGTCCGGTTCATCTGCGGCACCGAAGATCTGCACAAGCAGCTCGAGGCGGAGATCGCCCGTTTCTTCGGGACCGACGACGCCGTCCTGTACATGTCGTGCTGGAACGCGAACGAAGGCCTCTTCGCGGCGGTCCTGGACGATCCGGACGGCCTCTACTCCGACGAGCTCAATCACGCGTCCATCATCGACGGCGTCCGCCTCTGCAAGGCGAAGCGCTTCCGAGTTCCGCACAACGACGTGAACGCGCTCGAACGGATGCTCGAAGAAGACACGCGCTCGCGGTTCCGCATGATGGTCACGGACGGCGTCTTCTCGATGGAGGGAGAAGAAGCGAACCTGCCCGATCTCGTCCGGATCTGCGAGGAGAAGAACGCTCTCCTCGCCGTGGACGACTCCCACGCGACCGGCGTGCTCGGTGCGACCGGCCGGGGGACCGCCGAGGAGCAGGGCGTCTTCGATCGCATCCCGGTCACGACCGGGACCCTCGGGAAGGCGATGGGGTCGGCGGCCGGAGGGTTCGTCACCGGACCGAAGGCCCTGACCGACACGCTGCGGCAGCGGAGCCGGACGTATCTCTTCTCGAACTCGCTCCCCCCGGCGGTCGTGGCCGGATCGCTCGAGGCCTTCCGGATGCTCTCCGAGGACCCCGCGCCCGTGCGCAAGCTCCGCGACAACGCGACCTATTTCCGAAAGGCGATCTCCGAGGCCGGGTTTCGCATTCCCGAGGGCACTCACCCGATCGTCCCCGTCATCGTGGGCGACACCGCGAAGGCGCTCGCGATGGGAAAGGCGTTGTTCGAGGAGGGCCTGTACGTGTCGGGGTTCGGCTACCCCGTCGTGCCGCACGGGCAGGCGCGCCTGCGCTGCCAGGTCTCCGCCGCGCACGAGCGCACGGACCTCGACAAGGCGGTGGACGCGTTCCGGAAAGTCGGCCGGAAGTTCGGGGTGATCGCTTGAGGACCTGGTCGCTCGTCGGCCTCCTTCTCATGGTCGGCGCGGTGCTCGGTCTCGTTGCCGCCAATTCGCTCGTCGCGCGCTCGCCCGCCGGAATCGCCGTCCAGGTCGCCGCCCTCGCGCTGATGGCCTGGGCGCGGCTGACGTTCGGCCGCCGGAGCTTTCACGCGGCGGCGAATCCGACCGCCGGCGGCCTCGTGACCACGGGTCCGTACCGTTTCATCCGCCATCCCATCTACGCGTCCGCCTGTCTCTTCGTCTGGGCGGGAATCCTGTCGAACTGGTCGGTGCTCGCGGGATTGCTCGGCGTCGTTCTCTTCGTCGGGGCGTTCATCCGGATGCTCTGCGAGGAGCGGCTCGTCGTCGCGGCCTATCCCGAGTACCGGGAATACGCGAGGACGACGAGACGGATCGTGCCGTATGTCTTCTGACCCTCTCGTCCGAAACGTCTCGGACACGGCGCTCTGGGCCGCGGCCTACCGCGCGCGGGAAAACGACCGGCCGAACCCTCTCTTCCGCGATCCCTTCGCCCGCCGGCTCGCGGGAACGCGCGGTCTGCGGATCGCCGAGACGCTGACGGCCAGCGACTCGTGGGCGTGGGTCACGCGGACGTATCTCTTCGACCGGTTCATCCGGGAGCGCATCGCGCAGGACACCGACACCGTCGTGAACCTCGCGGCGGGCCTCGACTCGCGACCGTATCGCATGGACCTGCCCGCGGCTCTCCGGTGGATCGAAGTCGACCTTCCCGATCTCCTCGCGTACAAGGAGGAAGCTCTCGCCGGCGAGAAGCCCCGTTGTGCTCTCGAGCGGATCGCTCTCGACCTGTCCGACGCGGCGGCGCGGCGGAGCCTCTTCGAGCGACTCGGCGGCGCGGGCAACGCTCTCGTCGTAACGGAAGGGCTCCTGATCTACCTGACGGCGGAAGAGGTTGCCATGCTGGCCGGGGATCTCACGCGGCCGGCGGCTTTCCGCCACTGGGTCCTGGACCTGGTCTCGCCCGGACTCCTTCGCATGCTCCAGAAGAAGACGAAAGGCGAGCTCGACGCCGCGGGGGCACCTTTGAAGTTCGGGCCGGCCGAAGGTCCCGGTTTCTTCCAGGCCTACGGCTGGCGCCCCGTCGAGGTCGCTTCGATCATCCAGTCGGCCGCGAAGCTCAAACAGCTCTCTTTTGGAATGCGGTTGATCGCGATGCTTCCCCAGTCCGACGGCCCGCAGGGATCCCGGCCGTGGGGCGGAGTCTGCCTGCTCGAACGAGAGCAGCGCCCGCCGCGCTGATTCGGTGAAATCCGGGCGGACTACAGCCGTCCTCTGGCGGCGGCTCGACCGCCCCGGCCACGAAACCGCGCGGCTCCAGAGCGCCGGAACCGGCTGGGAGTTAGACGGCGCCGCGGTGTTCCTCCACAGAAAGGAGCCCTGCTCTCTGACCTACCGGATCGGGTGCGATTCGAACTGGCGGACCCGATCGGTCGAAGTCGCGGGATGGCTCGGGAAGAAGACGATCCGCGTGGAGGCAAAGGTCGGGCGCGCCGGCGTCTGGAAGGTCGGCGGCGACGAAGTCTCCCGGATCGAAGGCTGCGTCGACGTCGATCTGAACTTCAGCCCGTCGACGAACCTGCTTCCGATCCGGCGCCTGAAGATCGCGGTCGGCGAGGAGCGGGAAGTCCGGGCGGCCTGGCTCGAGTTCCCGACCTTCCGCTTCGAGCCGCTCGAGCAGAGCTATCGGCGTCTCTCGCGGAACCGATACCGGTACCGCAGCGCGGGAGGGAAATTCGAGACCGACCTCGAAGTCGACGGCGACGGGTTCCCGACCCGATACCCCGGCTTCTGGGAACGGGTCGAATGAGCCGAAAGCGCGCTCGGCGCCGGTCGGATTCGGCTACCCCTCCAGCCGTTTCCTCGCGTTTCGCTCGAGAAGGAAGATGAGCACCGCGAACGCGATCGCGCAGAGGATCCCGCCGCTCACGAGACCGTTCTTGAGATCCGGATAGAGCTTCGTTCCCAGGTCGAGAAAGTCCGGAAGCGACGGGTGCTCCATGTGGAGAACGGTGTCGCCGAAGAATGCGACGAACGCGATCAAGACCCCGCCGAGCGAGCCCCCGGCGACGAGACCCGTGGCATAGAGCATTCCGGAGGAGAGCTCGGATTCTTCGCCGACGGCATGCTCCTTCCGCCGCCTCCAGGCATCGACCCAGGCCTTGACCATGCCGCCGATCCAGATCGGCGCGGTCGTCGAGACCGGAAGATAGGCGCCGACGGCCCACGAAAGGGCGTGCGCCCCGGCAAGCTGCGCCATGAAGGCGAGGAAGACGCCGACCAGGACGGGCGCCCAGGGCAGGTTCTGCGCGAGCAGACCCTTGATGATCGTGGCCATCAACGTCGCTTGCGGGGCGGGAAGCTGGGGGCCGCCGATCCCGTGGAGCTCGTTCGGACCGCGGTATGTCCGGTCGAGCATGAAGAGCGTGATCGCGATGACGAAGGCGGACGTCACGACCCCGATCACGAACCCGAGCTGCTGGGAGCGGGGCGTCGCCCCGACGAGATAGCCGGTCTTCAGGTCCTGCGACGTGGCCCCGGCGTTGGCCGCCGCGACGCAGACGATCGCGCCGACGCAGAGAGCCACGGCCTGGTAGACGTCGCCTCTCCAGCCGATCACGACGAAGACGATGCACGTTGCCATCAGCGTCGCGATCGTCATCCCGGAGATCGGGTTGGAAGAGGTCCCGATGATGCCGACGATGCGGGAGGAGACCGTCACGAAGAAAAACCCGAAGACGACGATCAGGAGCGACATCAGGAGAGAGCCGGGGAAGGGCCCGTGCGGGAAGCCGGGCAGTATCGCCAGCACGAGCACGATCGCGAGCGATCCGATCACCACGATCCCCATCCCGAGGTCTCTCTCGGTTCGCCGGACGCCGGATGCCGGTCCGACTCCGCCCCGGAAGCTCTTGACCGACTCGCGGAACGCCGAAACGATGGTCGGCAGCGTCTTGATGAGCGTCATCACTCCCGCGCAGGCGACCGCGCCCGCGCCGATGTAACGGATGTAGGCGCGATAGAGCCAGTTGGCGTAGGAGTTGTTCGCCATCCAGGCATCCGAGAAACCCAGGTTGTGGAGATCCTGCACCACGCGCGTCTCCGGTACGAAGATGGCGATCAGCGGGATCAGCGCCATCCAGGCGAGAAGCCCTCCCGAGAAGAGCTCCGACGAGATTCGCGGCCCGATGATGTAGCCCAGGCCCAGGTATTCCGGGGTCACCGCGACGTCGAGCGTGGCCGCTGGATACGTCGCGGACTCCTTCTTCGTCCGGAAGAAGATCGGGGCCTCCCGCCACAGGCCGAGGATCCCGTACAGGAACTTGTAGAGGAGCGATGCGCCGACCCCCGCGAAGACCATCCTGGCGAGGTTGCCGCCGCGCTCCCCCGCGATGAGGACGTCGGCGCAGGCCGTGCCCTCCGGATACGGCAGCTTCCCGTGCTCCTTGACGATGAGGGCGCGCCGCAGCGGGATCATGAAGAGGACGCCGAGCGTGCCTCCGAAGATCGCCAGGATCGTGATCTGGAAGTAGCGGAAGAAGTTCTCGCCTCCCGCAAGGAAGAGGAGAGCCGGGACCGTGAACACGACGCCCGCGGCGACGGATTCGCCGGCCGAGCCGATCGTCTGGACGATGTTGTTCTCCAGGATCGTCGACTTGCCGATCTTCTTGAAGACCGCGATCGCCAGGACCGCGATGGGCACGGACGCCGACACGGTCAGTCCGGCGCGCAGAGCGAGGTAAACGGTGGCCGCTCCGAAAAGAACACCGAAGACCATGCCGAGGATGATCGCTTTCGGCGTGAACTCGGCGGGCGCTTCGCCGGCCGGAACGTAGGGCCGAAACTCCGCGCCGGGCTTCTCGGGGACGTTCGCCATGAGACCTCCTTAGACATGTTGCGGGGACAGGCCCTGCGGGCCTGCACCCGCCGCAGTTCAGAGCGGGGTCATCGAGTTGGCGGGGATTATATGAAGCTTTCTTCTTGTCATCCCCAGCGAAGCGAGGGATCTCTCCGTGATGGAAAATCAGATTCCTCGTCGCTTCGCTCCTCGGAATGACAACCATGAGGCGGCCTGCCCGGCCTGCCGGCTAAACCCCTCAGGTTCCTCCGAAGCCGATCGTGACCTTTCCGCCCTCGACGATGACCGGAACGCGCCGGCCGCCGGAAACGCGGATCATCCGGTCGAGCTCCCGCGCGTCGCGCTTCACGTCGATGTAGGTGAAGGGAATTTTCCGACGCGCGTAGTCCTCACGGGCCGCGGTCGTGTGGGGTCAGCCGTCCTTCCCGAAGATCTCGGTTCGCGTGGTTTCCATCCGACCTCCGCGCCGATCATAAGCCGGCGTGCCGATTTCGGGCTATCATCGAAAAGACGCATGGCGGCGCGCTTTTCCGTCGTCGGGGGGCTCGTTTTCCTCCTTTCTTTCATGGCTTTCGGCCCCCGCGCCGCGGGCTCCGCCGGTTCCGTGAGCGGTCGGATCGTGCTCGCGAAGTCGGGCACTCCGCGAGCCGACGCATCCAACGCCGTCGTGTGGATCGAAGGCCCGCGCGGGGCGACCGGATCCGCCGCCCCGCTTCGAATGGCGCAGGAGTCGAAGCGCTTCGTCCCCCGGGTCCTGATCGTGCCGCGGCACGGGACCGTCGAGTTCCCGAACGACGACCCGGTCTTCCACAACGTCTTCTCCGTTTCGGGAGCGAACCGGTTCGACCTCGGGCTCTACCGAAGCGGCGCCTCGAAGAGCCGGACTTTCGCGGAGCCCGGCCTCGTCCGCGTCTACTGCAACATCCACCCGCAGATGGTCGGGTTTCTGATGGTCGTCGATTCCGGCTTCGGCGCCATCACCGGCAAGGACGGGGTCTTCCACTTCGAAGGGGTGCCCGCCGGCTCGTGGACGATCAAGGCCTGGCACGAAGAAGGATCGGAAACGAGCGTCCCGCTGTCCATCCCGCTCGCCGCGGGCGCGCCGCTCATCCTCACGATCGACACGACCGCTTACCGCCCCGTCCCGCACAGGAACAAGTACGGCAAGGAGTATCCGCCGCAGTCGGGATCGGACGATGAGCGCTACTGAAAGAGCGACTCCGGCTCCGATCACGATCGTTCCACGGGTCGCGAGCGGCCTGAAGCTCCCGCCGCCCGAGCCGCCCCGATTCTCGCTATCGTTCAAGATCTTCTTCGCGGCGGCGCTCCTGATCCTGGTCGCCGTGGGCGGAGCGATCGCGATTTCCGCGGCCCGCGCCCGCTCGATCGCCGACTCGAAGATCGCGGAGGACCTGAAGAAATCGGGGGGCGCCTGGGAGTCGTTTCAGCGCAACCGGTACGACGAGCTCCACCGGGCTCTGGCGGTCGTGGTCAACAACGCCGGGATCATCTCGGTCATGACGCAACTCGACCCGACGACCGCGCGGGACACGCTGAAGCTCGAGCAGGCATCGAGTACGCGCGCGAATTTCCTCGTCGCCATCAACCAGGAAGGCACGGCGTTCGCGCGCACCGACCGGCCGCTCCCATACTCCCGCGACATGCGCGGCGTTCCCACGGTTGCCTCGGCCCTGCAGGGCGAGGCCGCGGAAGGGATCTGGCTGTCGGACCAGCATCTGTACCACGTCGTGGCCGCTCCCGTGCTGGAAGGGGGCAGCCGCTCGGTCGGCGCGATCGCCGCGGGTTTCCAGATCAACGACGAAGTCGCCGCCAGCCTGAAGTCGCTCGTCAACGCCGAAGTGGTTTTCCTCGCCGACGGGGCGCGCCTGAACGAGCCGGCGAAACCGGTCGTCGCCGCGTCGACGATGAAAGACGCGAACGCTTCCGTCCTCTCGGCGATCCGGAACACTCCGCACCTCGTCCCCGTCGTCCTGCGGGAAGGCAAGACAATCGGGCCCCTGGAGCTCGAAGTCTCCGGCGATACGTACCTCGCGTACTTCTTGCCGATCCGCTCGTCCACCGATCAGCTCGTGGGCGCGGCGGTGACCCTGCGAAGCCGCGAGCGCGAGCTCGCTCCTTTCCGGCGGATTCAGAACAGCCAGGTCCTCGTGGGGCTCGCGGCGCTGGTGTTCGCATTCGTTCTGTCCTTTGTCCTCGCCCGCCGGATCACGGGACCCGTGGATCGGCTGGTCCGCGCGGCCGAGGCGGTGCGGATTGGAGACCTCGGAACGGAGGTGCCGGTCGAGTCGAACGACGAGATCGGGATCCTCGCGCGCTCGTTCAAGGCGATGCTCGAGGAGCTGAAGGAGAAGGCGGCGCTCGAGAAGTACGTGGCCTCGCTCCCCATCTCGATCGGCGGAGAAGAAACTCTGCTCGCGGGGCGCACGCCCACGGCCGCCAGCGGGAGCGTGACGTCGCAGAACGAGCCGCAGATCGGCACGCTCTTCGCCGGCCGCTACGACATCCAGTCGATCCTGGGCAAGGGAGGCATGGGGATCGTCTACAAGGCGCACGACCGCGAGCTCGACGACCTCGTCGCGATCAAGACCCTTCGGAGCGAGGTCCTTTCCGCCGACCCGACTCTGCTCGATCGGTTCAAGCAGGAGATCCGACTGGCGCGCCGCATCACGCACCCGAACGTACTCCGCACGCACGATCTCGGCGAGTGGAACGGGCTGCGGTACCTGTCGATGGAGTTCGTGAAAGGGCTGACCCTGAAGCATCTTCTCGAGTCGGACGAAATCCTCCCGACGCCGGTCGGTCTGCGCATCGCCAAGCAGGTCTGCGCGGGCCTCGCCGCGGCGCACGAGGTCGGGGTCATCCATCGCGACGTCAAACCGCAGAACATCCTGATCGAGCCGACCGGGGGTCTCAAGATCATGGACTTCGGCATCGCCCGTCTGACGGAGGACCGCGGGATGACCGCCACGGGTACGGTCATCGGCACGCCGGATTACATGTCGCCCGAGCAGGCGCGCGGAGTCCCGCTCGACTTCCGGTCCGACATCTACTCGACCGGTATCGTCCTCTACGAAGTCTTCAGTGGTTCTCTCCCGTTCGACCTCGCCGTGGTCCTGAAGCACGTCAACGAGCCGCCGCCGCTCCCGCAGTCGAAGAATCCGCGGATCGACCCGAAGATCGCGGTCATCATCATCAAGTGCATGCAGAAGGAGCCGGCCGCGCGATACCAGAGCGTCGGGGAGCTGTACGAGGCACTGGCGAAGGTGACGGCCCAGGCCGCGTGAGTCCGAAAACGTGAAACGGGGAATCCTGCTCCTCGTGCTGACGGCGTCCGGGGCGGTCCCCGCCGGCGCGCAGCAGACCGAGTACTTCGAGCCGCCGCCTCCGCGGCCGAAGTTCACGCTCAAGTGGGAGGCGCTCTTTCGCTACGACTCGATCTACCACCTCCGGGTGCGTCCGGACATCGAGCGCGGCCGCTTCGAGTTCCGGCCGGAGGTCGCGTTCGAGCCGTCCGACCGGTGGAAAATCGGAGTCCGCGCGCTCGGGAACCTCGGCACTGACCACAACGATCAGAACGCGCGCAACTTCGACAACTATCGTTCCCGGGGCGCGACCCTCGATCGCTGGTACGTAGAGGCGAGACCCGGCGGCTGGATCGTTCTCGCGGGGAGTTTCGGAATGCCGCTCGTTTCGAGCGAGATGCTCTGGGACCGGGACATCCAGACCCCGGGCGCGGCGGTGTCACGCCAGATCGCGACCGGGCTTTCGAGCCTGACCTTCACGGCGGCCGGGTTCTATGGCCCTCAGCGGGAGGGAGACCGATCCCGAATCGGGGCCGGACAGGCCGTCTGGCGCGGCGGAGACGCCAACCGATTCCAGGTCGAGGCCGCCGCCGCCTACTGGACGTTCGACCTGGACCGGCTGAAGTCGCACTTCGTCCGGCAGAACAGTCCCGAGTCGTATCCCGGCGGCCAGAAGTTCGAAAGCGATTTCCGGCTCGCGGATCTCCTCCTGCGATTCCGCTTCCTCGCTCTGCGTCTGCCGGTGACCGTCTCTTTCGACGGGATTCACAACTTTGCGGGACCCGGCGGTCAGCGGGACGCCCTCGAGGGCGCGGTCGCGGTGGGGTCCGTTGGCACTCCCGGGACCTGGCGGGCGTTCTACATCTACCAGTACGTCGAGCGGGACGCGGTGGTCGGCGCCTACAACACCGACGACTGGTGGTTTCACTCGCGCTACCAGGGGCATCGGATCGGCGCCGCCTTCACGGTGCTGCCGCAGGTTTTCGTCCAGGCGGCGATCGTGTTCCAGCGGCGGCTCGACTTGAAAGCGACGTTGAACCGGATCACGGTCGATCTGGTGAAGATGTTCTGAGGACAGATAGAATCCCTTCCCCATGAACCGCTCCATCCTGGCATGCGTGGAGGACCTCTTCTTCCGGTCCAAAATCGAAGCGACCGGCCGTCACCTGAACGTGTCGGTGCGTTTCGCGGACTCGAAGGATCTGGCCGCGGCCGCGCGCCAGGAGGACACCGCCGCCATTCTCCTGGAGCTCTCGACGAACGGCGCCTGTTTCGATGCGGTGCGCAAGCTGCGGCAGCAGGCGGAGACCCGGGATCTGCCGGTGATCGGGTTCCTGCGCCACACCGATCGGGAACTGGCGAAGCAGGCCGAGGCGGCGGGTCTGACCCGCGTGCTGCCGAGGAGCGAGTTCTCGGAAACCCTTCCCGATCTGGTCATGGATCTACTCGCCCCCGGCACGAAGCGCGAGATTCCGGAAGAGCCCGAGCTGCCGGACGAGTAGCCGTCGCATGGCTCGAGGCGTGCGCGGCCCGACGCGGCGCGACATCATCCGGTCGGCCGCGATTCTTCCTGTGGTCGCTCAGGTTCGAACGAGAGCTCCAGCTCGCGCGGCGTCACTTCCGGTCGTCATCGCGTCGGCGAACATGAAGAGCCCGACCGAATCCGGCGGCCTGAACGCGGTCCGCAAGGCCTGGGAGATCCTGGCGGCGGGAGGAGATCCGGTCGATGCCGTCGTGTCCGGCGTGAATCTCGTCGAGAACGACCCGGACGACGTCACGGTCGGATACGGCGGGATCCCGAACGAAGAGGGGGTCGTCCAGCTCGACGCCTCGGTGATGGACGGTCGGACGATGAAGGCCGGCGCGGTCGGTGCCCTCGAGCGGATCAAGAACCCTTCGAAGGTCGCCCGGCTCGTGATGGAGAGAACCAACCGTGTCTTCGTGGTCGGAGAAGGGGCGCTCAAGTTCGCGAAAGCCCACGGCTTTGCCGAAGAGAACCTCCTGACCGAGCGTTCCCGGAAAATCTGGCTCTACTGGAAGGAGAAGCTGTCGGGCAAGGACGACTGGATGCCGGCCGGGAACGAGGAGGAAAAGGACCCCGACATCCGCTGGTACATCGAGAAATACGGCGTGGAGGACTTCCGGCCGCAGGGCACCATCAACTGCGACGCGGTCACCGCGAGCGGCGACATCGTCGGGACGACGACGACATGCGGCCTGTTTTTCAAAATCCCCGGGCGCCTGGGCGACTCGCCGGTCATCGGGGCCGGTCTCTACGTCGACAACGACGTCGGCGCCTGCGGCTCGACCGGCTGGGGAGAAGGGAACCTCCGCTCCTGCGGATCTCATACCGTGGTCGAGATGATGCGCCAGGGGAAGTCGCCCGAGGAGGCGGCTCTGAAAACGCTCGAGAGGATCGTCGCGTTCGCGAAGGACAACCGGGAGAGCTCGGGCCGTCCGAAATTCCAGACCGTGTTCTACGCGGTCAACAAACGCGGCGAATACGCCGGAGCCTCCGTTTACGACGGCGCGTACGGCTCGACCGGCCGGTTCTCGCGTGCGAAGTTCGCGGTCGCCGACTCCTCCGGCGCGCGCCTCCTGGAGACCGCGTACCTGTTCAAGAAGGAGAAGCCCTCGCGCTGAGGCGCTCGATCAGGGCGTCGGGCTCGGTCCGCGGCCTCCCGAGAGAATCGAGTTGACGGCGTCGATGCGGCGCTCGAGTACGCGGCGGAGCTTCCCGATCTCGGAATCGCCTGCCGCGACGCGCACGCTGTCTCCCTGGAACTCGAAACGCAGGATCGCATCCCGGTCCTCGCGGGTCATCCCGAGGATTCCGGCGCGGTAGGCGCGCATCCACTCCGGCGAGGGCTCGGAGTCGAAACGCAGGCGGAACCAGGTCTTTCCGTCGGCCGCCCCCTCCGCCATCGGCGCCTCGTTCGAGAGATACACGCGGTGGGTGGGGGGCGCTTCGCCGGGGCGGCGCCGGTTGGGCTTGCGGTACTGGGGTCTTCTGGGAATCGGAGCCTCCTTGGTCGAACCCGCGGGAGATTCTATCCCGGCGCCTTGTCATTCCGAGGAGCAAAGCGACGAGGAATCTCCGGCCCTATAGGGAAAAGATTCCTCGCGGAGCCTGCTCTGAGCGGAGCACTCACTTGGAAACGACGTCGGGATTCCTCGCTGCGCTCGGAATGACAGCCTGGGGCGAAGGGCTCGGAATGATCTCACGCGTCGAACGAGCCGGCCGAGACGATCGTGAACCGGTCCGGGTCCACGCGCTTCGCGAAGGCGGCGTCCGCCTCTTCCCGGGTGACCGCCCCGACGAGGGACGGGTACTCGTCGAGATAGGAGACGCCGAGCCCGTAGTAGACGGCGGCGTCGATCGCATGCGCGATCCCGCCGTTCGACGCGAGGTCTACCTTGAAGCGTCCGACGTGAGAGCTCTGCTCGTCGGCGAGCTCCTTCGGCGTCATCCCTTCCCGGCGGAAGCGAACGATCTCCTCGAGCGTCGCGGCGACCGCCGCGTCGCGGCTCTCCGGCTTGACCGTGAGGCTGACGGAGAACGGCCCGGCGAGGTGGGTCGCCGCGAAACCGGAATGGATTCCGTACGTCAGACCCTCGGTGTCGCGAACCCGCACGCCCAGCCGCGACGTGAGCGACGACTGGCCGAGCGCCGAGTTGGCGAGGATGCACGCGACGTACTCCGGGTCCAGTCTCGCCAGGTCCGACGGCTGGGCGAGGACGACGTCCGCGCTCGCTTTGTCCGGCATCCGAATCGATTCGGAGCCGGGGGCCGCAGGGACCGGATCCGGTTTCGGGATCTCGGCAGCGGGGCCGAGCCGCCAGGAACCGAGCCGCCGCTCGAGCCCGTCCAGCATCTTCCCGGAATCCACGTCGCCGACCAGAACGAGGAGAAGCGTCCCGGCGCCGTACCGCTCTTCGTAGAACCGGACGAGCTCGTCGCGGGAGACCGACTCGACGGCGGCGATCCGCTCTTCGACGGGCCGCCGGTAGAAGGGGTGACCGGGAGGATAGATCCGCCGGTACGCGGCCTCGAACGCCCGGACGGACGTCTCGTCCTGCTGCTCGCGGAGCACACCCACCAGCCGCTTGCGCTCTTTCTCGAGCTCCTCTTCCGGGAACCGGGGCGAAAGAAGGACCTCCGCGAGGACGTCGAGCAGCACTTCCACGTCGCGCGAGAGCGACGCGGCGGCGATGTCCACGCCGACCGGGTCCCCGCCGCCCGCCGAGAAGGAGAGGCTCGCGCCGCGGCTCTCGAGCTCCTCCGCGATCTCGAGCTTGGTCGAGCGGGAGGTGCCCTTCGCGAGCTCGCCGGCCGTCACCGACGCGAGGAGCCGCCGGTCGGGCGGCGCAAAAAGACTCCCGCCGTTCATCGATCCCGAAACCGCGACGGTCGGATTGAACCGGTTCTCGAGCACGAAAAGACGCGCGCCGTTGCCAAGGGTGCGGCGGCGAACCGACTCCTCGAAAGACGCCCTGCGACGCGGAAACACCGATGCCTTCGCGGCGCCGGGGACGGGGCCCGTCACGCTGCCGGCGGTTCCTTCGGAAGGTAGAGTCCGGTGGTCAGCCCATCGTCGCGAAAGTAGCTCGCCGCGACACGGCGGACGTCGGCGGCAGTCACGCTGGCCACCAGGTCGGGATAGTCCGCGTACCAGTCCCAGTCGGCGACCGCGATCGCCTGGGAAAGCGAGGCGGCGACCTGGTCTGTCGAGTCCCGGTCGAAGATCACCTCGGCCTCGATCTGGGTCCGCGCCTTCTGCGCTTCCTCTTCGGTGATGCCTTCGGAAACGACTCGGGCGACCTCCCGCCGGATCCGCGCCTCGACGTCTCCGGGCAGGACGCCCGGCCGCACGGGCGCGAAGATCGAGAACAGGGCGGGATCGCGAAGCTGCCAGGGGACGACCGTCACCGAGAGAGCGAGGCTCTCCTCGACCAGCGCGAGATGGAGTCGCGCCGTCAGGCCAACGCCGAGGATGTTTCCGAGGACGGCCAGTGCGGCGGTATCGGGATGCCGCGCCTCGACCGTTCTCCAGGAGAGCGCGAGCCACGCGATCTGCGCGGTCCGTCGAACGACGAAGCGCCTCTCCCCCTCCTGCGGCGGCTCCACGGTGTAGACGGGCGGAATCGGACGCGCCGACGCCGGAATCAGGCCGAAGTGCCGAGCGACCGTCGCGAGCGCCTCGCGCTCCTCGAAGTCGCCGATCAGGATCGCCGTCGCGTTGTTCGGATGGTAGAAGACGTCGTAGAACTCCTTCAAGCGGTGGGTCGAGACGCTCTCGATGTCCGTGCGCCATCCGATCGTCGGATGGTGGTACGGATGCTCCCGGAACGCCGTGGCGAACGTGTCCTTGTACAGCACCTGGAAGGGAGAGTTCTCGCCTCGCTCGTACTCGTTGCGCACGACGGTCATTTCCGGGACCCGGTCGGAATCGCGCAGGAGGGCGCCGCGCATCCGTGACGCTTCGATGCGCACGGCGGTCTCGATCGAGTCGGAGGGAACGGTCTCGTAGTAGTTCGTCCGGTCGAACCACGTCGTGGCGTTGAACCGCGCCCCCAGGGCCTCGAGCACCGCGGCGATCGCCGTTCCCTTCTCGCGGTCGAACTCCGGAGTTCCCTTGAACATCAGGTGCTCGAGGAGATGGGTCGCGCCCGTGTGTCCGACCGCTTCGTTGCGGCTGCCCACGCGGTAGACGACCGCGAACGTGGCGACGGGCGCGACGTCATTGGAGAGCAGCAGCGTCTGGAGGCCGTTCGAGCGGAGCCGGAATTCGCGGATGCCCGCCTTTTCCCGGACGAAATCGAAATCCGGATGTCCCGGGAGAGCGTCGGAGACGCCGTTTTCGGAAAGGGGGACTTCGGCCGGGCGACTCTCGACTCGGGTCTCCAAACTAGCGCCCGCCCGCGACGTCTTCGCCGCCGTCCACGCCGATGACGTTGCCGCTCACCCAGGCCGCGCCGTCCGAACACAGCGCGACCAGAGCGCCGGCGACGTCGGCCGGAGTCGTCAGGCGCCCGGCCGGGTGCATCGAGAGAACCCGCTCGATCATCTGCTCGTTGCCCGGAATCTTGCGCAGCGCGGGCGTGTCGGTAACTCCGGCCCGCAGGGCGTTGACCGAAATGCGGTGCGGCGCGAGCTCGACCGCGAGCTGGCGGATGTGCGACTCGAGAGCGGCCTTCGCCGCCGACACCGCTCCATACGCCGGCCAGACGATGTGGTCTCCCGCCGAGGTCATCGCGAAGATCCGCGCTCCCGGAGCGAGCAGACCGGCGAAGAAGAGGTCCTGTGTCCAGTAGACGAAGGAATTGCCCATCACGTCGACCGTCATCTCCAGCTGCGCTTTCGTCATCGCGTTCTCGCGGGGCTCCGCGAAAAAGGGCTTGAGCGTCCCGAACGCGAGGGAATGGAGGACGACGGAGACGCGACACTCCGGCGCGTCCTGCCCGCAGGCGCGCGAGATCGCCGCCATGACCTCGCCCCGCCGCGCGTCGTCGGCCGCGTTGACGTTGAAGAACTCGGCCTTCCGGCCGGCTGCAGCGATCTCCGTGACGATCCGGTCGGCGTTCGGCTGAGTGGACTTCCGGTCGAGGTGGACGCCGAAGACGTTCCAACCGGCTTTCGCGAGCGCGATCGAGCACGCCTCGCCGAAACCGGAAGAGGCGCCGAGCACGAGGGCCCACCGCGAACGGGTTTCCGAGGTCAAAACGGCGCGGATGTTAGCACGCGAAAAGCGATCCGCCGGGCGACTGATCGTCTGCGTTCTCGCGCTGTAAACTCCGAACATGGAGGGGCTTAGGATGCGACGTCGTCGCGTGATCGGAACTCTTCTGCTCGCTCTCCCCGCCTTCTTGGCAGGAGCGCAGCAGCCGTCTCTCCCGGCGGCTCCGGCGGGGCGGCAGGACCTCGTCGTGACGAATCAGAACCTCGGGGTCGTCGTCGAAAGCCGATCGGTCTCCCTGCCGGCCGGACGATTCGAGCTGCGCTGGGAAGGGACGCCCGCGGCGGCGCGGACGGAGACGTGGACGGTGACCAACGCGCGCGAGGCGCGCATTCGCTGGCTCGGTCTCTCCGGGCCGCTGCCCGGGACCGGAGCCGCGGATTCGGAGTGGCTCCGCGGCCTCGTCGGCAAACACGTCCGGATCGCGCGCCCGGGAGGCTCGACGGCCGAGGCTGAAGTCCTCGCGGTGTACGGCGCGACTGCCGCCCCGTGTTCCGGGAAGGCGCTGAGCTCGTTTACGGCGAGCCCAGTGCGCGCTTGTTGCTCCGGCCCGAGCCGGGCGCGGCCGCCCGCCCCGACGGAGTCGTCCTGCGCTTCGACAGCGAGCGCGCCGGAAACCGGATGATCACGTCGCGCTATCTCGTCGGGGAGGTTTCCTGGGAGGCAAGCTACGCGCTGTCGCTCGCCGCCGACGAAAAACGGGGACACCTCGAGGGCTGGTTCGTCGTCGACAACCGGAGCGGCGGAGACTTCACGCCCTCGCGGCTGCGGTTGCTCGCGGGGACGCTGCGCGTGGCCGCGACACCGGCTCCGCGCCCGATGGTGGATCGCCTCCAGGTCGCGATGGAGAAGGTCGCTTCGTCCGAGGAGCTCTCGGAGGCCCGGGTCTACGAGGTTGCCTCGCCCCCCCGGCTAGCCGCCGGCCGGACCACCCTTCCGCTCGCCTCGGACGCCGAGGTCGTCGTCGAGAAGCGCTACGTCGCGCGCTCGACCTACTGGATGGGCGCGAACGAAGAGCCGCAGCGGATCCCGGTCGGAGTGCAGTACCGGGTCGCGACGCGGGCGCTCGCGAAGGCGCTGCCGGCCGGCGTCGTGCGCGTGTACGTGGAGGACGGAACCGTCTTCACAGGAGAGGACCGGATCGAGCACACGCCCGAGAGAAGCGACGTCGAGATCGAGACGTCGGAAGCGTTCGACCTGACGGCGCGCCGCCGCCAGGTCTCGTTCCAGCAGACGGGCCGCACCGAGTCGGAGTCCTCGTACGAAGTCGAGATCGCGAGCCGCAAGAAGGAGCCGGTCACGGTGCTCGTGCGCGAACAGTTCCCGGGAGACTGGACGGTCGTCGAATCGTCCGTGCCTCCGAAGAAGCTCGCCGCGTTCACGGTGGAGTTCCCGGTCACCGTCCCGCCCGGCGGCGAGGCGAAGCTGACT
Organism: Acidobacteriota bacterium; assembly: GCA_003222385.1. GTDB lineage: Bacteria > Acidobacteriota > Thermoanaerobaculia > UBA5066 > Gp7-AA6 > Gp7-AA6. Next base: position 42,185 of record QHVV01000032.1, read on the forward strand.
TACCGGGTGCGGGTGCGGATCCGGGGTTAGGGGATGTAGCCGCGGATCGTCCGGACCGAGATGCCAGGCTTCGCCACCGCCACCCGGACCTCCCGATACTGTCCCGGCGGCTTCTGGGAATCGGTGCGGAAGGCGAGGACGTACTGCGACCGCAGCTCCTCCTCGATGCGGTGGGTCACCTCGGTGATCTTCGACGCGCTGCCGATCGCGAAGACTTCGCCCCCCGACTCGGTCGCGATCTGGTTGATCGCCTTGCGCGACTTGAAGTCGGTCAGCGGAATGTTGACCGCGATGAAGTAGATCGGAGAGCCCGCGGAGCGCGCGTACCGCAGCAGCGTGTCGAACTCGACGTGCGAGCGGTTGTCGGCGCCGTCGGTCACCACGACGAGGGCCTTTCTCCCCTGCAGGGCGCGGAACTGATACAGGCCGAGGATGATCGAGTCGTAGAGCGCGGTGGCGCCTTCCGCCCGCGTCTCGCGCGACGCCCGCTGCAGCGCCCCGGAGTCGCCGGTCAGCTCCTGGAGAAAGCGCGCCCGCTCGCGGAACTCGATCACGAAGCCGTGGTCCTTCTCGCGGATCAGGTTCTGGAAGAGCTCCGCCGAGGCCTCGTGGACGAAGGGGAGGCCCTTCTCCATCGAGCCGGAACCGTCGACGACGAGGCCGATCGTGAGCGGGAGCTTGTCGGCGACCTCGAAGCCGGTCATCGCCTGCGGGCGGCCGTCTTCCTGGATCGAGAAGTCATCGCGAGCGAGACCCTTGACGAAGTGCCCGGTCTTGTCCAGGGCCGAGACGTGGAGCTGGACGACGTCGACGCGGACGTTCTCGACGGTCGCCGACGGGCCCTTCAGCATCCGGATGTCGTTCGCTTCCTTGCCGTCTTCGGCGACCGCCGTCGCGCGGAGGAAGTTCCCGCGCGTGTACTGATCGAACGGGATCGTCGCGACGTAAGGCTCGTGCGTCCAGGAACCGACCTTCTTCTCGTCCAAGAAGAGCTCGACCAACTTCGCGATGCCGCCCGAGATCGACTGAACCGCGACGCGGACCCGGACGCGCCCCGAGGCGGGATCGGGCTGGGGAAGAACCCGGACGGCGACCCGCGCGCTTCCCTCGTTGATGGCCCAGGCGTCTTCGTCGACGACGCGGCCGGTCTCGTCGTATCCGACCGCCCGAACGGTCTGCTTCAACGGGAGGTTTCCGAGGTCGATCTCGACCGAGAACGGGGGCCGGGTCCTCGCGAGCAGAAGCTTGTCGCCGAGGTAGAACTCGACGCGCGTGATCGGAGGCTCGACGTCGGCTTCCAGCCGGAGGAGGCCGACCGGGGCTTCACGCGACGGCGGCAGGATCTTCAGCTTGGGATTAGTCGAGTCGGTCGGCTCGCGGGGCTGCGCCTCGTCGGCGATCACGATCGCCTCGGCTTCGGGCAGTGTCTGCGCCTCGGCCGGCGCCATCTCCGGGCGGAAGGTGATGCCGACTTCCGGCACCGACAGGTCGACCGCGCCTTCGCCGACTTCCCGGCCTCCGGGCTCCGCCACCACGAGCTTGAGGCGGTAATTCCCGGGCGGCAGCGGGCGGAGAAACGAGTAGGCGAACGTCTTGCCGTCCGTGACGTCCCCCGCCACGGGGTAGCGGAATGCCTGGACCATTTCCTCCCCGCGGCTGAACGTACCCCGCAGCTCGCCCGCGAAAGAGCGCATTCCGTGCGACGCCGCCGCCTTCGAGAGCTCCGGCGAGGACAGGCGGATCCGGACGACGGTTTTCTTTCCGGCCATGCCCAGGTACTCCGCGGTGACCTCGAGCGGAAAACGCCCGGCGGGGGTCTTGATTTCGGTCTTACGGGTTTGCGCGGACAGGGGCGTCCCGGACGACAGAGCAGCCGTGACCAGCAGGAGAAGAAGGGCTCCCCGTCGCATGTTCGGAGACTCGAACGGGGAACGGGGGGGCCGCAATTCCCGGAACGGCGTCTAAGCGGTGGCGGCGAGCCGGCCGTTCGCCTCGAAGAAGTCGACGACCGCCTCGCGGAACGCGGCGGGCGTCGCGAGATCGCTGATCCGCACGCGCAGCGCCCGGCCGCCGGCGAGGCCATGGGTGTACCAGCCGGTCATCGTCCGCAGCTTGTGAAGGGCCTCGCGCGGATCGCGGGCCGTCTCCTCGATCCGGGAGAAGTGCCAGAGCATCAGGTCGCGGCGCTCGGTATCGGTCGCCTCGCGCGGCGCTCGCCCGGCGAGCAGGTCGGCGGCCTGCCGGAAGATCCAGGGGTTCTTCATGGTCGCTCGCCCGATCATGACGCCATCGCAGCCGGTGTCGGCGAGCATCGCGGCGACGTCGTGCGGGGTCTCGACGTCCCCGTTTCCGATAACCGGGATCGCGAGATGGTTCTTCAACTGCGTGATCTCGCTCCGCCCCGCGCGTCCGGTGTACATCTGCCGCGCGGTCCGAGCGTGCAGCGCGACCGCCTCTGCGCCCTCGTCCTCGCAGATCTTCCCGAGGTCGAGGAAGTTCTTGCGGGAGTCGTCGAGACCGAGGCGAAACTTAACCGTCAGCGGGATCGTGAGACGGCGCCGGACCTCACGGATGATCCGTCTCGCGAGCGGCGGGTCGCCCATCAACGCGGCGCCGGCGCAACCCTTCAAGACCTTGTTCGCGGGACACCCCATGTTGACGTCGCACGCATCCGGGGCGAGCTCCGCGACGATCTCGGCGGCGGCCGCCATCCGCTCGGGATCCGACCCGTAGATCTGGATCGAAAGCGGGCGCTCTTCCTCGGAGAAGAACATCTTCGCGAGCTGCCGCGCGTTGCCGCGCGTGATCGCCTCCGAGGAGATGAACTCCATCGTGACCAGTCCGACCCCGCCGATCCTCCGCAGCATCAGCCGGTAGAGATGGTCCGTGATTCCGGCCATGGGGGCGAGAACGAGCGGCGGATCGACGCGAAGTGTTCCGATTCGGAGCATGCAGCCGCACATTTTATTTCGGGAACGGGTCTTGCGTCTCACTGCCGGAGGGCCGCGTTAAGATCCGGCCCGCAGCGCGGAGGTAGCTCCATGGAGATCAGTCGGGGGTTGGCAGGCCCGGCGGACGACGTCTGGATCTACAACCGGAAGTTCGATCTCGTCTTCCTGACCCTTTCGGGCGCTCTCGTCTTTCTCCCTTATCTCTCCTACGGGCTTCTCCAGCGGCTCGGGGCGTCCACGGCCACCGCCAGCCTGATCATCGGCCTCGCCGTGACGCTTCTCGTCGGAGGGCCGCACATGTACTCGACCTATCTGCGGACCGCGCTCGAGCCGCGTTTTCGCGCACGGTACGGGTTCCTCGCGTACCTGCCCATGCTCGTGATTCCCGTGCTCGTCATCCTCGGAGCGGTCTACGCTTTTCTTCTGCTCCTCACGTTCTTCTTTTTCTGGGCATCGATCCACGTGACGCACCAGGCGCAGTGGATCTCGGAGACCTACCGCCGGAAAGCGGCGGGTCGGGTCTCCGCTCTCGACCGGCTCTTGGACGGCGCGGTCATCCTCGGCGCGCTCTACACCGTCGCGATGTACAAGTTCGTCGAGGGCCGCTTCGCGCTCGGCTCGAACCCTCTTCTCTTCCCGGAGTTCCTGAGGCACCGCATCGTGGCGGTCGCGTTCACCGTCGGTTTCGCGGCGCTCTTTCTCTTCTACGTGGCCCGGACCCTCGGCGAGATCCGGCGCGGCGAGGCGAGCGTCCCGCGTCTCCTCTTCATGGCCTTCACGGTGGGGCTCGCCTTCGTGATCCCGATCTTCGACAACCTCGACGTCGCGTTCCAGGGATTCAACACGTGGCACTCCCTGCAGTACCTGGCCCTGACCTGGTTCATCCTTTCCCGAAACGCGGCCCACGGAGAGATCGGAGGCCGGGTCACGCAGCAGCTCGCCGGCGCCCGGAAGACGGGCAGGTTCTACGGGGCGATGGTCGGGGCGACCGTCGTTTCGGGAGGTTTGTATCTCGTTCTCTGGAGGGGCCTCGGGTTCCCGCAAGACAAGAGCTATTACGTCGTGGTGCTGACGTTCCTCCTCATCCACTATTTCTACGACCACTTCCTCTTCCGCGACTTCGCGCCGCTCGAGGAGCGGAGCGTCAGCTACCCGTAGCGGTCCTCACTTCGCCAGCGCCTCATAGGTCGCGACCCGCGTATATCCCTTCGGAGGAGCGAAAAGCTCCTCGGGCGCGCCGACCTGGATGTCCAGCAGTTGCGCGTCCGTGAAAGGTTGGTACTCGTCGTGCGGGTCCTTCTTCGCGTGCTCGATGCGCACCGGCAGCCGGTCGAGGTCGCGCGCCACCCAGATCGTGGCGCGGTCTCCCGAGGGAAGGTTCATCTCCCAGCGCTCGCACGGATGGAGGCCATGGGTCGCGTCGTCGATCCGGCGGATGGAGCCTCGGAAACGGTCGGCGTACGCCTCGGCGTCGAAGCGCGGCTGGAGCGGGTAACCCGGAACCGCCTCGTCGGTCGGAGAGGACTTGCTCTCGAAGAGGCGGCGCGTCGACGGCCGGAACTGCCACGACTTGCCCAGGTCGGGCCGCAGGATCTTGACGATCTCGGATCCGTCGGCGGTCCCGGCGACCCGCACGCGTTCGCCGCGCACCGCGATTTGAAAGCGGTCTTCCTTCGAGTACACGAGGACCGCCCGATATCCGTCCTTCGCGACGGTCCTCGGACCTCCGCAGGCGACCGAGGCGAGGACGGCCCCGCACAGGATGGACCGGGTGAAGAGCGCGCTCACGACTCTCGTTATTCTCTCCCGCTCCGGAGGCGCCGGCGGGAATTGAGAGAATGCCGCCGCCCATGACGTCGATCCCGCTCCAGCGATATCCCGGACTGCCGCCGCTCTTTCTCGATTTCGTGCGGGGAGCGAGCCGGTTCCATCCCGATCCCCCGACTCTCGATGCCGCGCTCGAGCGCGGCAAGACGATCCTCTCCGGCGGGCGCCGTCGCCTGCCGGTCACGGCGTTCCGGTTCCGCTCGACCGCCGGCCGACGCGCGGCCGAAGACCTCGCGGGAGGCCGCGCGGTCGCGGTGCTGGCGGGCCACCAGATCGGTCTCTTCACGGGGCCGCTCTACACACTCGTGAAAGCGTTCGACGCAATCCTTCTCGCGCGGGAACTCACTCAGCGGGGCCTGCCGGCAGTGCCCGTGTTCTGGGCTCTGACCGACGACCACGACCTCGAGGAAATCGCGAAGACCGCGAAACCCGGTCCCGACGGGCCGCAGAGCTTCGTCCTCGAAGGCGCGGACCGATCGAACCGCCGTCCGGTCGGTTCGCTCCCGATTCCCGGCGCCGTTTCACGGATCGTCGAAGCGTTCCGGAAAGACGGTCCGGGCGAAGAAGCGGCCGAAATCCTGGATCTGGCGGCGCGCCGATACGCCGCCGGAACGACGTACGGCGAGGCCTTCATCGAGAGCCTCCTCGACTTGACGGAGGACGATGCCCTCTTAGTCGTCGATCCGCTCGAGGAACCGATCGCACAGGCCGCCCGGGAGCTCTTCTCGATCGGGCTCGAGCGTCGCGCCGAGATCGGCCAGACCCTGCGCCAGACCGCGCTGGCGATCGAACAGACAGGCCGCAAGCCTGCCGTCCCGTTCCGTGAAGAAGTCTTTCCATTCTTCGTGCTCGAGGACGGGATCCGGCGGCGCGTCGAGGCCGCCGAGCTCGAAGAGGCCGGGAGCCGGGTGTCGCAAGGAGAGCTCGGCGTCTCGGCCGACGTCCTGACCCGGCCGGTGCTGAAGTCCGTCGTGCTCCCGGTCGCGGCGAGCGTCCTCGGGCCGAGCGAGATCGCCTACCACGCGCAGTCCCTCACGCTCTTTCCGATCTTCGACGCTCCCCTTCCGGTGCTCGTCCCCCGGACGTTTCTCGTCGTGCGGGGAGCCGCCGAGCGTCGCGCGGCCCAGGCCCTGGGCGTGGCCGACGAGGATCTGCTCGCCCCGCGGGCCGCGGCGCGCGAGGCCGCAGTCGTTCCCCAGGCGGATCGGGTCTGCGAAATCGCTCAGCGGCTGGACGCCGAGATGGCGACGCTCGCGCCCGAAGTCGAGGCGCTCGATCCGACGCTGGCGGGCGCTCTCGAAACCGCGCGCCGGAAAGCCGCGTACCAGCTGGAGCAGCTCGGAGAGCGGATGCGCAAGGCCGCGGAACGGAAAGACGAAGTCGCCCTGGCCCGCCGGCGGAGGCTGGAGACCATGCTCCTGCCGGGCGGGGAGCCGGCGGAACGCGTCTATCCCCCAATCGTTTTCCTCCGGATTTGGGGCGAGAGCGTGCTCGACGCGATTCGGTCGGTGGCGGGCAGCGGCGGCCGCGAGGTCCGGATCGTCGACGCGGATGCGGCGGCCGATGCGCAGCCGAAGAGAAGCCGTGCCGGTTGACGTCCTCGCGATCGCCGCCCACCCCGACGACGTCGAGCTGACGTGTGGGGGCACGCTCGCCGGCTTGAAGGCGCAGGGCCGAAAGTTCGGAATCGTGGACCTGACGCGCGGGGAGCTCGGCACGCGGGGGTCCGACGCGATCCGCCGCAAGGAAGCGGAACGGGCGGCGGAGATCCTCGGTGCCGAGTTCCGGGAGACGCTCGACTTCGGCGACGGCCGGATCTCCGGCACTCGCGAACAGGAGCTTTCGGTCGTCGACCTGATCCGGCGGGAGAGGCCGAGGCTGATCCTCACCTCCTATCCGGAGGACCGTCATCCCGACCACGCGCGCGCGGGAAGGCTCGTCACTGACCTCGCGTTCTACGCCGGGCTGAGGAAGATCGAGACGAGTCATCCGGCCCATCGGCCGCAGCAGACGATCTACTTTTCTACCGGTTACCTCCACGAGCCGGACTTCGTAGTCGACGTCACGGCGGCCATGGAGACCCGGAGAGCCGCCATCCGGGCCTTCTCGAGCCAGTTTCACAGCGAGGCATCGACGGAGCCGGTGACCGTTCTTTCGCAGAAGAGCTTCCTCGATGCCATGGATGCGCGCGCGCGCCACTTCGGTTTCCTGATCGGCGTCGAGTTCGCCGAAGGCTTCCGGTCGAAGCGGCCTCCGAAGCTCGACGACATCGTGGCCGCGTTCGAGGGCTTCGAGCCCGGGTTCTGAGCGCGGGCGCGCCATGAAAATCGGCATCACCTGTTACCCCACCTACGGCGGGAGCGGCGTCGTCGCGACCGAGCTCGGGCTCGCGCTCGCCGAGCGCGGCGACGAAGTGCACTTCATTTCGTACGACCTTCCTTCGCGCCTGGCGCTTCCGAGGCCCCGCGTGTACTTTCACGAGGTCGTCGCGCCGACCTATCCGCTCTTCGTGTCTCCGCCGTACACGCTCGCCCTCGCGACGAAGATGGCCGAGGTCGCCGAGCGCGCGGGTCTCGATCTCCTCCACGTGCACTACGCCCTGCCCCACGCGATCTCCGGGATCCTTGCGCGGGAGATGAGCGACGGCAACGGCGTCCGGATGAAGGTCGTGACGACGCTTCACGGCACCGACATCACGATCGTCGGCCAGGACCGGTCCTATCTCCCGATCACGCGGTGGGGAATCGAGCAGAGCGACGCAGTCACTGCGGTCTCGCGGTACCTGACGGAGATGACGATCCGCGAGCTCGGCGTGCGGCGGACGGTCGAGACGATCCCGAACTTCGTGGACCCGAAGCGCTACACGCCGGACGGCGCATCCAGCTTCGCCCGCACGCTGGCGAGCGACGGCGAAGCCGCCATCGTCCACGTTTCGAATTTCCGGCCGGTGAAGCGGATCGGCGACGTCCTGGAAGTCTTCGACCGGATCCGACGGCGGATCCCGGCGCGGCTCCTCCTGATCGGCGACGGTCCGGAACGCTCGCTCGCCGAGAGGCTCGCCCGGGACCTCGGGTTCGAGGATCGCGCGACGTTCCTCGGAAACGTCGTGGCGATCGAGACGGTTTTGCCGGTCGGGAAGCTGTTGCTCCTACCATCCGACGCCGAATCGTTCGGCCTGGCAGCGCTGGAAGCGATGGCCTGCGGAGTGCCGGTCATCGGAACGGCCGCCGGCGGCCTGCCCGAAGTCGTCGAAGACGGCGCGAGCGGCTTCTTGAAGCCGGTCGGCGACGTGGAGGGAATGGCGGAAGCGGCCCTCGAGCTCCTGACCGACGCCGATCGGTGGGCGCGATTCTCGAAGGAGGCGCGGCGAAGGGCGGTCGAGGAATTCCCGACCCGCGAGATCGTCTCGCGCTACCGGAAACTCTACGAGGAGACGCTCGGCTGAGAGCGTCCGCGCGGCGGACGGCGGCCGGCGACTTCGGCCAGCCGGCGGTCGCGCTCGGAGGGGGGCAGGAACGACGCGCGCCAGGAATTCTCGGCGAGCTGGCTCATCGTTCGCTCCCCGAAACCGAGCTGTTCGCGCAGGAGCTCGTGTTCGCGCGCCGTCGTGGTCGCGAAGAAGAGCGGATCATCCGCGCCGATCGCGACACGCACGCCCGCGTCGAGCAGCCGCGGCAGCGGATGCTCCCCGATCGACTCGACGGCGCCCGTCGCGACGTTGCTCGTCGGAGAGACCCAGAGCGGAGTCGCTTCGTCCGCGAGTCGCTCCAGCAGATCAGGGTCGGACGCGGCCGCGATCCCGTGATCGACGCGATCGGGTCGGAGGTGATCCAGCGCTTCCGTGACGGAGTCCGCGCCGCCCCACTCTCCTGCGTGAACGGAAGTGCGGAGGCCGAGGGCACGGGCGCGGGCGTAGACGCCGGCGAAGGCCGCCGCCGGAACCGAAGTCTCGTCCCCTCCCAGCCCGAAGCCGACGACCGAAGCCAGGCCGGTCCGCTCGTGGACGTCGAGCACCCGCTCTGCCGACTCCGGTCCCCACTGGCGGACCGCGTCGAGGAGGATGCGGCACCGGGCCGCTCCGAGAGCTTCGGCTTCCCGGAAGCCGCGATCGATCTCGCGGAGACACTCGGAGGCGTCGAGCCCGCAGCGGGCGGCGATCTCCGGAGACACATAGATCTCGGCGTAAGCGACCCCGGCGGTCTGAAGCGATGCCGCGATCGCCGAGGCGGCCTCGCCGTAATCGTCGGCGGTGGCGAAGAGAGGGCAGACCTGCGCGTAGAGCGCGAGAAAGCCCTTCGCGTCGCGGACCCGCGAGCGGTCTTCCTCGAACAGGGCGCGGTCGGCGAAGCGATGTCCCGCCCGTCGGGCGAAGACCTCGAGAAGCTCGACCGGCAGCGATCCCTCGAAATGAAGGTGACAGTCCGCCAATCGATCGAAAGAGGTCACGGGGAACGCCCGGAACGATCCTAACAGCCCGGCGCGCACGTCGGCTGGACCCGGCGGACAGAACCTTTTGGGCGGCTGTACGTTAATCTAGCCGGAATGCGGAAAGTCCTTCTGGCCCTGGCGCTCCTGTCGCTCGCGGCAGCGGCGGCCGCCGACGACGAGGTTTTCGAGAAGGCCTTTTCGATGGAAGGCGTTTCGCGCGTCTCCGTCGAGAACGTCAACGGGAAGATCGAGGCGTACGCCTGGGACCGGCCATACCTGAAAGTCCGGGCGGTCAAGACCGCTCGCGGCGGCCGAGCCGCGGAGACCCTGCGCCTGACGGAGATCCGGGTGCGGAAGGCGGGCGACGAGATCCGCCTCGAGACGGTCAACCCCCGCCGGCGGCGACTCTTCGGGTTTCTCGATTTCGGGTGGCAGAACGCGCACGTCGACTACGAGCTGCACCTCCCGACGCTGACGCACGCGCGGCTGGAGACGTGCAATGGAAAGGTCCTCGCGACGGGCTTCGGCAACTCGATCTCCTGCGACGCGGTGAACGGGTCGATCGAGCTCAAAGACATTTTCGGACCGGTCCGCGCGACCACCGTGAACGGCTCGGTGCGGATCGTCTTTCGCGGACCGCTGAAGGACTCCCGGATCGAGACCGTCAACGGCAGCGTCGACGTTGCGTTCGCCCGCGCCTCCTCGATTCGCTACAACCTGGAGACCGTCAATGGACGGATCGAGGGCGATTTCGAGCTCGCCGTTGAAGGGAAGTTCGGACCGAAGGAAGCGCGCGGCAGCTACAACGGCGGAGCCGAAAACCTCCGTTGCGAGACGGTCAACGGCTCCATCCGTCTGAAGGCGAACTAGCTCCCCTACCTGCCGCCCGCGATCAGCTGCTATCGTTCGGTGCCGCGCATGGAGAACGAGCGCCCGGTTTCCTCCCGCCCGATGCTCGTTCTCTCCTATCTCGCCTTCCTGGGCGTGGTCCCGCTGCTCTTCGCGAAGCGGGACTCGGAGATCCGCTGGCACGCCCGCAACGGACTTCTGCTGTTCGGCGCGGTCGTCGGAATCGCGATCGCCGCGACGCTCGTCGGGACGCTTCTGCCGGCGCTCGGCTGCCTCTATGCCACCCTCATGTTCTTCGTGCTCGCGCTCTACGCGTTCATCGCGATCCTCGCGATCGTGAAGGCGCTCGATGGGCAGCGACTCCTGGTGCCGGGGATTTCGAGGTATGCCGGTCGGAGCTGAAGCCGGTTTCGCCCGACCGGAATCCCGCCCTTCCCGCGCGGCGATTGCTCTCGCTGCCATGCTCGGGTTCGCCGTCGGCGACTCGTTCCGGCCGGCCGCGGAACAGATGTCGGCGAAAGCCGGCGTCGCCGCCATCGACGCGTACCGCGCCACGGTCGGATACGCGCTCGGCCGGACGGGAATCGTCCGGTGTCGCTTCGAACCGTCCTGCTCGGCTTACGGCCGCGAGGCGATCCGCCGGTACGGGTCGCCCCGCGGGTTCATTCTCACCGCGGGTCGGATCCTCCGGTGTCAGCCGTTTGCGAAAGGCGGGTGGGACCCGGTTCCCTGAGGTTCCAATTACTGCCGCTGGCCCACGAACGCGAACGCGTCCTGGGTCCGGTTGTCGAGCGTGTAGCCCGCGGCGAGCACTCCGCCGGTCGAGAAAGCGGGTGCCGTCTCTTTCACGGCGACCGTGATCCGCAAGCCGGCAACGAGCGGCGCCCCCACGGTGGACAGGATCGGCCCCACCCGAAGGAGCGAGTTCGCCGCGACCACGTAGGTCTGCGTTCCTCCGTAGATCTCGGAGGTCACGGGATCGATCACGCGGACCTCGACCGGAAGAGCGACGTTCGACGTGTTCGTGACATCCAGGTTCGTGCGGAAGTTCGAGTCGCCGGAGTTCACCCCGAAAATCTGGAGCACGTTGATCGAATCGGAGGAGGAGGTCTTTTTCGTCAGCGACTCCGTGAGAGGAACCGCGGGGACGAAAAACCCGTAGGTACCGCCGGGCGCGGCCGTGTAGATGCGTCCCGCGCCGAGGATGGGCGCGCTCGCTTGCCAGCGGAGAGCGCCGACCACTCCGTCGCCGGCGGGCACGGTCGAGAGCGTGACGTCCGGAAAGAACTTCGTTTCGCGCGCCGCGAGGGTGAACGGAGAAGAGCTGACCGGGGTCGAGGCGGGCGCGCCGTCGGCGACCGCCGGATAGAGCGTGAGCGTCACGGTGACGCTCACCGACGAATCCGGATTGAAGAGCCAGAGGTCCGTGCGGAAGAGCGCGTTGAACTGACCCTGCACTCTTCCCGCGGTGATGAACGATCCGCTGGCGGTCGCAGGCGAGTAAGCCGCTGACGCCAGAGAGGTCGCGAGCAGGAGCGGAGCGGCGAGAGAGGCAGTCGCGAGGGAACGGCGCATGAGGGACCTCCTGGAGGAAGGGACGATGCGAGCCGAGGAGTGGTTTACCCGCTAACGGCTGCCTTCAGACGAGGGATCTGGTGCCGTCGGCCGGACTCGAACCGGCATGGGTTGCCCCATACGCCCCTCAAACGTACGTGTCTACCAATTCCACCACGACGGCAACTTACGGCTTCGCGGGACCTCCCGAGGGATTCGCGGGCGCGGGCGCCGGAGCGGCCGGCGGCGGCGCTGCCGGCGCGCCGGTCGCGGGCTGTGCCGGGGCCGGAACGACGGCGCCGGCGGGCCGCGGAAGCGGCGCCGGAGCCTTCTGGGTCGCGGCTCTCTGCGGGAGCGTCTTGACGACCGACGAGCGCGGCCTCGCCTCGAGCATCGTCAGGACGAGCGCGAGCACGATGAAACCGATGAACGCACCGGTCGTCAGCTTGTGCAGAAGCGTCGTCGCGCCCCGCGCCCCGAAGGCGGTCTGGCTGCCTCCGCCCCCGAAAGCTCCGGCGATGTCCGCGCCCTTTCCCTGCTGGAGGAGCACCACCAGGATGAGGAAGAAGCAGACGAACACGTAGACGACGATCGCCGCGATGTAGGCAAATTCCAAGGGACCTCCGCCAAAAAAGGGCAGGAGAGTCTACCGACGCTCCGGGGATGGGTCAAGCCGCGCCGGAGCGCGCGATCTGGAAGAACGCGGCGGGATCGAGGCTGGCTCCGCCGATCAGGAAGCCGTGCACTCCACCCAGCCGGAGGAGCTCCCCCGCGTTGCCCGCGTTGACCGAGCCGCCGTACAGGAGCCGCAGCTCCCGGCGGGACGACAGGAGCTCGGCGAGCTGTGCCGCCGCGGACGCGGAATCCTCGGGCGTCGCCGCCCGACCGGTCCCGATCGCCCAGACGGGCTCGTACGCGACCACGAGCGGAGTACCGGCCGGATCGTCCTCGAGCGTCTCGGCCTGCCGGGCGAGCGTCGCCTGGGTCCGACCGGCCTCCCGCTCCGCCTCCGTTTCTCCGACGCAGTAGATCGGCACGAGCCCGCGCTCGCGCGCCCTCGCCAGTTTCCGCGCGAGGACCGGACCGTCTTCCCCGAACAGGGAGCGGCGCTCCGAGTGGCCGACGAGAACGTAGCGGCACCCCGCCTCCGCGATCATCGCGGCGGACACTTCTCCGGTGAACGCGCCCGAGCCGTGCTCCGAGAGGTTCTGGGCGGCAAGCGCCCAACGCGAACGCGGATCCTGCGCCGCGTCGAGCGCCGTGAACGGCGGGGCGAGGACGAGCTCGCAGCCGGGGATTCCATCGCCGATCTTCGCGCCGAGCTCCTGCGCGTACGTGCGCGCCTGCGCGCGCGTCATGTTCATTTTCCAGTTGGCGACGAAAAGACGTGAAATCAAGACAGCGCCTCGATCCCGGGAAGCGTTCCATTCGCGAGGAACTCGAGCGAGGCGCCGCCGCCCGTCGAGACGTGCGTGAACCGATCGGCGACCCCGGTCTCGCGCACCGCGGCGACGCTCTCGCCCCCTCCTACGACCGTCACCGCATCGGAATCGGCGAGAAGGAGCGCGAGCGCGCGGGTTCCCCGATCGAACGGAGGCTTCTCGAAGACGCCCAGCGGGCCGTTCCAGAAGACCGTGCGCGCGGGCTCGAGGAGGCGCTCGAACTGCTCGAGAGTCTTCTGTCCGACGTCGAGCGCCATCGCGTCGGCGGGGATGTGCGAGATCCCGACGGTCCGCGCGTGAGCGCCGTCGTCGGGCGAGCTCGCGACCACGAAGTCGGACGGAAGAGCGATCTCCTTGCGGTTCGCCCGGCAGAAGTCGAGGATCTCGCGCGCGACGACGACTTTGTCCTCCTCGAGAAGAGATCGCCCGACGGAGAGACCGATCGCCCGGACGAAGTGATTCGCGATTCCGCCTCCCAGGAGGAGCGTGTCGGCGCGCCGGGACAGCACGCGCAGCGTGTCGATCTTGCCGGAGATCTTCGCGCCCCCCAGAATCGCCGCGAACGGCCGCTCCGGCTGGAGCAGGCGCGAGAGCTCCCGGACCTCCTTCTCGAGGAGAAAACCCGACCCCTTCACGGCGACGAGAGCGGGCACCCCCGTCAGCGAGGCGTGCGCGCGGTGCGAAGAGCCGAAGGCGTCGTTGACGTAGACGTCGGCGAGGGCCGCGAGCTCTCTTGCGAAGGCGGGATCGTTTTTTTCCTCGCCCGCGTGAAAGCGCAGGTTCTCGAGCAGCAGGACCTCCCCCGGCGCGAGAGCAGCGACGAGCTTCTCGACTTCCGGCCCGACGCAGTCTTCCGCGAAACGGACGGGCCGCGCGAGCTCGCACGCCAGCTCGACCGCGACGGGCGCCAGCGACAGCTCGGGCTTCGGCTTGCCTTTCGGTTTTCCCAGGTGCGATGCGCACACGATCCGCGCGCCGCGACCGACGGCGTGACGAATTGTCGGGAGCGTCTCTTCGATCCGGGTTGTATCGAGGACCTTCCCTTCGGCGAGCGGGACATTGAAATCGACGCGGAGAAAAAGCCGCTTCTCCTCGAGAGGCAGGTCCCGGATCGATTTCATCGGCGAGATCGTAAATCGGAAATCGGGAATCGAGGACCGATAGAATCGCCCGATGCGTCGCATCACGGCGGTCCTCGGCCTCCTCGCTCTCCTCCTGCCGGCTGCACTCGTCGCGGCGGCTTCGCAGGTCGCGCACGGGAAAGGCGGCGCGGTCGCCGCGGCCGAGGAAAACGCGGCGAAGGCGGGGATCGAGATCCTGAAGAAGGGCGGGAACGCCGCGGACGCAGCGGTCGCGGTCGCCTTCGCGCTCGCCGTGACGTGGCCCGAGGCCGGCAACATCGGAGGGGGCGGTTTCTGGATCTCGCGCGACGCAAAGGGTAAGACGATCGCGGTCGATTTCCGGGAGGTCGCGCCGCGCGCCGCGAGGCGGGACCTCTTCACGAAACCGGGCCGCGGCGGAGGACCGCCGTCCTCCACCGAAGGACCGCTCGCGTCCGGCGTCCCGGGATCGGTCGACGGTCTGTGGCGCGCGCACCGTCTGGCCGGTCGCCTTCCGTGGAAAGCGGTCCTGGAACCGGCGGTTCGTCTCGCCCGCGACGGATTCGTCATGACCGAGACGGTCTCTCGCTCGATCGCGGAACCAAAATATCGGAAGCGCCTGGCGTCGGATCGGGAGACGGCGGCCATCTTCCTGCCGAAGGGCGAGCCGCCGGCCCCGGGGTCTCTTTTCCGGCAGCCGGCGCTCGCGAACACCCTCGAAGAGATCCGGGAACGCGGGAGCGACGGTTTCTACCGGGGACGAGTGGCGCGCGTGCTGGAGGAGGGCCAGAGGCGCGTCGGAGGGCTCATCACGCGCGGCGATCTCGCGATCTACTCGGCGAAGATCCGTCGCCCGCTTCGGTTCCGCTTCGGCGCTGCCGAAGTCGTCACCGTTCCGACGCCCGCGGGCGGCCCGGTGCTCGCGGAGATGGGACTGCTCGCCGGCGTTCTCGGGCTCGACAAGTTCAAGGGGCGCGATCCGGGGTCGGCCCATCTGCTCGCGGAAATCGAAAAGAGGGCCTTTCGGGACCGGAATCGGTTCCTCGGGGACCCATCCTTCCCCGGCGTCCGCGAGAAGTATTTCACCGACCCGTCGCGCCTGAAGCGGATCGCGGCGACGATCGACCCGCGCCGCGCCACCCCTTCCGACGCGCTCGGACGGTTCGAGATCGAGCGGGCGTCGACCACGCACTTCTCGGTGGTGGACGCGTCAGGGGCGGCGGTCGGGGTGACGACCACGCTGAACGACTCGTTCGGCAACGCGCGGGTGGCGCCGGGGCTCGGGTTTCTGCTGAACAACGAGATGGACGACTTCGCGACCGCTCCCGGAAAGCCGAACATCTATGGCCTGATCCAGGGCGAGGTCAACGCGGTGGCCGCCGGAAAGCGGATGCTGTCGGCGATGTGTCCGTCGATCGCGGTCCTCGGGAACCGGAATGCATTCGTCTGGGGCACGCCGGGCGGATCGACCATTCCCACCACGAACTTCCAGGTCCTGCTCGGCATCCTCCTCCGCGGCGAGACCCTCGAGGCAGCTGTCGCGGCGCCGCGTTTCCACCAGCAGGATTTCCCCGACAAGATCCAGATCGAGCGCCAGCGCTTCGATGCCGCCTGGATCGCCGCGCTCCGTCGCCTCGGGCACACGGTCGAGGAGCGCGAGCCCGACAAGGACCCGATCGGCCGCGTGCACGCGATTGCGCTCGCGCCGGACGGCACTCTGACGGCAGTGGCGGACGCGCGGTCGGGAGGAGTCGGGCTGGTCGTCTCGGAGACCCGTTGACGGAGCTACTCCTCCCGGTCTATCGCGAAGGTCCGCTGCTCCGCCTTCTCGACCAGAGGATGCTTCCGGCGAACGAGGTCTGGTTGACGCTCGAGAAGACGTCGGAGGTGGCGCTCGCGATCCGCGAGATGGCCGTGCGCGGAGCCCCTTCGGTCGGGGTGGCGGCGGCGTACGGAGCGGCCTTCGCGATGAGGAGCGGCCGGACGACGACGGCGCGGGAGCGATTCGAGACCGCACACCACGTTCTCGCGGCGACGCGGCCGACCGCCGTGAATCTGTTCGCCGCGCTCGAGCGGATGGAACGCCGCTTCCGCGAGGTCGAATCGGAGCCTCCGGAACGGATCGAGACGGCGCTGATCGAGGAAGCCGACGCGATCGCCGGCGAAGCCCTCGATTCGTCGCGGCGACTCGGGCGTCATGGCGCCGAGCTCCTCGCCTCCGGCTCGACGGTGCTGACGCACTGCAACGCCGGGGCGCTCGCGACCGGCGGCTACGGCAGCGCTCTCGGGATCATCCGCGCGGCGGTCGAATCGGGAAAAGCGCTCAAGGTCCTGGCGCCGGAGACCCGGCCTTTCCTCCAGGGATCCCGCCTGACGGCCTGGGAGCTCGCGCGCGAAGGAATCCCGGTCGAGGTCATCACGGACGGGATGAGCGGCCACTACCTCTCGCGCGGAGAAGTCGCTGCAGTCGTCGTGGGCGCCGACCGGATCGCCGCGAACGGCGACACGGCCAACAAGATCGGGACCTACACGCACGCCGTCCTCGCGAAAGAGAGCGGGGTCCCGTTCTACGTCGCGGCGCCCACGAGCACGATCGACCTCGCCTGTGCCGACGGTTCCCGGATCCCGATCGAGGAGCGCTCCGCGGGCGAGGTGCTCTCTTTTGCAGGACACGCGACCGCTCCGGCCGGGGTGGGAGCGAGGAATCCCGCGTTCGACGTGACGCCCGCCCGCTACATCACGGCGATCGTGACCGAGGAGGGGATCTGCCGTCCGCCCTACGAAACCTCGCTCGCCGACGCGGTTGCGCGCGCCAAAGACCTCCGACGCTCCGTTTCCGCCCGGCATTGACCAGCCGGGCTCGCAGCATTCTGGCTATAATGGCGTCATGAAGAACGCCAGAATCTCCGAGCTGCGGGACAAGCTTTCCGAGTACCTCGCGCGGGTCCGGAAAGGCGAGACCGTGATCGTGTACGACCGCGACACGCCGATCGCGCGAATCGATCCGATCGCGCCGGCGCCCAAAGACATCCCGGACTGGGTGCTGGACGCCTATCGCCGCGGAGTCGCGACGCCCCCGAGAATTCGCGACGGTGCGCGACTGCCGGATCCCGTGAAGCCCAAAAAGCCGGCCCGCCTGCTCGAAGCGCTTCTCGAGGAGCGCCGTACCGGGCGATGAGGTTCTGGGACTCGTCGGGGATTCTCGCCCTGCTGCTCAAGGAAAAGGGGTCGCCCGAGACGTTGAAGCTCTATCGAGAGGATGAGGATCAATCCGTCTGGTGCCTGACCGAGGTCGAGATCGCTTCGGCCCTCTCGAGATGCCTCCGGGAAGGGATGGATCCTCAGGATGAGACTGTCGCCCGCACCCAGTTTCGAGTCCTACTCGGGCGCTGGATCGAGGTAACGTCAGTGGAAAGCGTGCGAGCAAGAGCGCTTCGGCTTCTCGGAACACACGCCCTGCGCGCGGCCGACGCTCTCCAGCTCGCGGCGGCTCTCGTCTTCTGCGACGAGCGCACGGAGAGCCTGCCCTTCGTCTGCCTCGACGACCGCCTGGCCGAGGCCGCACGCAAGGAAAGGTTTCCCGTCCTCCCCTGACGGAAAGCCATGCTCGTCCTCGGCATCGAAACTTCCTGCGACGAAACCTCCGTTGCGGTCCTCGACGGGGACGGCCGCGTGCTCTCGAACGTTGTCTCCTCGCAGCTCGCCGCGCACGCTCCTTACGGCGGCGTCGTCCCCGAGATCGCGGCCCGAGCGCACCTCGAGAACCTCCCGATCACCTTCGAGCAGGCGCTCGCCGAGGCTCACGCGACGGTCGAGCAGATCGATCTGGTCGCGGCGACCGCCGGGCCCGGGCTGATCGGCGCGCTTCTCGTCGGGCTCTCGGCCGGCAAGGCGCTCGCCTTCGCGCGCGGAATCCCGCTCGTCCCGGTCAACCATCTGGAGGGTCACCTCTTCTCGGCGTTCCTGCGCGCGGGCGGCGAGCCGGCGCTTCCGGCGGATTTCCCGTTCCACGGATTGGTGGTGTCGGGCGGCCACGCCGAGCTCGTCCGGGTCGAGTCGGACCGGATCTCTCCGATCGCGCGGACGCGGGACGACGCGCCCGGCGAAGCGTTCGACAAGGTGGCGCGGCGCGCGGGCCTCGGCTATCCGGGCGGACCCGTCATCGACCGGATCGCCGCGCGCGGGAACGGCTCCCGGTACCCTCTTCCCGTGGGCCGCACCGGCGACGGGTCGAACGACTTCTCTTTTTCGGGACTGAAGACCGCGATGCTCCGGGAGTTTCAGAAACGCGACATCACTGGAGAGCCGGTCGATTCCGCGTCGCTCTCGCCCGACGTCGTCGATCTCCTGGCGTCCTTCCAGCGGGCAATCGTCGCCGCGCTGCTCGATCGGGTCGAGACGGTCCACCGTTCCGCGGGAATCCGGATGCTGGCGGTGTCGGGGGGGGTCGCCGCGAACTCGGAGCTGCGGCGCACGCTCTCGGAATGGGGAGAAGCGCGTCGCCTGCGCGTGCTGCTTCCGGAGCGGGCGTACACGACCGACAATGCCGCGATGATCGCGTTCGCCGGGTTGTTGCACTATCGGAAGAACGGGGCGCCGGAGCGGGCTGCCCCGGTGGCAAGATCCCGGTGGCCGCTGGGGACCTCGTGACCGACAGTCGTCTGATCCGCAACTTCTCGATCGTGGCTCACATCGACCACGGCAAGACCACGCTTTCCGACCGGATCCTCCAGCGGTGCGGAGCGGTCACCGAACGCGAGATGCACGAGC
>QHVV01000129.1 GCA_003222385.1 Acidobacteriota bacterium
CTCATGGCGCCGGTATGGGGGCGCCTCTCCGACCACTACGGCCGCCGGCCCGCGCTCATCGTCGGCATGACCGCTTCCGCCGTCGCCTACGTGATCTTCGCCTACGCGGGCTCGCTGTGGCTGCTCTTCCTTTCGCGGATCGTCCAGGGCGCGGGGGGCGGCACCGTCAGCGTGATCCAGGCTTACGTGGCCGACTCGCTCGAACCGAAGGACCGCGCGAAAGGGCTCGGCTGGCTTTCCGCCGCGACGAATGCAGGCGTGGCATTGGGACCGCTGCTCGGCGCGGTCGCGCTGAAATGGGGGACGCCCGGGCCCGGACTGCTCGCCGCCGGGCTCTCACTCGTCAATATTCTTTTTGCGTGGAAGTTTCTCGTGGAGTCTCGCGACCTCGATGAAGCCTCCACGGCGCGGAGCCAGCCTCGCGTTCTGGGCCGTTCGCGGCGGGCGGTCATCGAGGTGGCGACACATCCGAACGAGCCCGCGTCCCGCCTGATCTGGATCTACGCGATCGCGATCGGCGCTTTCCAGGGGAGCACGGCGGTCCTCGCGCTGTTCCTCGCGGTGCGTTTCGGAGTGACCGCGAAGACGATCGGGTATTTCTTCGCGTATATCGGCGTGATTTCCGTGGTCACCCGGGCCGTGATCCTCGGCCGGGCGGTCGACCGATTCGGGGAGGCCCGGCTGTCACGCCTGGGTCTGGCCCTCCTCGCGATCGGTCTCGCGCTCCTGCCGTTCATGCGACCGCTCGCCAATCCGGTGATGACCTATGTGCCTCTCGCGCTCGCGGTGGCTCTCATTCCGTTCGGCACGGCGTTCACGTTTCCGTGCGTCACGTCGCTGTTATCGCGCGTCGTCTCGAGCCGCGAGCGCGGCCTCTACATGGGCGTCCAGCAGACGTTCGGAGGCGCCGCGCGCGTGATCTTCCCGGTCGTCTACGGATATCTGTTCGACCGGGTCATCCAGCTTCCGTTTCTGGTTGCGGCAGTTCTCGTGGCCGGAACGATTCTCCTCGGCCTGCGGATGGAGACGTACGCCGCCGAAACGGCGTGACCAACGCCCGATGAACGAGGGACGAGATCGGGATCGCGCCTGGGCGATCCTCTTCGCGCGCGGAGTGCTCGGACTGATCTTTTTCATGGCTGGCGTCTGGAAGGTCTTCGAACTGACTCCCGCCGGTCACGCGCACAAGTACTTCGTCGATCCGTACGCGGACACGTTCCTGCCCACGTGGTCTCTCTGGGCGGTGGGAGTCGCCGTGCCGATCGTGGAGCTCGTCGCGGGCGCTCTCGTGATTCTCGGTCTGCGGGTGCGCACCGCGCTGATCGCACTCGGGTTAGTGCTGCTCGTCGTGACGTTCGGACACCTCCTCAAGGAGCCGCTCTACGAGTTCCACACGCACGTCATCCCGCGCCTGGCCCTGCTCCTCTTCGTGCTGGTCCTGCCGCGGGAGGAGGACCGCTTTTCGCTCGATGCGCTGCTCGAGCGGCGGAGGAAGTCATCGATCCACCGCCCTCCGGAAGGGTCGGTGCCATAATGCGGCTTTCACGCGTCGGAGGCTTCTCGATCCCCCTCGAATCGAGCGCCGTAGAGAGCGACCGCGAGTCCTCCGGAGCCTTTAACCACGGAGGACCCCATGCTTCCCCGGTCGCGGATCCCACTAACAGTTTCGTTCACGATTTGCGTTCTCGCCGCACTCCTATTGACCGCTTCCTGTCACGAGTCGTCCTCTTCGCCCACATCCCCCGCCGGGAGCGCCATGGTCTTGGGAACCGTGGTCCGCGGCAGTGGAACTTTTGGCGCGACGACGCTGGGCGCCGGAATGGGACTCCCCGGGGTGACGGTGCGCGTTGCCCGGACGGGTCGGTCCGCTCAGACCGACGCCTCGGGCAACTTCTCGCTGACCGGCGTCCCGGTGGGCAACGTCGATATGGAGTTCTCCCGCGCCGACATCAACGCGCGCGCCAGCGTCCAGGTTTCCCCCGGGACCAACGCGATCACCGTCGCCGTGACGGGCTCGACCGCCGTCGTCGTCCCGCGCGGCCACGCCGGGGAGGAGATCGAAGGGCTCGTCTCCGCTGTCAGCACCGGCGTCGGCACGCTGACGGTTCTCGACCAGCGCCTCGGGGCCGTCGTGGTCCAGACCACGGGCACGACCGTCCTGCGTCACGGCCAGACGACGATGACGCTCGCGCAGATCCAGATCGGCATGCGGGTTCACGTCAAAGCTCTCCTGCAGGCCGACAACACGTATCTCGCGACCGAGATCATCCTTCAGGACGAGAACGTCGGGGGCAATCGCGACGTCGAAGGAACGGTGACATCGGTCAACTCGATGGAGATGAGCTTCGTCGTGCAGAGCACGGGCGCTCCCGTGACCGTCAAGACCGACTCCTCGACGACGTTCCGAAACCGCGGCAGCTCCGCGACCTTCTCGAGCGTCACGATCGGGGTGATGGTGGAAGTGGAAGGGATTCTTCAGGCGGACGGCTCGATCCTCGCCCGGAGGGTGACGATCGAGTAATCGGAAGGTCCATGTGCCTTTCTGACACGGAACCAAGTATGGAAAGCCGGTGTCGGGAAGAGAGGACTAGGGAGGGAAACAGCCCCTCGTTTGGGGCAGGCCGATCGGAGGTGCGACCCTTAACCCTCCGGTCAAATCGCCGTATGACAGGCCAAGGAGGGCACCATGCGCCCGAATCGATCTTTTGCTTTTCTATTGACACTCGCGGCTGCCGCCGGAGTCGCGACCTCCGCGTGCGCGAAGAAGGAAGCCCCCGCCGCGGCCGCGCAAACCCAACCGACCCCGGCGAATGGAGGAAAGATCCCGGTGACGACCGCGTCCGCCGACGCGAAAACCGAGTTCCTACAGGGGCGGGATCTGGCGGAGAAGTTGCGCATCACCGACTCCACCGCGCACTTCGAGAAGGCGGCTTCGCTCGACCCGAACTTCGCGTGGGCCGAGCTGAGCCTGGCGACTTCCGCGCCCACCGGTAAGGAGTTTTTCGAGCATCTCCACAAGGCGGTGAGCCTGGCGGACAAGGCCTCCAACGGCGAGCGGCTTCTCATTCTGGCCACGGAGGCCGGGGCGAACAACAATGCCGTCAAACAGAAGGAATACCTCGAACAGCTCGTCGCGGCGTACCCGAACGACGAGCGGGCGCACTTCAACCTCGGCGGCTACTACTTCGGCCAGCAGGACTACCCGCAGGCGATCGAGCACTACAGGAAGGCCACGGAGCTCGAGCCGAGCTACTCGACCGCTTACAACATCCTGGGCTACGCCTACCGTCAGGTCGGCGACTACGCCAACGCCGAAAAGGCCTTTCAGAAGTACATCGAGCTGATCCCCAAAGACCCCAACCCCTACGATTCCTATGCCGAGCTGCTTCTGAAGATGGGCCGATTCGATGATTCGATGGTCCAGTACCGCAAAGCGCTGTCGATCGAGCCGAACTTCGTCAATGCTCACCAGGGGATCGCCATGGATCTGCTGTACCTCGGAAAGCCGGATCAGGCGATCGCCGAGCTTCAGAACATCGACAAGAAGGCGAGGAACGACGGCGAGCGCCGGACGGGCCTGCTCGCGCTGACGGTCGTGCACGTCGACGGCGGCAAGCTGGCGACGGCGCTCGGTGACGTGGACAAGCAATACGCCCTGGGCGAGAAGACCAACGACGTTCCGGCCATGGCATTCGACCGACAATTGAAAGGAAACATCCTGTTGGAGATGGGACGACCCGATGCGGCCGTGGCGGAGTTCGAGCGAGGCTTGAAGCTGACCGAGGGCTCCAATCTCTCGCAGGAGATCAAAGACAACGCCCGGCTCGTCCATCACTACAACCTGGCCCGTGCGGCATTGGTGAAAAAGGACACTGCCGCGGCGAAGACCCATGCGGACGAATTTCGAAAGGGCGCCGCGGCCTCGAAGAACCCGTTTCAGGCGAAACAGGTCCACGAGCTCGATGGATTGATCGCCCTCGCCGAAAAGGACTACGACAAGGCTCTGTCGGAGCTGCAACAGGCGAACCAGCAGAACCCTCAGAATCTCTATCGCATGTGTCAGGCCTACGAGGGGAAAGGCGACAGGGACAAGGCAAAGGAGCTCTGCACGAAGGCGGCCGGGTTCAACTCGCTGCCGCAGCTGAACTACGCGTTCGTCCGGACGAAAGCGAAAGCGGCGACCGAGAAGAGCTGACGCGATTCCGAATCTCACGCCCCGTCGGGATAGTCAGATCCCCGGGGCGCGGATCCGGGATTTCAGTCGGGCGACGTCACCAGAGCGAGTTGAAGATCGAAGCCGCCGGCGTGCCCGAGACTTTGCATTTCCCCAGCCAGGTCACGAGGGCCGGGAAATCCTGCCAGTTCGATGCGGCTTGCCCGAAGTGGTCGGTGACGCCAGCCCCAGTCTCGTAGACCTCGCTCAGGACGAAGACCGTGTTTCCGGTCGGCGCCGAATTCTGATCGAACGAGTTCGAAAGCTCGGGCGCCTTGGAGACGTCATAGGTCAGAAGAGCTTTGTTCCCGTCACGGTGATGCGTGGACTTCATCCAGGGAGCGTGGCTCGCGAAGATCCGATCGCCCTCCTTCACTTGATCCGGCGGAGCAACGATCACGTAAGTGAGCTGAACCTTGCCTTGGTGGGCCATGGCGACCTCCTTTTCTCGATTCGTTGATCTTGAGGACCAGGACTTTGACGGCGGACTGAGGTCAGCGGACTATCGCAGTCGGGCTCTCGGAGTCAGACCTCCCTCGCAATGTCTCAGCTCGCGGCGAGCCCATTGTCGACGTGCTCCAGGGTCTTTGGCGATTGTTCTTCCTCCAACGTGAGATAGGCGTGAGGGTCGTGATAGAGGGCGTCCGCCGGCAGCCACTCCCACAGCGGCCCGAGGTCATTACGCACCTGGTCGACGTAGAACGCCGGCAGCTCGGTCGTCTCCTGGTCGAAATAGCGCTGGACGTGAGGGTCGGCGTCGAGCCGCCGCCTCAGTTCCGCGTAGTACGCGAGTCTCCCAAATCCCTCCGACGACACCGCCCGGACGACGTTCATCCACCGCGGGATCATCGTCCTGGTCGCTCGGAAGCGGTTGATGATGGCGCGCCAGGAAAACGTGTATTCGGTCAGGCCGATCACGCGGTCGTAGAAGTCGCGCCACGAGTAGTTCTTCAGCTTGACGTTCATGGCGTGATTGTTGTCCAGGAAATGGAACGGGAACGGGAGCACGCGATTCGCGCGCTGGTATTGCAGGTTGAGCGGCGCCGCCCGCCCGAACGCCGAAAGGAGCGAATACCCGGGGAACGCTCCGGGTGTCAGATCCACGAAACATTTCGTCAGTTCGAAGGGCTCCGGAGCACGAAGTTGGTCTGGACGTAGGGGACATACCGGAGGATCAGGTTCACGTGCTCGGAGACATGGCGCACTTTGTCCATCCCTTTGAGCTGGCCGGTCTTCGACTTGTTGCCGAGGTCGTACCATGACTCGATTCCGGGCAAAAGGGCCTTGAATCCGCTCTGCTCGAGCCGTTTGAGATGCGGCTCCGACAGGAGGGACAGGCTACTTTCCGCAACGAAATCGATGCTGTCGGGCGGCACGGCGGCGTCGATCGCGTCCAAATAGTCGTCGAATCGGACCCCGAAGTTGGGATCGTGCCAGCCGACGCGCGGCCGTCGCAAGGTTCGCACGAGGAACCGGAGGTCATCGGAAAGCACCGCGAAGTCGA
>QHVV01000152.1 GCA_003222385.1 Acidobacteriota bacterium
CTGTCTACCGATGTTTTCGAGCAGCACTTAGATGGCGGTTCGGCCGCCGTCGACGGCGATGGTTGCACCGGTGATGTAGCCGGCTTTTGGCGACGCAAGGAAGGCGACCACTTCGGCTATCTCCTCGGCCTGGGCGGCGCGATTGAGAAGAGTCGTACTTCCTAGCCTCTCGGTTCGATCCGGTGCCGCTCCGCGCGTGAACACCGGACCCGGCGCAACCGCGTTTACGCGAACGCCCCTGGGGCTGAACTCTGCAGCCCAAGCACGAGCCAAAGCAGCCTGGGCCGCCTTGGTCGCCCCGTAGGCCGCTCCTCCAGCCAGGCCGATCTGGCCCGCCATCCTTGCCAGGTTGATGATGGAGCCGGCGCCGCGCTCGGCCATCTTGGGGGCAATTGCGGCGACCAGGAAATACGCGGACCGGACATTGCTTGCGAGCAACGAGTCGAAAGTAGCGACGTCGAGATCGGCCGTCGGTTCAAACCATGAAAACCCGGCATTGTTGACCAGGACGTCAACGGCGCCGGCGTCGCTGGCCAGGCGAGCAATATCTCCTGGCGCCGTCAGGTCGGCAGGCACGAATCGCCCACGACCGCCTTTGGATTCGATCTCTTGGATGGTCTCCTTTCCGCGCGATGCGTCGCGGCCGTGCACGATCACGTAGAAGCCGTCACTCGCCAGCTTCAGGGCGATCGCTCGGCCGATACCGGAGGTGGCTCCAGTCACGAGCGCGACTGGCGCTTGAAGATCGGGATTGGGTTGGGCGCTCACACCTGCTCCTTTGCCGGCGGGCCTGGAAGGGTTACTGGTGATATCTGGAATAGACAGACCGGTCTGTATATTTCATTTCCGTTCTGGTCAGCCCCAGCTAGTCAAGGGAGTGCTCCAATGCCGATGATCGACGTCTACGCCACCGGCGGTACGTTCGTGAATCCGAAGGCCCTCGCTCGCGACCTGGCGTCAACCTTGATGAAGATCGAACAGGTTCCGGACATCCCCATGTTCCGCAGGAACACCGCGGCATTCATACACGACCTGCCGGATGGCGCTCTCTCTAACGTCGAGGGAGACGGCAATTACGTCAGGGTGCAGGTACTCACCAATGCAGGGGCGCTCAACCGTGACAAGCAACTCGCCGTGGTCCGCCAGTTCACCGACCTGGTCGCGGCTGCCGCCGGCGATCCCTCGCTTGAGGGGAGGACCTGGGTGCTCCTCACTGAGGCGATTGAAGGCGGATGGGGGCTTGCTGGGCGCGCCAACACCAATGCGGAGCTAGTCGACGCCGCTCGCGCGCAGATCGCAGAGCTTCAGCGCGCGAAAGGACCGGGTGGATGACCCGCGGCGTCTAGCGCGATCGC
The DNA here is from genome assembly GCA_003222385.1 of Acidobacteriota bacterium. Taxonomy (GTDB): domain Bacteria; phylum Acidobacteriota; class Thermoanaerobaculia; order UBA5066; family Gp7-AA6; genus Gp7-AA6. Next base: position 1,356 of record QHVV01000152.1, read on the forward strand.
GTATGCACCGGCGACCGGCCCTGAGTCTTCGCCGTGAGCCGAGTCACAGAATCGCGGAACCGGTTCGGGGTGGATGTGGAGCGGCAGACCACCAGGTCGAGCGCCGAGCAGCTAGGTCTGCGATGAGGCGTGGACGGATCTTGGGCGTGTTTTAGCTGCGCCGACCCGAGGTCGCGTCGCGCATGACGTGTTCGGGGTCGACCGTGGACGTTACGTACTCCGGACGCCCGAGAGGCCGATAGGTCTGGATGGTGATGCCCTGGGAAGTGGTCCGCGAGTTGACCAGGTCGAGTGCGACGTCCGGACCGGAATAGGGGAACAGTCGTGTGCCCTGGCCGATGACGACGGGATAGGTGAGCAGGTCGAGTTGGTCGACCAGGTCGTTGGCGAGCAGCCATCGGACGAGGGCACCGCTGCCGGGCACCAGCAGTGTGCCGTTCTTGATGCGCCTTCAGATCACCGACGGCCGTGGCGACGTCGCCGTGCAGGACAGTCGTCCCCGCCCACTGCGGATCGGCGAGGCTGGTCGATGCCACGTACTTGGGCCGGCTGTTCAGCGCGGCGGCGATCGGGCTCGTGCTCGGATCGGCCATCGCTCCCCAGAAGCCGGCGAAGATCTCGTACGTCCGCCGGCCAAAGAGGAACGCGGCCGCGCCGCCGTAGACCTGGTTGAGATAGTCCCCGGTTTCGGTGTCGAGAAGTGGAATGGCCCATCCGCCGCGCTCGAAGCCGCCGCTGCGATCCTCGTCAGGTCCGCCCAACCCCTGCATGACGCCGTCCACCGAAACGTTCGTGGTGGTCGTCAACTTCATGTCGTGGTCACCTCGCTGAACAACCGCCGCAGACCCCCTTCTGGTCCCCGTTACTTGCCGAAGACAAGAGTACGTCGTTCTGTTTATCGCGTCGATCTTCGCTCGGCCTGGGCAGCGCAGGTGGCTCGCTTCAAAGGTTTTGAGCCGGAACGCGTACTGATGTAAGGGGGGCTTTCGCCTTCTCTGGTCAACAGCTCGCACCAGCACCGATCCGGAGGATGCCGCTCTGGTGCCTACGGCTTCGTACTTCGAGCAGCGATCGGGCCTCATCTGTGGCGCAGGATGGAGCCACTGCTCGATGCACATTCCTCAGCGACGCATACGAAGAGGAGGTTGATAAGCCATGAGTATCGTTGTCATCAACAGCGTCACGCTGTACGGGTCAGGCAATGACCGACGTACCGGTCGGCAGAAGAGCTTGGGCCTAAGGGCCGAGATCGCGTAGGTCGGCGGGATTCTCGCCGATTTCCTGAGCGCAGCTCGTGCTTCCTGTCGTCTCGGTCGGTGGTTGGTGGCGGTGTCGACTTCGGCCGATCGCGTTCGTGTAGCAGGGTGAGGGGCCGGAATCAGTCTGGTCTCGCGAGTCCTCAGGCGGCGCATCTGGGCTGCCGAAACCGAAAGAACGGGAGATGAGATGGGAAAGGTAATCGTGATGAATTGGGTGACGCTTGACGGCGTGATGCAGGGACCGGGTCGCCCGGACGAGGACTCGCGGGATGGGTTCGATCGCGGCGGCTGGGGGATCCCGTACGGCGACGAGGCGAGCGTCGCCAAGATGGGCGAGCGGATGGGCGGGGATCGCGCGTGGCTGTTCGGGCGGCGCACCTATGAGCAGCTGCTGGCCTCCTGGAATGACCGGGGCGGCCCGTTCAAGGACGCGCTCAACAACACTCGCAAGTACGTCGCCTCGAGCAACCCCGCGACGAGGCTCGACTGGCCGAACTCGACTCTGCTGGACGGGGACGTTCCGGCCGCCGTGGCGGACCTCAAGCAGAGCTCGAGCGCGAATCTCGTGATCATGGGTAGCGGCGTGCTGATCGCCTCGCTGATGGCCGCCGATTTGATCGACGAGTACCTGCTGATGATCGCTCCTCTCGTGCTGGGCACCGGGCGGCGGCTGTTTGCCGCCGGCACGCAAGCATCGCTGCGGCTGGTCGACCGCAGCACCACGAGCACAGGCGTGTTGATCGCCACCTACGAGCCTGCTCGAGGATAGGAGACGAAAATGCGCCCCTCCGGCCAGGGCTCTGGCGAAGGGCCCAGCGCCCGGCCGGAGGAGGTTTGGGCGCGAGACGAATAAGGATGAAGCAGTACCAGCTGAGCATCTACCAGCCCAACGGGTGACGTACCAGCCCCGAGGTGATAGAGGCCTGGCGAGTTGGGAGACAGTAAGTTGGGCGTACCAGTACCTTCTGTTTCACCCCAAGACCGAAGGTTGCGGGCAGCCGCTCGTGGTTTTTGCTTCGAGGCACCCCATTGCATGCGCCTCGACGCCGTTCACGGCCGCCTAACTTTCTGCTTCGACTTCGGCGAATACCTCGAATCTCTCGCTCCGGTCCGGCGAGCGCTGCGGCTCTGTGCGGCCCGCCTCTCCGCGCAGCCGCTTGATCGAGGCCATCACTCCGGGCATGGCGGCGGCGGGGGCGTTCGGGTCGTTCCAGACCGTCACCGAGAGCCTCTTTCCGGCTCCGCGATCAACAAGCCAGTAGGCAGCACGTAGGCCGACGGCCCCGCGAATCGAGGGCACCACCTCCTCTTGAACGTGACGCATACCCTCTTCCAGCTGGTCGCCGCTCTCCTCGAATGTGGCGATCGTCACGATCATCTTCCCGTCCTCCTAGAGAGTCGTTGTGGGCGGAAAGGGTAATGAGTGGCGGCGCCGCGAATTTCTTGCCGATCTCTCAAACTCTGGCTTGCGGTACTGAAACGGACGGTCAGTCAGCGCGCCCGTCGACTACTGCGCTCACGGGAAGGGACTCACCGCGGTTCGGTGGGGACTTGTCGCCGCTTCGGGTGATCTAGCTGCGGTCGGCGCTCCTCAACGAGGATCGCCCCGCTCGTCTACCTGTGGTTGCGCGAGGACCGGGGACTGCCGTTTCGTCGGCAGACCAAGGCGCCGGCAGCACCGCATACCCAGGAAGCGTGAGCATTGCTTTACGTCCAGAGAATCGTTCCCTGCCATCCGGCAGTCCTCAGGGAGAGGTGAGCTCGGCGCTCCCGGAGATGGTGGCGAAGAAGACGTTGCAGGAACTGGCCGTCCCTGAGCCGTAGTGCAGGAGTTTGCCCGCAAAGTGGCCCGAGGGCAGCAGATCGCCGCTGACTGCGAACTTTTGAATGCAGAAGGAACCGGTCACGAACGTGGTCACGTAGGTCACAGTGCCGCCGGAGGCGAACCCGCCCGCGACGGTCGTCGTGCCATTACTCAGGATGAAGGTGCCGCCCAGGATCTCCGCGCTCGGCGCGAGCGGGGTGTGGCAGACGGCGATCTGGAATCCCCCGTTGAGGGTTCCTCGCGCGATGCCCGCGAACGAGCTCACGCTGTTCGAGTCATCACATGACGGTGTGCTCTGCGGAGGTCCCGTCTCGACGCCCAGCACCGATTCTGTATACGTGGTACTGGCGAGGGCGGGAGATGGAAGCAGCGCAAGTACGAGGGCGATCACCGGGACCACCAGCCGGATGCTCTTCATGGTCAATCCCCCTCTGAGAAGCGACGCCGGAACGGCCATGGTTTAACCGGAGTGGGGGGCGATGTCAAGGGACGAGGCGTCTCCCGTCGCTCTTGCCCCATT
>QHVV01000153.1 GCA_003222385.1 Acidobacteriota bacterium
GTTCGCGGTGGTGTCATCGGACAACCCCGCGGCGGCCCTGTTCAGCTACGGCGCCGTGATCGACAACGCCACCGCCGACTCCAGCTTCGTCGCGGGCGCCCCCGACGCTCTGGCGCCGGCGGCTCCGACGCCGCAGACCATCAACGTGAACCTGGTCAACTACAGCTTCACGCCCGGAACCAACTCGCCGATCCAGGTGACGGCGGGGGCTTCGACGACCCTCGTCTTCGAATCGACGCAGGGGACTCATGGTTTCTCCGGCATCTCCCCACTCGGGATCGGGATATCCAACAACATCTCTGCGGCCACCGACGGCGACCCCTACTACGGCAGCGGCCCCCATCCGGCGGTCACCTTCACGGCGACCTTCATTCCTCCCGAGTCGGCGCGCGGTCAGACGTTCAACTTCTTCTGCACCGTGCACGGCGCCGGCCTCATGAGCGGCACGCTGCACGTCAACTAGGGATTCAACCCCGGCCCTCCGGCCGGACGGGGCGTCGATCCGCGCGGCGGAAGCGCCCCGCCCGGCTAGAATCGTAAACGGAGGGCGCGCCGCGGTCGTCTAACGGAACCATGGGGAGAGTGCGGGTCGCTGCGGGTTTGCTGCTCCTCTTCCCGCTCCTCCTTTCCGCCGGCACGCTGACCCTGCCCGCAACCGCGTCCCTGCCGGTGGGTTCGGCGGCGAGCCCATTTTTTTCGGACGTGCGGGTCTTCAACACGTCGTACACGTCGTCGGTGTCGGTGACGGCGGTGTATCGGTGTTTTCTGGGGACGTGTCCGGGTTCGGCGCCGCAGGTGTCCTTTACGCTGGCGCCGCGGGAGTCGAAGCCGTTCGACGACATGGTGGCATCACAGTTCAATGCGCCGTCGACGGCTGGGGCGGTGGAGTTCACGGCGGCGGGGGATGGGGTGCGTGTGACGAGCCGGCTCTATTCGCCGGTGTCGGGGGGAGGAACGAACGGGATGTTCGTGCCGGGGATGAAGTCTTCCGACGCGCACGCGACGTCGGTATTGACGGAGCTGTCCAACGGTCTGTTTCGGACGAACGTCGGGATTTACAACGGGAACGACACGGGGGTGACGGCGACGATCAAGCTGTACGACGGGACGACGTTGCTGGGGACGCAGTCGGTGGTCCTGGGAGCGCACGCGGTCGGTCAGGGGGACCGGGCGACGACCAACGCGTTCGCGGTGGTGTCATCGGACAACCCCGCGGCGGCCCTGTTCAGCTACGGCGCCGTGATCGACAACGCCACCGCCGACGGGAGCTTCGTTTCCGGAGCCGAAGACGAACCTTCTCCCGCACCCCAGACGATCATCGTCAGCGTCAAGGCGTGGGACTTCTCGCCGGGCGGCCCGAACTCGCCGCCCCTCGTTCTGAACGTGGGGACGACCTACGTCCTCGTCTTCCACAACGTGGACCTGCCCGGAACGCCGAGCCCCCGCCACGGCTTCTCGGGCATCTCCGAGCTCGGCCTGTCGGGAACCGATGACATCTCTCCCGGCCACGACGTCACGCTCGCCCCCTTCACGCCGCAGCCCTTCCAGCGCGGCACGTATCCGTTCGCCTGCACCCAGAACGAGTGCGGGGGAGACCCCGAGCAGCACCGCGGGATGCAGGGGAACGTCATCGTTCAGTAGCGGGGTCAGGTCTCCACTTGCCACATCAGGGGCCAGGTTGCCACCCGCCGATCGACTCACGCGCGCATAAAATAGGAGCGTGGCCGAGACCGACGAAGCGCCGGCGAAGACTCCGGAACCAGCGCCCTCGAGCGACGACGACGCGCGGGCCGCGGCGGCCGCCGTCAACCGAAAGCGCGCGCTCGCCGAATGGGAGGAGAACAAGAAGCGGTGGCGCGACATGGGCGTGCCGCCGGCTCTTCCCGCCGCGGGATCCACGCCGAAGAAATGAGCCGATATCTGCGGTTCGCGATCGGGCTTTTTCTCGCCACGGGAGGTGCCATGGCCCTGGAAGTGCGCAGCGCCGCGTTCGCGGAGGGCGGCTCGATTCCTCCGCAGTACACGTGCGACGGGAAGAACGTCTCTCCACCGCTGTCGTGGAGCGGCGTCCCGGCGGCGGCGAAAAGTCTCGCGCTCGTCTGCGACGACCCGGATGCGCCGGCCGGTGTCTGGGTCCACTGGGTGCTGTACGAGCTGCCGCCGTCGGTCTCGGCGCTCCCCGAAGGCGTCCCGGCCCGCGACGACGTCTCGGGCGGCGGCCGTCAGGGGAAGAACGACTTCCGCAAGATCGGATGGGGCGGCCCGTGCCCGCCGTCGGGAACGCACCGGTACGTGTTCACGCTCTCCGCTCTCGATTCGAAGCTCGATCTGCCGGCCGGGGCAACCAAGCAGGATCTGCTCGCAGCGATGCGCGGCCACGTCCTTGCCGAGGCGAAGCTCACCGGAAAATACTCACGGCGCTGACCCGTCCGCCGGCGGAGCTCCGGCGTCTCGAGAGCCAGGTCGTTTCCTGCCGCCGGTGTCCGCGGCTCGTCGCGTGGCGCGAAGAGGCAGCACGACGCGTTCCGCGGAGGTTTCGCGGAGAGACGTACTGGAGCCGGCCGTTGCCCGCATTCGGCAATCCTGCCGCGCGCCTGCTCATCGTGGGTCTCGCTCCCGCGGCGCACGGAGGCAACCGGACCGGACGGATCTTCACCGGCGACGAGTCCGGGAACTTTCTCTTCCGGGCGCTCCACTCGGTCGGTCTCTCGAACCAGGCCGAGTCGGCGCGGCCGGGCGACGGGCTCGATCTGTTCGGCGCTCTCCTGACGGCGGCGGTCAAGTGCGCCCCTCCCGACAACCGACCGCTTCCCGCCGAGTTCGCGAACTGCCGGGAATACCTGTCGCGCGAGATCGGGCTGCTGCCGGCCTCCCGCACGTTGGTCGCTCTCGGCGGGCTCGCGTTCGAGTCCTGCCTCGCGGCGCTCGCCGCGGCGGGCGCGGCTGTTCCCCGACCGAGGCCTCGATTCGTCCATGGCGCGCGGTACGCGATCGGCGGAGACGTCCTCTACGCCTCCTACCACCCGAGCCAGCAGAACACGTTCACGGGACGCCTCACGCAGCGGATGCTGCGGTCGGTTCTGCGCCGGGCGGCCCGGGAGGGGTCAGGTATTCACTGATCGCCGACGTTCGGAACAACACGAGCTGTCCTTGCCATCTTCGCGAAGCGAAGTGGCAAGTGGAGACCTGACCCTCCTAAGCCCGCTTGCCGGGGGTCTCTTCCGACACTTTCTCCATCACGCGCTCGACTTCGTTGCCCACTTGATCTTTGTCGCTCCGCGAGGAGGAGGCTCGCGCGAGATCGGCCGTCGAGATGACTCCCTTGAGCCTCCCTCCCTCCGTGATCAGCACCCGCCGCACCTGCGCCTCCTGCATCTTGCGGCTGACTTCGTGGACTTCCGCGTCGGGCTCGCAGGCGACGATGTTGGTCGTCATGACCTCGGAGACCTGGATCTCCGACGGCGCCTGGTCGGTCTCCCCCAGGTGCAGCGCGATGTCGCGGTCGGTGACGACGCCCACGACGCGGTTTTCTCCGTTACCCTCGGTGATGGGAACGATGCCGCAGTCCTCCTCCCGCATGACTTCGATGACGGATTTGAGATCGTCCGACGGACTGCACGTCGTGGGGTCTGGCGTCATCAGATCTTTGGCCTGCATAAAAGGCTCCTTTCGTGTCTCCAGGCCTTCCATGCAGGAAGCGTTCCGGGCCCGGCTATTTCTTGAACAGCCTGTCGAAAGCGGCGCGCGCGTCGTCGGGTGTGGCCGTGGTCGCGCGAGACCCGGTCAGGTCGAACGATTTGGCCGGGGAGTAGAAAGTGCAGGTATTGCGGACCTTCTTCGAAGGAATCCGCGCCGGGATCGGCTGGGTGCACTCGAAACGCGCCGAGGTATCGAAGTAGGCGCACTGCACGCAGGCGTGCAGGTCCGCTCCGCAGCGCGTGCACGTCGAGTCGAAGCGGATGTCTTCGAGGTCGCGGCGCTTCTCCCCGCACGACTTGCACGCGAAAACCACGGCTTTGTTGACGTCGACTCCGCGGCCCCGGGGAGCGCCCTCGGAGCGGCCGGGCGCTCCGGGGCGTGGTCCGCGCGGACCCCTCTCCTCGGACGAGGAGTCCATGTATCCGCGGTGGCGATACTTGCGGTCGTTCATGGTCGGGTGGTGAGGCCGGTCGCTTCGGATTCTATTTGACTTTCGCGAGCAGCGGATACGGATCGATCGCCTTTCCCGACCACCAGTGCTTCTCGGGGCCGAGCTCGTAGATCGCGAAGTGGAGGTGCGGCGTGCCGGGAGGAGCGTTGCCGGTCGTGCCGACGGACCCGACCGGATCGCCGCGCCGGAGGTACGTCCCCTCGATCAGGCCTTCGGCGTAGCGGTCCAGGTGCGCGTAATAGAACGCGTGCGTTTCGTCGCGGTCGAACTGATACACCGTATTCCCGCCCTCCTTGCTCCGGAACAGCTTCGCGACTCTTCCTTCGTCGACCGCAATGACCGCCGTTCCGCGCGGCGCGAGGATGTCGATGGCCTCGTGTCGTCGGGATCCGCGCGTCTCGTCGAAGCTGTCGCGCAGGTCGATCATCCGCGCGCCGACGACCGGTAACATGAGGGTCCTGCCGTCGAGCGTGCCGAAGAAGCGTTCGCCCGAGGTCGGCGTGGCCGTCAACGCCAGGGAAGACGCGGGAAGCGTGGGCGACAGGGCTGCGGCCGGCGAGGTCGACGGGATTGCCGGCGTCGCTTTCGACTTTGCGTTCGTCGTCGGGAAGGGGAGGGTCGGGAGCGGCGCCGGAGTGGTCGCCCGCGTCGCGCCGGCGATGTCGGCCGTCGTCATCGACGCGAAGTGTCCGGGGATCAAGCCCCCGGTCCTCCAGAGCAGGTAGTACAACGACAGCGCGCCTGCGACGAAGCCGGCAGCGAAAAGAAGTGCGGCGCGCGCTCGGATGCCTACTCCTGCAGGATCGCCGGGGTGCCGGGACCGACCATCTCCGAGAGCTCCTTCGCGTCCCAGTTCGTCAATCGAATGCACCCATGCGACTGCGTCTTTCCGATCGTGGAAGGCTCGGGAGTCCCATGGATCCCGTAATGCGATTTGGACAGGTCGATCCACACGACTCCGACCGGATTATTCGGGCCCGGCTTGATCGTTGCCTTCTCGTCCTTTGCGTCGGCATCCCAGAACAGATTCGGATTGTAGTGAAACGGCGGGTTCTTCGAGACCCCGTTGACCTTCCAGTTGCCGATCGGCAGCGGGTCGTGCTCGCTCCCCATCGTGGCGGGGTACTGCGCGATCGGCTTGTCGTTCGCGTCCACCGCCGTGACGGTCAGCCCCGATTTCGAGACCACGACTTTCGCGGCTTTCGCGGGAGCCTGCGACACGTTGCGGACGGTCGGCACGACGATCTCCTCGCCCGCCTTGTCCAGGGACTTCCCCGGGTTCAACCGCTGCAGGAGCTTCGGGCTCGAGTGAAATCTTTCCGAGATCTCCTCGAGCGCGCTCGAGTACGAAAGCGCCGGCAGCTTCGCCTTTTCCATCATGTCTTCCGGGATTTTCTCGAAGGGGCCTGCGACGTCCTCCGGCCGGATCGTGTAGCGAACGAGGACCGGCGCGGTATCCGAGTTCAGGAGCTTCCATGTCGCGGGATCCACGGTCCCCGTCGGCTGGACGCCGTGCGCCTTCTGGAAGCCGGCCACGGCCTTCTCCATGTTCGTGGC
>QHVV01000154.1 GCA_003222385.1 Acidobacteriota bacterium
GGTGCGGAGCGGTCTTGCGCTTATGGGTCGTAGTGGACTTGCGTCGAGCGCGGGCAAGCTGAAGCGGCTCGGGAGCCGCTGAAGACACGAGGAGAAGCGCGGTCAGCGCGGCGAGGATCGGAATTCGCGACGGGTTTCGAGCCATGGGCGGGTCCCTCCGCGCATCGAAACTTCAAAAGGGATGCCAGAGAGCGGCGACCGGGCGCCGTTCGACGTCAGCGCGTGGCGGGCGCGACCACGGCGCGCTGCCGGGTTGCGCGCGCGATCGGCTCGGCGACGACCACGAGGCGCTTCGGCGCCGATCCGATGTAGGTGAAGGGATAGCAGGTGATGAGCGTCAGGCGTGGCCTCGGCGTGGGATTCAGGACCCGCACCGTTTTCGGCGTCACGATCTCGCGCGACACTACGCGGTACCG